>NZ_JAOWCH010000056.1:0-196936 GCF_030337065.1 Citrobacter sp. Cb004 | reverse complement strand
CTAGGGAAGGTGCGAACAAGTTCCTGATATGAGATCATCATATTCATCCGGAGCGCATCCCAGAGGGACATCATGAGCCATCAACTCACCTTCGCCGATAGTGAATTCAGCACTAAGCGCCGTCAGACCCGAAAAGAGATTTTCCTCTCCCGCATGGAGCAGATTCTGCCATGGCAGAATATGACCGCTGTCATCGAGCCGTTTTATCCCAAGGCGGGCAATGGCCGACGGCCCTATCCGCTGGAGACCATGCTGCGTATTCACTGCATGCAGCATTGGTACAACCTGAGCGACGGTGCCATGGAAGATGCCCTGTACGAAATCGCCTCCATGCGCCTGTTTGCCCGATTATCCCTGGATAGCGCCCTGCCGGATCGCACCACCATCATGAATTTCCGCCACCTGCTCGAGCAGCATCAACTGGCACGTCAATTGTTCAAGACCATCAATCGCTGGCTGGCCGAAGCAGGCGTCATGATGACCCAAGGCACTTTGGTGGATGCCACCATCATTGAGGCCCCCAGCTCTACCAAGAACAAAGAGCAGCAACGCGATCCGGAGATGCATCAGACCAAGAAAGGCAATCAGTGGCACTTTGGCATGAAGGCCCACATTGGTGTCGATGCCAAGAGTGGCCTGACCCACAGCCTAGTCACCACCGCGGCCAACGAGCATGACCTCAATCAGCTGGGTAATCTGCTTCATGGAGAGGAGCAATTTGTCTCAGCCGATGCCGGCTACCAAGGAGCGCCACAGCGCGAGGAGCTGGCCGAGGTGGATGTGGACTGGCTGATCGCCGAGCGTCCCGGCAAGGTAAAAACCTTGAAGCAGCATCCGCGCAAGAACAAAACGGCCATCAACATCGAATACATGAAAGCCAGCATCCGTGCCAGGGTGGAGCACCCGTTTCGCATCATCAAGCGGCAGTTCGGCTTCGTGAAAGCCAGATACAAAGGGCTGCTGAAAAACGATAACCAACTGGCGATGTTATTCACCCTGGCCAACCTGTTTCGGGTGGACCAAATGATACGTCAGTGGGAGAGATCTCAGTAAAAACCGGAAATAACGCCAGAAATGGTGGAAAAAATAGCCTAAATAGGCTGATTCGATGTGTTTGCGGGAAAAAAATCGGCCCAGATCCGCGAAATTTTAATCAGCGAGTCAGCTTGGGAAGAAATGACCTGCTTATTCGCACCTTCCCTAGAGGATCAGGGAAAGCAAAGCGCGCTAACGCCAAATCAGGTTGCCGACTGGCTGCAAGTTTCCAGTTGGGTTGATAACAACGATAAAGCCACTATTGAAATCTGGCAGCGCTATCGTGGGCAGATGGATGTGCCTGCGCGCGGCAAAGTTGCCGCTGCACGTGCGTACCGTAACCAGAAAAACTGGAATGATTCATTGGCGGTATGGGAAAGCGTTTTACAGGAAGAGCCTGACAACGTTGACGTACGCACCGGCTGGATAATGACGTTGGCAGATGCTCGCTACAATCAGCAAGCCCTTACTGAAGCGAATAAATGGGCACAGGCACATCCGGGGGCTGACTCCGATGCGCTACTTGCCTACGTATATCATTCTCAGGGAAAAAACTGGGACGCGCTGTTGGTTGCCAGCCAGGCGGATGACGTTGATCCTGGCAACAAAAATGCAAAATCCACGCTGCTGTCTGCTCTGTCAGCAAACCGTGTTTCCGGGCCCGCCTTAAATATGGCGGAGGTAGTGCCTACGGCAGATCCTGTGAAGCGCCGCCTTGAGCTTGATGCGACCGCCGAAATGGTACGTTCCTCCTATACGTCTGCACGTAATGAAGAAGAGCGGTTTATCGTGGCGGATAAAGCGCTGGCCCGTTATGACCAGTTGCTGGCTGCCTGGAAGGATGAGCCATCCGCGCAGAATGATGTCCGTCGGGCGAGAATTGACCGCATGGGCGCTTTGCTGGTTCGTAAGCGAACGTCTGAAGTGATTAAGGAATACGAATCGCTTTCTGCGAGCGGCGAAGTGCCAAACTACGCGAAACGCTGGGTAGCATCGGCATGGTTAAGCGAACGCCAGCCAGAAAAAACCGAAGCGATGCTGATGAGCATCTACTACCCGAATGGACCGATTCCCGTTACGCCGCTTGGTCCTGAGGATCAACAGGATCTGTTCTACGCGCATATCGATAATGAAAACTTTGATGCCGCTAAAAAACAGGCCGAAAACTTAATCAAAGAGAGTCCGTACCTGCGACGCATCTATGGTTCGCCAACGCCGCAGCCTAACGATAACTGGCTGCTCGGACAGTCGATGCTGACGCAATATTATATTGCTGCCAATGAACTACCTGAGGCTGAAAAGCTCGCAGAGCATCTGGCGCGAACAGGTTCAGGTAACCAGGGGCTGCGCATATCTTATGCCTCCGTTCTTGAGGCGCGTGCCTTGCCGCATGCGGCGGAGAAAGAGCTGAAGCTGGCGGAAGTGATTGAGCCAAGCAACCTGGAACTGGAACGTCAGCAGGCTTATGTTGCGTTGGATCTCCAGGAATGGAGGCAGGCCGATGAACTGACGGATGATGTCATCGCTCGTAGCCCGGATGATGAAGCGACGCTGCGCCTCGCGCGTATTCGTGATGTCCACAAAATGTCGGAAGTGCGCATTAGCGGCACACAAGGGATCTCGTCCGATAGCCCGGTCAGCGGTAAGAATGACTTCAATATCAATACTGCCATTTACAGTCCGCCAATTAACGACAACTGGCGCTTGTTTACTGGATTCAACTTTGCTACCGGTGAATTTGAGGAAGGTAAAGGCATCAGCCGCGATCTGGCTGCGGGGGCGGAATGGACTTCCCGCGACTACTGGGCAGAAATGGAAGTCTCTGGCCGAAATTATGGCGATGGTCAGAAAATTGGCGGTCGTCTTTCCGGCTGGCATGACTTCAATGACAACTGGCGCGTAGGCGGTTCGGCCGAGCGCTTGTCGCGTAATACGCCACTGCGCGCGCTGCGTAGCGGCGTGTATGCCAACGGCGGCGATATGTTTGTTCGCTGGTATCAAAACGAACGACGTGAATATCAACTGTCGTTTGCCGCATCACATTTCTCAGATGGTAACGATCGCATCGAATACGGACTCAGCGGAAAAGAGCGCATGTGGACAACGCCGCGCTTCACCCTGGACTTTACCCCGGGCATCGGCGGGAGCACCAACACCAAAGAGAATGTGCCGTATTACAACCCGAAGAGTGATTTTTCCGTGGTACCGGGTCTGAGCGCGGAGCAGGTTCTTTACCGCCATTATGACACCGTGTGGACGCAGCAAGGTCTGGCTGGTGTAGGTGGCTATTGGCAGCAAGGCCAGGACGCTGGTGCCATCGTTCAGGTGGGATACGGACAACGGCTCAAATGGAACAACGTCGTAGATGGCGGGGTGATGCTGATTTGGGATAAACGCCCCTACGACGGTAAACGTGAGCGGAATATCTCCCTCGCTTTCGATTTAAATGTCAGGTTTTAAGGATTGTTCATGCTGAAAAGATGCCTGTGGCTTAGCGCATTAATCGCTGGCTGGTTGATGATTACCGCGTGCAGTAGCGCGCACAATACAACGCCTCGCTACGTTCCTCCCGCAGAGAGAACGCCGCTGACGGCGGATCATCCGTGGCCGAAAAATAGCTTCCTGGTGCTCGGCTACCACGATGTCGAGGATGGTGCCGCCGACCAACGCTATCTTTCTGTGCGCACCAGCGCGTTGAGCGACCAAATGGCCTGGCTGCGTGATAATGGTTATAACCCGATCAGCGTGCAGCAAATCCTGGACGCCCATGACGGTAAAATCGTGTTGCCGGAAAAAGCGGTATTACTCACCTTTGATGACGGATATAGCAGTTTTTATACCCGCGTCTGGCCGCTGCTGAAAGCCTATAACTGGCCTGCGCTCTGGGCGCCGGTAGGGAGTTGGGTTGATGCTCCCGCCAACAAAAAAGTCGATTTTGGCGGCTTAATGACGGCGCGAGATAAATTCGCCACCTGGAAAATGGTCGAAGAGATGGGTAAATCACCGTTGGTGGAAGTCGGTGCACACACCTGGAATTCGCATTTCGGTGCACAAGCCAACCCGCAGGGAAGTAAAGAACCGGCAGTGGCGAACCGCCTGTATGATAAGAAAACCGGCACTTACGAAACGGATGAACAGTACACGCGCCGTATAAACGCGGATATCTCTCTCATCACCAACAAGATCAAATCGGTGACCGGGAAATCACCGCGCGCGTGGGTCTGGCCTTACGGGGCAGCCAATGGCACAACGTTAAACCTGGCTAAAGAGCATGGCTATAAGATGGCCTTCACGCTCAACGAAGGGTTGGCGAATGCCGAGTTTCTTGATGACATCCCGCGCGTGCTAATCTCTGATAACCCCTCTCTTAAGCGCTTTGCCAGCCAGGTCGCTCAGGTACGTGAACCGCAGACGATGCGCGTGATGCATGTCGATCTGGATTACGTGTATGACAAGGACCCGGCTCAGCAGAAGCGAAACATCGACAAGCTTATCCAGCGCGTTTATGACATGCGTATTTCTCATGTCTTCCTGCAGGCCTACGCCGATCCGCAGGGCGACGGAAATATTCGCGAGCTCTATTTCCCTAACCGCTGGCTGCCGATGCGTGCCGACCTCTTTAACTATATCTCCTGGCAGTTACAAACGCGGGCAGGGGTGACGGTGTATGCCTGGATGCCGGTTCTGGCTTTCGATCTCGACGCTTCCATCCCACGCGTAACCGCCTGGGATCCGAAAACGGGACGTACAGCGATCAACCGCGAGAACTATGTCCGTCTGTCTCCCTGGAGCAGCGAAGCGCGTCAGCGCATCACTGAAATCTATGAAGACCTGGCCAAACACGCCAGCTTCAAAGGGATTTTGTTCCATGACGATGCTTTCCTGACGGACTTTGAAGACGCGTCACCGGAGGCGTTGGCTGCCTACCGCGCCGCAGGGCTTCCCGGAAGCATTGAGCAAATCCGTAGCAATCCACAGGCGTTCGAGCGCTGGACGCGACTGAAAAGTAAGGTGCTGATCGACTTCACCAAACAACTGACCCAGGCGGTGCGTAATATTCGCGGTCCGCAGGTGCAAACGGCGCGCAATATTTACGCGATGCCGGTACTGGAGCCGGAGAGTGAAGCCTGGTTTGCGCAGAACCTGAATGATTTCCTCAATACCTATGACTGGACGGCACCAATGGCGATGCCTTTCATGGAGCAGATCCCGGCTAATGATGCCAACGCCTGGCTCGACAGATTAGTGAATGCCGTTGCACAAACGCCCGGCGCGCTGGACAAAACCGTGTTTGAACTACAGGCACGAGACTGGCGTAAATCCGGGGACGAGGCTGAAATCAGCGGAAAACAAATAGCCGAATGGATGCGCCAGCTGAAATTAAGCGGTGCAGGTAACTACGGCTATTACCCGGATGATTTCATCAGCGACAAACCTGAGATGTCAGAGATTCGCTCGACGTTCTCCTCATACTGGTACCCGCAAAAATGACCGATCGCATAATTGCTTTCCTGATACTTTGCCTGATGTTCAGCCTGCCGTTTGGCGTGGCGGTCATCTTTACAGGTGAAGTGATGTTGAACTTCGTCTTCTTCTGGCCTTTGTTTATGTCTGCTTTGTGGATAAGCGGCGGGGTCTATTTCTGGTTCTACCGTGAGCGTCACTGGAAATGGGGAGATGACACACCGCCACCGACGCTGGAGGGGAATCCGCTGGTTTCCATTCTGATCCCCTGTTTTAACGAAGGGATTAATGCGCGCGAAACCATTGAGGCCGCGCTGGCGCAGCGATATAAAAATATTGAAGTGATTGCCATCAACGATGGTTCAACGGATGACACCCACGACGTGCTGGAACAACTGGCGGTGGAATACCCCAGTCTGCGGGTGATTCATCTGGCTGAAAACCAGGGCAAAGCGCTGGCGCTCAAGACCGGGGCAGCAGCGGCGCGCAGTGATTACCTGGTGTGTATTGATGGCGATGCGTTACTGGACCGTGATGCCGTTGCCTATATTGTGGCGCCGCTGATCCAGTTCCCGCGCGTCGGTGCGGTGACCGGGAACCCACGTATTCGAACCCGCTCCACCTTAATCGGTCGGGTGCAGGTCGGGGAGTTTTCTTCCATTATCGGCTTGATTAAGCGCACTCAGCGAGTTTATGGGCAGATCTTTACCGTTTCCGGCGTGGTTGCTGCGTTTCGTCGTCGCGCGCTGGCCGAGGTCGGTTACTGGAGCCCGGACATGATCACCGAAGACATCGATATCAGTTGGAAGCTGCAATTGCGCCACTGGTCGATATTCTTTGAGCCGCGCGCACTGTGCTGGATCCTGATGCCTGAAACGTTAAGAGGGTTATGGAAACAACGACTGCGCTGGGCGCAAGGCGGTGCGGAGGTGTTTATCGTGAACATGCGCCGCCTGTGGTCATGGGAATATCGCCGTATGTGGCCGCTGTTTTTTGAGTTCTGTTTTTCTACCACCTGGGCGTTTGCCTATGCGATCAGTATCGTGCTGTTCCTGTTAGGGCTGATGATCCCGATGCCGGACTCGCTGTATGTACAACATCTGTTCCCGCCGGCCTTTACTGGGCTAATCCTCGGCGTGGTGTGCTTGCTGCAGTTTGCGGTGAGTCTGATGATTGAGCGGCGCTATGAAAAAGGCATTGGCGCGTCGTTGTTCTGGATTATCTGGTTCCCGGTGGTGTACTGGATGTTAAGCCTGTTCACCACGCTGGTCGCTTTCCCGAAAGTAATGCTTAAACGCAAACGCGGCAGGGCGCGTTGGGTGAGTCCCGATCGTGGAATTGGGAGGATCGAATCATGAGTCAGCCGCTGATCTTTACGGAGCAGCGTTTGCTGCCGCGCATCATTGACGTGTTGTTAACGCTTTTTGCCTGGGTTGGCTTTTTATATTTGATCTATAAAGGGCTGATCACCGCTCTGGCGCACTCACCTTATATAGGCGTGCGACCCTTTTTCACCACGCTGGATACGGTCACGTTTTACATCCTTGTCGCGCTGGTCAACGGACTGGTGCTGATTGGTTGGGCGAAGTACAACCAGTTTCGTTTTCGGGTGGAACGTCGCAGTCGCAGACCCGGACTGGAAGATCATGAGCTGGCGGAAAGTTTGCGTATTACCCGGGAACTGGTGACAGAGCTGAACAAAGCACGGGTGCTGACGGTTCACCATCATGAAAGTGGTGAAATCAATCATATCGATGTGGACAGGGATATCGCCGATAACCGTCTACCGCCGCCGACGCCTGCGATGCTGGAGTATTTGCCGCCAGAGCCGCAGCCATCGTTGCAGAAAAGGCCTGAGTGATATTTCTACTTTCAGCTGCTTCCTTCAGCCTCGCACAGGTCTATGATTAGACCCAGACAATAAAAAAATGCGAGGCAATGTCGTGGATAAGGAACTACTGGATGCCGGTTACCGGGCCTATACCGGCGAGAAGATTGACGTCTACTTCAATACGGCGATATGTCAACATTCGGGCAACTGCGTGCGGGGAAGCGCAGCGCTTTTTGACCTGAAGCGTAAACCGTGGATCATTCCGGATGAAGTGGAAGTCGCGACGGTCATTAAAGTGATTGATACCTGTCCGAGCGGTGCGCTGAAATATCGCCAGAAATGAGTGAGGGGACCATGGAAATTCTTGCAGGCCACAACAAATATTATGTTAACGATGCCGAAGGCAATCAGGTTGCCGAGATTGTCTTCGTGCCGACGGGTGAGCATCTGAGCATCATTGAACATACCGATGTCGACCCCAGCCTGAAAGGCCAGGGGGTCGGTAAACTGCTGGTGGCGAAGGTGGTGGAGAAAATGCGCGCCGAAAACCGCAAAGTTATTCCGCTGTGCCCGTTTGCCAAACATGAGTTTGATAAAACCCGCGAGTACGACGATATTCGCGCCTGATAATCTTACGTGCGCCGGAAGGCATGACCGCCGTCCGGCGCATCACTCCCGATGCAGCAAATCCTGATAAATTCCCGTCAACACCCCTTGTGGGCCAAACTCTTTTTTAATCCATTGGGTTACACGACCGGTGGCCGAATGCTGGGTCGCCAGCAGCATCCGTGAATCCTGACGCGGGTTGTGGATCTGCCGCGTGACCAGCAACGACTTTTCCATCGCCTCGCGCACCATATAGTCCGGCAGAAAACCGATGCCCTCACCCAGGATCTGGCACTGGCATTTGGTATTAAAATCAGGAACCAGAATCGACTCCTGTCCGTGTAACAGCCAGCCGACCTTCTTGTTGATGGTGTGGGCGGTGTCTTCCACCATGATGTTCGGGTACAGGCGCAACTGGCTCTCAGAAATCGGTTCAGGCATAAAAGCCAGCGGATGATCCGGGGCAATCGCAAACGACCAACGGATCGCGCCGATCTCGGTGTAATCAATCCCCCCGCCGTCCAGTAACGTATCCGGCGCGCCGATAGCGATGTTGGCGAGGTTGTTAATGATCGAATCCCAGACGCCGTTATACACCTCAGTGGTGACGGTTATCTGGCAGGTTGGAAACTGTTTCTTGAGTACCTGCAGCAGTCGTGCCGTATGTTGAGGGGTATACAACAGTTGATTAATACAGATGCGTACCCGGGCTTCAATGCCCTGAGCAATGGTATCAATACTGCGCTTGATGGCGTGGAAATCGTTGAGCAGGTCGGTCGCCTTGCGAAACAGATAGCGTCCGGACTCGGTCAGCTCAATGCTGCGGGTACTGCGGGTAAACAGCACCACGTCGAGCCCCACCTCCATGCGCTTAATGGTGTAACTAATTGCTGATGTGGTTAAGCCAAGTTCCTCAGCCGCCTTGCTGAAGCTGCTGTAGCGGGCTGCCATCGTAAATGCCAGCAGGTTTTCCTCGGTAAAAATTGAATTCATCTTCCTCCCCTCCGGCGACAAACGCGCATCTGCGACGCGATGATTGTTGAATGTATTTGTAATCCTTATGCAGAGCAATCAGTTTTGAACAGAATTTAACACTAGTTTTACAATTGATTTGAAGGCAATCACACTTCTGTATATTAATTGCAGGCCGCTATCCGTGTAGCATCACGCCTGATTTTCCTGACAACTGATTAATGGCTAAAAGCGGCTCTGTCATAAGGAAAAGATTGCACTACAGCACGTTTTGTTCTCATTGTTAAATTTGATTCAATAATCAACACGCTTACGATGAATGAAATTTAAGCGGATATTATTCTCTGCACTCTGTTGCTATTCTCAACTTATCGGATATTTAAAAAGTCTAAAAAACTGCAGGAGAGCGATTATGTCAGAGAAAGAACTCATTACTGAATTTCTGCTGGCGGCAGAGCAGGGTGATGCCGATGGGTTAAAATCCTGCCTGGCAAAAAATGTGGATATTAATGCCACTAACCGCCAGGGGCGCACTGCCATAATTATTGCCAGCCTGAATAAACATTATGACTGTGTTTCTTTATTGATTGCTGCCGGTGCCGATATTAATAAACAGGATCAAACCTGTTTTAATCCATTCCTGATTAGCTGTCTGACTAACGATTTAACGCTGCTGCGTACCGTATTACCGGCCAATCCCGATCTTAATTGCCTGAGCCGTTTTGGCGGCGTCGGTATTACGCCAGCCAGCGAAAAAGGTCATGTAGAGATCGTGCGCGAACTGCTGCTGCGTACCGATATCAATGTTAATCATACCAACTTTGTCGGCTGGACGCCGTTACTGGAAGCCATCGTGCTTAATGACGGCGGCGCGAAACAGCAGGAAATCGTCAAGCTGCTGCTCGACCATGGCGCAAACCCGCACATGACGGATAAATACGGTAAAACCCCGCTGGAGCTGGCGCGGGAGAAAGGATACCACGAAATTGCCGAGCTGCTGATTGCGGCCGGAGCCTGACAGAGGAGCGCCACTATCGCCACGCCATCACGGCGATGCGTACGGGCGCTAACCGCAGACGGCGCGTTTCTCGCTTTCCGGGGAACAGGACGGGTTGAACAGGTTTTTTCCCGCGCGGTAAACCTGTTGATACCTGAACAGCAGCGGTTGCTGACGTTACTGAGTGAAGGTTGTGATAACGCGCCTAACAGCTGTCGGCTGGCGCTGACGCATTGTGAAGAACTGTTTCACCCCGGTGAGAGAGTCAGTTTTACCGAATCGGGGATAGCCGTTGGCAACGATAAATGGATAGAAACTTCCGGTTGTCTGCCGTGGCGCATACCACGGTGGAGGCTTGATGCAATAAGCCTTGCTGCAATCCGCTGGCTGCGCTGGGAAGAGGTTATCCGCCAACAGCTAAGAAGCGCTGACACATTATTTCTGTACCAGGGGGATAACCCGTTTTATCTGGAAATCACCCGCCAATTACTTAATCGCCGGCAAACATTACTGGCGGCGTTGCATACAGGAGAAAATATCTCTACAGCGGTCAGCCATTTAATTGGTCTGGGGATTGGTCTGACGCCCTCATCTGATGACTATTTAGTGGGTTTAAGCACTATTTTATTTATTCCTGGACATCCGCTGGGGAAATATCGTGATGATTTTTTAGCAGCCTTACAACGTGCCGGAAATAATACCACGCTACTCAGCAAAATAACGCTAGAGGAAGCCTTTCATCAACGTTATCGGGAAAGCGTCGGACGGCTGCTGAACCATATTATTACAGAGCAACAACCCGTTTCTACGCAATATATTACTGACATTAAAAATATCGGCTCAAGTTCTGGCTGCGACATGCTGTATGGCATGGCGGATGCCTGCGCCCTGAGCCACAGGTCCGGAGGGAATTATGTCGATCAGGATAGTTGTTAAAAAGAACACGTATTTTGATTCTGTCTCACTGATGTCTATCTCCACACGCGCAAATAAGCTCGATGGCGTTGAGCAGGCGTTCGTGGCTATGGCGACAGAAATGAATAAGGGCGTACTGAAGAATCTCGGTCTGCTCACGCCTGAACTTGAAGAGGCGAAAAGTGGCGACCTGATGATTGTCATTAAAGGTGCCAGCGAGGCGGCGAACGATCAGACGCTGGTGGCGATTGAAGACTTGTTTACGCATAAAGAGCAGGGGGGGCAGCATGAAGCGCGCTATGCCACGCTCGCCAGTGCGAAGAAGCATGTTCCTGACAGCAACCTGGCGGTGATCTCGGTCAATGGTCTGTTTGCCGCGCGTGAAGCGCGTCAGGCGCTGCAAAATAACCTCAACGTGATGCTGTTCTCTGACAACGTCTCTCTTGAAGACGAACTGGCGCTCAAGCAGTTGGCGCATGAAAAAGGGCTGCTGATGATGGGGCCCGATTGCGGAACCGCCATTATTAACGGCGCGGCGCTGTGTTTTGGCAATGCGGTGCGTCGCGGCAACATCGGAATTGTTGGTGCCTCCGGTACCGGTAGCCAGGAGCTGAGCGTACGCATTCACGAGTTTGGTGGCGGGATTTCCCAACTGATTGGCACCGGTGGACGCGATCTGAGCGAAAAGATTGGCGGCCTGATGATGCTTGACGCGATTGGTATGCTGGAGGTCGATCCGCAAACCGAGATCATCGCGCTTATCTCCAAACCTCCTGCGCCAACAGTGGCGCGCAAGGTGCTGGAACGTGCGCGCGCCTGCCATAAGCCCGTCGTGGTGTGTTTCCTCGGACGTGAAGCCGCGCCTGCGGATGAAAACGGTCTGCTGTTTGCACGCGGCACTAAAGAGGCGGCGCTGAAAGCGGTACTGCTGACTGGCGTGAAAAAAGAGAGCCTCGATCTGCATCCGCTCAACTGGCCGCTGATTGAAGAGGTCCGCGCCCGCCTGACCCCGCAGCAAAAGTACATTCGCGGCTTATTCTGCGGCGGCACGCTGTGCGATGAGGCGATGTTTGCTGCCATGGAAAAACATGCGGAGGTTTACAGCAACATTCATCCGGATCCGGCTTTTCGCCTGACAGATCTCAACCGCAGCGTGGGACATACCTTCCTTGATTTCGGAGATGACGATTTTACCAACGGTAAACCGCATCCGATGATCGATCCAACCAACCGCATTAGTCGTCTGTTGCAGGAAGCACGCGATCCTGAAGTCGGCGTGATCGTTATGGACTTCGTTCTTGGATATGGATCACATGAAGATCCGGTTGGCGTGATGATCGAGGCGATCGTCGAAGCCAAAGCGATCGCCGCCGCAGAGGGGCGTCCGCTTGAGATCCTCGGCTACGTGCTGGGAACCGATCTCGATACGCCGTCGCTGGAAAAACAGTGCCAGATGCTGACCGATGCAGGCGTGATCTGGGCGAGCAGTAGCACCAATACCGGATTGCTGGCGCGTGAATTTATCTGTAAAGGGGAGGAAGCCTGATGAGCCAGACACTGTTTAACCAGCCGCTGAACGTGATTAACGTCGGCATCGCGATGTTCAGCGATGACCTCAAAAAGCAGAATGTTCCCGTGACCCAGCTCGACTGGACGCCGCCGGGCCAGGGCAATATGCAGGTCGTGGCCGCACTGGACGAAATTGCCGATTCGCCGCTGGCTGACAAAATCGCTGCCGCTAACCAGCAGGCGCTGGAACGCATTATCCAGTCGCATCCGGTGCTGATTGGCTATGACCAGGCGATCAACGTCGTGCCGGGCATGACCCGCAACACCATCCTGCACGCCGGACCGCCAATCTGCTGGGAAAAAATGTGCGGCGCAATGAAGGGCGCGGTCACCGGGGCTTTGGTGTTTGAAGGGCTGGCGAAAGATCTGGATGAAGCCGCCGACCTGGCCGCCTCGGGTGAAATCATCTTCTCACCGTGCCACGAGCATGACTGTGTCGGTTCGATGGCGGGTGTGACGTCGGCGTCGATGTTTATGCACATCGTCGAGAACAAAACCTACGGCAACCGCGCATACACCAATATGAGCGAGCAGATGGCGAAGATCCTGCGCATGGGCGCGAACGATCAGAGCGTTATCGATCGCCTGAACTGGATGCGCGATGTGATGGGACCGATGCTGCGCGACGCCATGAAGCTGGCGGGCGAAATCGATCTGCGCCTGATGCTGGCGCAGGCGCTGCACATGGGCGATGAGTGTCATAACCGCAATAACGCCGGGACGGCGCTACTGATACAGGCACTGACGCCGTGGATTATTCAGACCGGCTATCCGGTTGAGCAGCAGCGTGAGGTATTCGAGTTCGTCCTCAGCAGCGATTACTTCTCCGGACCGACCTGGATGGCGATGTGTAAAGCCGCAATGGACGCCGCACACGGGATCGAATACAGCACCGTAGTCACGACGATGGCGCGTAACGGCGTTGAATTCGGTCTGCGCATCAGCGGCTTACCGGGTCAGTGGTTTACCGGTCCGGCGCAGCAGGTGATTGGCCCGATGTTTGCGGGCTATAAGCCCGAAGATTCCGGACGTGATATCGGTGATAGCGCAATTACCGAAACCTACGGCATCGGCGGTTTTGCCATGGCCACGGCACCGGCCATCGTGGCGCTGGTGGGCGGTACGGTTGAAGAGGCGGTCGATTTCTCTCGCCAGATGCGCGAAATCACTCTCGGCGAAAACCCCAACGTTACCATTCCGTTACTTGGTTTTATGGGCGTACCGACAGCTATCGACATTACGCGCGTGGGTAGCACCGGCATTCTGCCGGTGATTAACACCGCAATTGCGCACAAAGATGCGGGGATCGGCATGATCGGCGCCGGAATAGTCCATCCGCCGTTCGCCTGTTTTGAAAAGGCGATCCTCAACTGGCGCGACCGCTACTGCCAATAACAACAATCGGGGCTAACGCTGTTAGCCCCACAGTAGCGAAGCAAAAAACGTTGCTTACCTGCAGGGCTGGGCGATCCCCGGGATCGCAAACGATGCTTAACCTGTTAAGGATATTCCATGAACAGCATAAAACTAGAATGGAAACGTGGTGACTGGGCTGCTTACTTTGGGCTGATGACCAACAACCTGACTAACCTGCTGACAATGATGGGGCTGCTCATTTTTGTCGTCGGGATCCCTACCGAAATTGTCTATGGTCGCATTGCGCCTGCCTTTGGTCTGGCGGTGCTGGTGGCCAGCGTCTGCTACGCCTGGTTTGGCCTGCAGATGGCAAAGCACACCGGGCGTAAAGACGTGACGGCGCTGCCGTCCGGGCCGAGCGCACCGTCAATTTTTACCGTGACCTTCCTGGTGCTAATGCCGGTATATCAGCAAACCAAAGATGCCAACTTTGCTATCCAGATAGCCCTGGTGTGGTGCTTTGTAGAAGCGTTGATCCTGGTCGGCGGCTCCTTCCTGGGCGAGACCATCCGCAAGATGATCCCGCGTACGGTATTACTTTCTTGTCTGTCCGGTCTGGGACTGTTGCTGCTGGCGATGAACCCGATGCTGCAGGCATTTGAAGCGCCGACCGTCTCTTTCATCGTCCTGTTGTTAATCTTCATTAACTGGTTCGGTAAGAAGCCGATTTTTGCCCGCATCCCCACCGGTTTGCTGCTGCTGATTGCCGGTACAGCGTTGGCGTGGATCTCCGGTTTGCAAAGCCCGGAAGCCATAAAATCTTCTATGTCTTCCTTTGGCTTCAACCCGCCGGAAATCCATGTCGACAGCTTCCTGCAGGGTTTGCCGCACGCGCTGCCGTACCTGGCTTCTGCGGTTCCTCTGGGTCTGGCGAACTACATTTTTGACCTTGAGAATATTGAAAGTGCGCATGCGGCGGGTGATGAGTACAACACCCGTAAGGTCATGATGGCGAACGGTTTTGCCTCCATGCTCGGCTGCATGCTGGGCAACCCATTCCCGGTGACCGTATATGTTGGGCATGCGGGCTGGAAAGCGATGGGGGCCAGCATCGGTTATACCCTCGCTTCAGGCATCACCATGTTCCTGGTACCGCTGTTTGGGCTGGGGGCGTTTATGCTCGCGATTATTCCGATGACTGCGATAGTGCCGATTCTGGTGTTTATCGGCGTGGTGACCGCCAACCAGGTGGTGCGAGAGACGCCCAAAGTCGAGGTTCCCGTTATCTTTATCTGCTTGTTCCCGTGGATCGCTAACTGGGCGTTGACCATCGTCAACAGCGTGATGGGCGCCGCCGGAACATCCGCGGGGAAACTGGGCAGCGACCTGCTGCACAGCAAAGGTGTCTATTACGATGGGCTGGTGCATCTGGGAAGCGGTGCGCCGCTGGCCAGTATGCTGTGGGGCTGCGTCGCTATCTTCGCCATTATGAATAAGCCGCTGCGTGGGGCGATTGCCGCAGCTTTTGGCGCGCTGTTATCGCTGTTTGGTGTGATTCACTCTCCGGCGGTTGGCTTTGCAGAAGGCAGTTCGATGATGTTTGTTGTGTCCTACCTGATGATGAGCGGCATGTTTGTCCTCAAGCATGTTCTTGATAGCCGTGAAGCGGTGACTGCGCCTGAGCAGGAACCGACGAAAACGACCTGAATCGCCTGTAAGCGGAAGATAACACTATGAAAGAACTTGTGGTCGTTGCCATTGGCGGCAACAGCATTATCAAAGATAACGCCAGCCAGTCGATTGAGCACCAGGCTGAAGCGGTGAAAGCGGTGGCGGACACGGTGCTGGAGATGTTGGCATCGGACTACAACATTGTGCTGACGCACGGAAACGGGCCGCAGGTGGGGCTGGATCTACGGCGTGCGGAAATCGCGCATGAGCGTGAAGGGTTGCCGCTCACCCCGCTGGCAAACTGCGTCGCCGATACGCAGGGCGGGATCGGCTATCTGATCCAACAGGCGCTGAACAACCGCCTGGCGCGGCGCGGTGAGCAGAAGGCGGTTACGGTGGTCACGCAGGTGGAGGTCGACAAAAACGATCCGGGCTTCGCTAACCCGACCAAGCCTATCGGCGCGTTCTTTAGCGAAGCGCAGCGCGATGAACTGCAGCGGGTCAATCCGGGCTGGCGCTTTGTTGAAGATTCGGGACGCGGCTACCGCCGGGTCGTCGCCTCTCCGGAACCGAAGCGTATTGTCGAGGCTGAGGCGATCAAAACGCTGACCCAGCAAGGTTTTGTGGTGATTGGCGCGGGGGGCGGCGGGATCCCGGTGGTGCGTAGCGATCAGGGGGATTATCAGAGCGTGGATGCGGTGATTGATAAAGATCTCTCCACGGCTCTGTTGGCGCAGGAGATCCGCGCTGACATTCTGGTGATCACCACCGGCGTCGAGCAGGTCTGTATTCATTTTGGCAAACCCAACCAGCAGGCGCTGGATACGGTGGATGTCGCAACGATGACCCGTTACATGCAGGAGGGACATTTCCCGCCGGGGAGCATGTTACCCAAAATCGTTGCCAGTCTGGCGTTCCTGGCGCGTGGCGGTAAGCGAGTGATCATCACCACGCCGGAATGCCTGCCGGCCGCACTGCGCGGCGAAACGGGCACCCATATTGTCCATTCCTGAGAGGAAATGTGAATGAAGGAAAGTAACAGCCGCCGTGAATTTTTAAGTCAGAGCGGAAAAATGGTGACCGCTGCCGCGCTGTTTGGCGCAGTGGCTCCGGTCGCGTATGCTGCTAATCCTGTCGGGAACACCTGCGGGGCGAAGAGCACAATGACGATTAACGATAAGCACTATTACCTGGATAACGTCCTGCTGGAAGCGGGGTTTGATTACGAAAACTCGGTGGTGGTGCATACCCGTACCGCGCTGCAAACCGTTGAAATTCAAGACGGGAAAATTGTTGCCCTGCGTGAGAATAAGCAGCATCCGGATGCGACGCTGCCGCACTACGATGCGGGTGGAAAGCTGATGCTGCCCGCCATGCGCGACATGCACATCCATCTGGATAAAACCTTTTACGGCGGTCCCTGGCGTTCGCTGAATCGCCCGGCTGGCACCTCCATTCAGGATATGATCCGCCTTGAGCAAAAGCTGCTGCCTGAACTCCAGCCTTACACGCAGGAGCGCGCGGAAAAGCTCATCGATCTGCTGCAATCAAAGGGCACCTCGATCGCCCGCAGCCATTGCAATATCGAACCGGTTTCCGGGCTGAAAAACCTGGAAAATCTGCAGGCGGTGCTGGCGCGTCGCCAGCCGGGTTTTGCCTGTGAAATCGTGGCGTTTCCGCAGCATGGCCTGCTGTTATCGAAGTCTGAACCGTTGATGCGTGAAGCAATGCAGGCAGGGGCGCATTACGTCGGCGGTCTGGACCCAACCAGCGTGGACGGGGCGATGGAAAAATCCCTCGACACCATGTTCCAGATTGCGCTGGATTACGATAAAGGCGTGGATATCCATCTGCATGAAACCAGCCCGGCGGGCGTTGCGGCAGTGAATTACATGGTGGAAACGGTGGAGAAAACGCCGCAGTTGAAGGGAAAACTGACCATCAGTCACGCATTTGCGCTGGCAACGCTGAACGAACAGCAGGTGGATGCGCTGGCGAGCCGGATGGTGGCGCAGCAGATTACCATTGCCTCGACGGTGCCGATCGGTACCTTGCATATGCCGCTTAAGCAGCTGCGTGACAAAGGCGTGGAAGTGATTACCGGGACCGACAGTGTGATTGACCATTGGTCGCCGTACGGGCTTGGAGACATGCTGGAGAAGGCGAACCTGTACGCGCAGCTGTATATTCGTCCCAATGAACTCAACCTGTCGCGGGCGCTGTTCCTCGCCACCGGCGATGTGCTGCCGCTTAACGATAAAGGTGAGCGCGTCTGGCCGAAGGCGCAGGATGAAGCCAGCTTTGTACTGGTGGATGCCTCCTGCTCAGCGGAAGCGGTCGCGCGAATCTCCCCACGCACCGCGACCTTCCATAAAGGCCAACTGGTGTGGGGGAACGTCGCAAGCTAGCCTGGTTTGATGCGCAGCGGCAATCGCTGCTGCGCTCTCTGCTCGTTAACCGACGATCCCCATATAGCCGTGAATCCCCATATATAAGCCGACCATCGCGATGAGCGCGCTGGAAAAATAGGGCGCTTTGCGTGCCAGTGTGTTAAATCCGCTCCAGCGTTTGGCCGCCTGCTGCACGCTGATTGCCGCTCCCACTCCCACCGTTACCAGCGTTAGCGCCAGCCCGAGGCTGAAGCACAGCACCATGGTGGCACCCAGCGTGAAGGCTTTGAGCTGGATGCAAATCAGCAGTACCGTAATGGCAGCAGGGCAGGGGATCAACCCGCCGGTCAGACCAAACAATAATATTTGGCCGTTGGTGACCTCTTTGCCTGCAAAGCGGCGCTGAATATCGGTAGCATGTGCCCGCTCGTGGGCGTCCTGATACGCTTTTGAATCTTCGCTCAGCCCTGCTAACGCAGCATGGTTATGATCGTGGTCGTGGTCATGTTCGTGATGATGGTGGTGAGCTTCACCGTGGTTATGATGGTGGTGATGGTCATCATGATCGTGGTCATGATGCGTCTGGGTCAGCCAGTTCTGTTCTCCCTGCCAGGTTCGCCAGAACATCCAGAATGCGGTCCCGAGAATAATAATCGCCGAGACAAACTGCAGCCAGGGCTCAACGGCCTGGGCAGTAAAAGCTTTGCTGATATACATCCCACCGAGCGCAATCAGCCATACCACTGCGGTATGCGACAACGTTGCCGCCAGCCCCAGCATCACCGCCTGTTTGATGGTCCCCTTAATGGCAATAATAAAGGCCGCCATCATCGTCTTGGAATGCCCCGGTTCCAGACCGTGTAACACTCCTAATAGAATCGCGCTGGGAATGAAAAACCAGGCGTTGCCTTGCTGAAGAAGCGTAGAAAACTCACCCATGAGAATGATTCTTAGTTGTTTAATTTTGCCAGATTCTACTCCCCCCCAGTATTAAATACTACCCCCCAGTAGAATGACGATGGTATTGTCGCTCCAGCCAGACGTTGAAAAGGTATTGCTATGTCACACACGATCCGCGACAAACAAAAGCTGAAAGCCCGAGCCAGTAAGATTCAGGGGCAAGTAGCGGCGTTGAAAACCATGCTGGATGAACCGCATGAATGCGCGGCGGTATTGCAGCAAATAGCGGCGATCCGCGGTGCGGTAAACGGGTTAATGCGCGAGGTGATTAAAGGTCATCTGACCGAGCACATTGTGCATCAGGGCGATGAAATTAAGCGCGAAGAAGATTTGGATGTGGTTTTGAAGGTACTCGATTCGTACATCAAATAAGTCAGTTTAACGGCTCATCCACATACTGATGAATGAGCCGTTAAAAACACGTTCTAGCCAAAAAACATCACAGATACGCACAGCAGACCGACAATCAGGGTGATCAGATTTCCCACTGAACGGTACGGCTTTAGCGCCGGGATCAGATAGGTAGATAATGTCGGCATGATAAACAGAATCATGGCAATCAGCGGCCCGCTAATCGCGTAAATCATTGAAATTGCATTAGGGTTAATGCAGCAAATGATAAACGTAATGGTCGAAACCAGCATAATGGACAGGGCGCGGTTAAAGGCCCGGCTTTTCTTCACTCCCACCTGATGCAACGATGTTTTTACCACCTCGGTTGCCCCTTCAATCACGCCAAAGTAGGTGCCGAGGAACGATTTTGACATCGCCACGACGGCGACAATGATCCCAGAAATTGACAGCCATGCTGGTGCGTTTGGCATCATCGATAGCGCTGACAGAATGGTCACCCCTTCATTCTTCGCGTCCTCGATATAGTTTGTCGGAATCGAAAGCAAACAGCTGAAGACGAAAAACAGCACGCTCAGGCAGATGATGACGTAGGCTACCTTCATGATTTTTTTGCATTTACCCATGGCCTGCTCGCCGTATTTCTCACGTCGGTCGATGGCGAACGTCGAGATAATTGGCGTATGGCTAAAAGCGAAAACCATCACGGGAATAGATATCCAAACCTGATGAAGCGTGTGCTGATCGAAAGACATCTGGCCGGTGAGTAGCGTTGGCTGCCAGCTTCCGGTCAGGTAGAGCGAAAGGAACAAAAAGTACGCGATGAGCGGGAACACCAGAAAGCCCATTACCCGAATGGTTGCTTGTCGGCCCATCAGAAAAATCAGGTTCAGCACCAGCACCACGCCAAGACTGACCAGCATGCGAACACGCAGATCGATGGCGATATGTTTTGCCAGTTGTTCAGTGAGTGAATTGGTTATCGCCACGGCGTAGATCAGTACCACCACAAAGAAGGCAATAAAATAGAGGGTCGTGATCAGGCTGCCTATCTTTTTGCCGTAGTAGTGCGTAACTGCACCAGTGATCCCTTCACCTGCCGAGGTTTTTGAGGACAGGATAAACTGGCACAGCGCCTTGTGCGGCCAGTAGGTTAAAGGCCAGGCGACGAGTGCGGTGATAAACAGTACCACTGCGCCTGCAGAACCCAGCTGTATGGGGAGGAAGAGGGTTCCTGCGCCGACGGCAGTCCCATATAGTGCGAAGCTCCAGAGAGTCTCTTCTTTTGACCAAAATTTCGACATTATTTGAACGTATCAACTATAAAATAAACAAAAAGAAGCGCAATTTACCACAAATGGCAGGGGCTGGGGGAGGTGTCAACAAGCGGGCGAGTGAATGGATCAAAAGCCGGAACCGAGAAGATTCCGGCTATTGTTTGAATTATCAGGCAGTAACGCGCTGCTGGCGACGCTTCATAACGCGCTCGCGTAAAGTGTCATAAGCCCAGTTATAGAACATGGTGTATGGCAGGAAGAACAGGAAGAAACCTATTTCCAGTGTGAATGCCTGGAGCAGGCTGACGTTCAGCACATACGCCACGATGCTCACCCCGATGACAATAAAACCGCTCTCGAAGCCTAAGGCGTGGAATGCCCGCACTTTAGCCGTACGTTTTACCAGGTGCGACGGCCACAGTCGGTCAAACAGGGCGTTATAAATGATATTCCAGATCATCGCCGTGGTGGCGAGAAGGATGGTCAGTCCGCCCATTTCCAGCACCGAGCGCTGCATCAACCATGCGGTGGTTGGTGCGAGGATCGCGGTGGCAATGCCTTCAAAGCAGACGGCATGAAAAATTCGCTCCAGTAACGAGCGGCGTTGGACTGTATCGTGTTGCATAATCTAAAACCTTCTTTGATGCCCGGATAACGGAATGGTGGCAATTTTATCGTTTTATGTGATATCTAAAAGATAGTATCCATCGATAAAGTAGATAGTTCATGCGTTACTCCCCTGAAGCGTTAACGGCATTTGTGGAGACCGTTTCCTGCGGCTCATTTTCTGCTGCGGCCCGGCGGCTGCGTAAAAGTCAGTCCACCATCAGCACGGCCATTGCGCATCTGGAAGCCGATCTCGGTTTTGCGCTGTTTGACCGCTCATCACGTCAGCCGACGCTAACTGAAGAAGGTAAGCGGGTGCTGGGCTATGTGCAGGCAATTTTGACGGCCAGCGAACGTCTTGATGAGGCAGCGATTTCGCTGTCGGGTGAAACGGAAGCGCGTCTGACCTTCGTTTTGTCTGACACGCTGCATCCGGATGTGCTGGAAGAATTGATGGTGCAGTTTGACCACAAGTTTCCCCATACCGAGTTTGAATGTCTGATTGGCGAAGATGAAGACGTGATCGATCTGCTGCAAAAAGGACGTGCTCAGGTTGGGTTGATCGAAGCGCGGGAGGATTACCCGACCGACATGGGCGTCACGCGTCTGCCGATGCAAACCTGGATGGGATTATACGTTGCGGCATCGCATCCACTGGCGACTCAAGAAAAACTGCAGTGGGAACAGCTACATACTTGGCGAGAGCTGCGGCTGAATACCTATCTGGAGAGCGGCACCAACGTGGCGCGCGGCCCCGTCTGGTCGGCGCCTAACTATTTGTTGCTGCTGAGTATGGCGGTGCAGGGATTCGGCTGGTGCGCGCTCCCTTGTGCGCTGGTGGAGGAGTTTGCGGCAGAAAAACCGCTGGTTCAATTGATGCTGCCCGGCTGGCCAAAGGCTATCTCTATCGATCTGCTGTGGAATAAGAAATCACCGCCTGGCGTGGCGGGAAGTTGGCTGCGCGACCATTTACAGCAGAGTGGCGTTCAGATGACCAATAAATGATACGAATTTCCTTTGTGATAAAAATCACCGTTTTTAAACAACCTTGATAACTCTTTTTAACAATCATCTACTATTGCGGTGTTATTTTGCGCTGAGGTGGTGATGAAAGAGGTTGTGATAGTCGGGGCGTTACGGACACCGATCGGCTGCTTCCAGGGGACGCTGGCGCGCCACTCTGCCGTTGAATTAGGTAGCATGGTAGTCAGGGCGTTACTGGATCGCACGGGCGTGGACGTTCACGCTGTGGATGAAGTGATCCTCGGACAGGTGCTTACCGCTGGTGCCGGGCAAAACCCGGCGCGTCAGTCCGCCATCAATGGTGGGCTACCCAATACCGTCTCCGCCATCACCATTAACGATGTCTGCGGCTCGGGTCTGAAAGCGCTGCATCTGGCGACCCAGGCTATCCAGTGCGGCGAAGCCGACATTGTGATTGCGGGCGGACAAGAGAATATGAGCCGTGCGCCGCATGTCCTTACTGATAGCCGTACCGGCGCACAGTTGGGCAACAGTCAACTGGTCGACAGCCTGGTGCATGACGGCCTGTGGGACGCTTTCAACGATTACCATATGGGCGTGACTGCGGAAAATCTGGCGCGGGAATATGGCATCAGCCGTGAACTGCAGGATGCCTACGCACTGCATTCGCAGCACAAGGCGCGGATGGCAATTGACGCCGGGCGCTTTAAAGATGAAATCGTGCCGGTGGTAACGCAGCGTAATGGGCAATCGTTCGTGGTGGATACCGACGAACAGCCGCGCACCGATGCCAGCGCAGAAGGGCTGGCGCGTCTGGATCCGACCTTTGACAGGCTCGGTTCAGTAACCGCGGGCAACGCGTCATCCATCAATGATGGCGCCGCTGCGGTGATGATGATGAGCGAGGCCAAGGCCCAGGAGCTGAATTTGCCGGTGCTGGCCCGCATTCGTGCCTTTGCCAGCGTCGGGGTCGATCCCGCGCTCATGGGAATTGCGCCGGTGTACGCGACGCGCCGTTGCCTTGAGCGTGTGGGCTGGCAACTGGCTGATGTTGATCTTATCGAGGCCAACGAAGCCTTTGCCGCACAGGCATTGTCCGTTGGAAAAATGCTGGAGTGGGATGAACGGCGAGTGAATGTGAACGGCGGAGCCATTGCGCTTGGTCATCCGATTGGCGCATCTGGCTGCCGTATTCTGGTTTCACTGGTGCATGAAATGGTGAAGCGTCGGGCGCACAAGGGCCTGGCAACGTTATGTATCGGCGGTGGTCAGGGCGTGGCGCTCGCTATCGAGCGAGATTAACCCCCCGAAGTTTTCTCTGCTTAAACGCCTTTCCCGCTGTATATCCCCTGCATCTATAAAAAAGCCCTCCAACAGGAGGGCAAGGCCAGTTACAGAAACATACACTCTAAACTCCGCCAACGTATCAAAACGGTGTTTCATTTCATGTGATTAACAGCGCACTTTGCTATAAAAGGTGTGTGAACGGCGTGTGAGGCTGGCTGTATTTTCAATGTCTTATCCCTACCCCTCATGAACTACTCTTGTTTATTTTTATCTATCTAATTGTTTTAAATAATTTTATTTAAATCATTCCCGCGATTTATATGCGCTAGCGTGATCGCAATTACACTTTTGATAATAAGATGCAGAAAAAGTGAAACGTTGTTTTATTTGTAATTGAAAACCCATTCCGGGAGGGATATCATGAGCGCATAAGATAAAACGGAACAGCGTTTTGCTATTCGTTTAAGCATTCACGGTCAATTTATCACTGGAGGTAAATGTGGACGTAAGACAAAGCATCCATAGTGCGCATGCGAAAACCTTGGATACTCAGGAGCTGCGTAATGAGTTTTTGGTCGAAGAAGTGTTTGTCCCAGATGAATACACCATGGTCTACAGCCACATTGACCGCATCATTGTTGGCGGCATTATGCCAGTGGCCAAAACCGTCTCTGTGGGTGGCGAAGTCGGCAAACAGCTGGGCGTAACCTACTTCCTCGAGCGTCGTGAGCTGGGTGTGATTAACATCGGTGGCCCGGGCACGATTACCGTTGACGGCCAGTGCTATGAAATTGGTCATCGTGACGCGCTGTACGTCGGGAAAGGGGCCAAAGAAGTGGTATTCGCCAGCATCGATACGGCGAAACCAGCGAAGTTTTACTATAACTGCGCGCCGGCCCACACGACTTATCCAACCAAAAAAGTCACGCCAGCAGACGTTGCGCCAGTAACGCTGGGCGATGACCTCACCAGTAACCGTCGTACCATCAACAAATATTTTGTGCCGGATGTGCTGGAAACCTGCCAGTTGAGCATGGGTCTGACCGAACTGGCGCCGGGTAACCTGTGGAACACCATGCCGTGTCATACCCATGAACGTCGTATGGAAGTCTATTTCTATTTCAATATGGAAGAAGATACCTGCGTCTTCCACATGATGGGGCAGCCTCAGGAAACGCGTCATATTGTGATGCACAACGAGCAGGCGGTGATTTCGCCGAGCTGGTCAATTCACTCCGGCGTTGGCACAAAAGCTTATACGTTCATTTGGGGCATGGTCGGCGAAAACCAGGTCTTTGATGATATGGACCATGTAGCGGTCAAAGATCTGCGCTAGTTGCGGGCGATAGCCGTGCCTGCTGCGGCGGGCATTATAAAAAATTAAGGATTTACAATGATTTTGAATGCATTCTCTCTTGAAGGTAAGGTCGCCGTTGTGACCGGTTGTGACACTGGCCTGGGTCAGGGTATGGCGTTGGGTTTGGCTGAAGCGGGCTGCGATATCGTGGGGATCAACATCGTTGAACCGACGGAAACTATCGAACGCGTGACCGCGCTGGGGCGCCGTTTTTTAAGTCTGACCGCCGACCTGCGTCAAATTGACGGCATTCCGGCGCTGCTGGAGCGCGCAGTGGCAGAATTCGGTCATATCGATATTCTGGTCAACAACGCAGGTCTTATCCGTCGTGACGATGCGATCGACTTCAGCGAAAAAGACTGGGACGACGTGATGAACCTGAACATTAAGAGCGTGTTCTTTATGTCTCAGGCCGCGGCGAAGCACTTTATCGCTCAGGGTAACGGCGGCAAAATTATCAACATCGCCTCTATGCTTTCTTTCCAGGGCGGGATCCGCGTGCCGTCTTACACCGCGTCTAAAAGCGGCGTAATGGGCATCACCCGCCTGATGGCGAACGAGTGGGCCAAACATAACATTAACGTCAACGCAATTGCGCCGGGTTACATGGCGACGAACAACACTCAACAGCTGCGCGCTGATGAGCAGCGTAGCGCAGAAATTCTCGATCGTATCCCGGCGGGTCGTTGGGGTCTGCCGAGTGACCTGATGGGGCCGATTGTGTTCCTGGCATCCAGCGCATCTGACTATATCAACGGCTATACCGTTGCGGTAGACGGCGGCTGGCTGGCGCGTTAATCTGCTTTCCAGAACTGACAAACCCTGCCCTTTGGCAGGGTTTGTCGGTTAAACATAAGGTGAATGTAGCAATACACAGGAGGCGACATATTCATTCCCTCTGGAACAACATTATGCCGCCAGGCAGATTACGAACAGATAAAATTACGCAGGCAGAAAATCTTCGCGCATGGGCGTAAAGGTATCCAGTAGCGTTCCCGGTTTTAAACAGACGCAGCCATGCATAATGTTGGGCTGTTTATATAGGGTATCGCCTGCCCTAACGACATGCATTTCTTCGCCGATGGTAAATTCAAACTCCCCAGACAAAACGTAAGTCAGCTGCTCATGCGGATGATTGTGCATCGGACCAATCGCGCCTTGCTCGAAGTTCACCTCAACTGCCATCATTTTACCGTCGTGAGCAAGAATGCGTCGGGTAACGCCATTGCCCAGATCTTCAAGGGTGGTCTCTTTATGAAAAATAAACATTCGGCCTTCCTGTAATTAAAACAATGTTTCATTAAACCTATATCAGAAAATTAAAAAAAGAAATGCACGCCAACAGATGTGGAAAGTTGATCACATCTTTGGTTCACTGGAGAGATAACAACAAATCAGGGGAAATGATGAAAACGATCGGTCTGTTAGGCGGTATGAGCTGGGAATCCACCATTCCTTATTATCGACTCATTAATGAAGGGGTAAAACAGCGTCTGGGTGGCCTGCATTCGGCACAGATTCTGTTGCACAGCGTAGATTTTCACGAGATTGAAGCCTGTCAGTCTGGCGGTGACTGGCAGCGGGCTGGGGAGATCCTCGCGCAGGCCGCCGCAGGGCTTCAGCAAGCCGGAGCGGAGGGGATTGTGTTGTGTACCAACACCATGCACAAAGTTGCTGAGGCGATTGAAACCGCCTGTGACGTGCCGTTCCTGCATATTGCCGATGCGACGGGTCGGGCCATACAAAAACAGCAGATGAGCAACGTGGCGCTACTGGGTACGCGCTACACCATGGAGCAGGATTTTTACCGCGGACGTCTACAGACTGAATTTGGTATTAGCACGCTTATTCCTGAGGCTGATGACCGTCAGAAAATAAACCAGATTATTTTCGACGAGCTGTGCCTCGGTGAGTTCAGCAACGCCTCCCGCGACTACTACCTGAGCGTAATTGATCAGTTGGCTAAACAGGGCGCTCAAGGGGTTATCTTTGGCTGTACCGAGATTGGTTTGCTGGTTCCAGCCGAGCTAAGTCCATTACCGGTTTTCGACACCGCGGCAATCCATGCGCAAGATGCGGTGGCGTTTATGCTTTCGTCTGTGGAGACAAAATAGCCTCCAGCGGATCGATAAGCCTCGGGAGATGGGCTTGCAGATGCGCTGTAAAAGCATCGACCAGCGCCGAGGCAGGGCGATGAAGTGGGTGGATCAGGCTGACCGTAAAGGGTACCGAAATGCTGAAGCGGCGGATAACCACTCCGCTGCTGGCATAATCCAGCGCGGTCAGTGGGTTTACCACCGAGATCCCCACGCCCGCCCGCACCATTGCACAAATTGAAGCGGCGCTGTGGGTTTCAATCACCATGCGGCGCTTCACCTGATGTTCGTTAAACATGGTGTCCAGTAGCTGACGGTAACTGTCGGTCCGCGACAGGCTGATATAGTTCTCTCCCTGAAAATCCTGCGGCGTTAATACCGCTTTCTCGGTCAGCGGATGCCCCTGCGGCAGTACACACACTTCATCCAGCGCCAGCAATTCGGTGCGTTTCGTTCCGGCTGGCGTATGCAGCGTTTCCGTTAACCCCAGATCGTGGCGCTGCGCCGACAGCCACTCTTCCAACAGTGGTGACTCCTGCGGCACGATCTGAATGTTGACCTGCGGATAGCGCGCGAGAAATGGCTGTAGCAGCGGCGGTAAAAAGGACTGCGAAAATACCGGCAGGCAAACAATCGACAATTCACCTTGACGAAATTCGCGCAGGCTTTCGGCGGCGCTCACAATTCTGTCCAGGCCGTACCACGAACGTTGTACCTCTTCAAACAGACGTAAGCCTTGCACGGTTGGATGCAGTCGGCCACGCGTGCGTTCAAACAGCGTTAATCCCAGGACTTTTTCGAATCGGGCCAGTTCCCGGCTGACGGTGGGCTGCGAGGTATGTAGCATGCGCGCGGCTTCCGTCAGATTGCCTGCGGTCATGATGGCGTGAAAAATTTCAATGTGACGCAGGTTAACCGCGGGCATAAGCAATCCTCAAATGAGCTAATCCATATCATTTTTGCATAGACTCAAGATAAAACGATATTTTTTATTCTTTTTGAGCTGTGGCGTAATCATAAAAAAGCCAATACCGGAGCACGCCATGCCACGCCCACTCAACAACACAGACACTGACCTGACCGCCGACAACCTGTTGCGCCTGCCTGCCGAATTCGGCTGCCCGGTGTGGGTCTATGATGCGCAGATTATTCGCGCGCAGATTGCCAAACTGAGTCAGTTTGACGTGGTGCGTTTTGCCCAGAAGGCATGTTCGAATATTCATATTTTGCGCCTGATGCGCGAGCAGGGCGTGAAGGTCGATTCCGTCTCGCTTGGCGAAATTGAACGCGCGCTGGCGGCAGGTTTTGTACCGGGCAAAGATGAGATTGTCTTTACCGCCGATATGATTGATGAAGCGACGCTCGCCCGGGTGCATGAATTGAGCATTCCGGTAAATGCCGGGTCGGTCGATATGCTGGAACAACTGGGCCAGCTCTCGCCGGGCCATCGCGTGTGGCTCCGCGTAAACCCTGGCTTTGGGCATGGACACAGTCAGAAAACCAATACCGGGGGTGAGAACAGCAAGCACGGCATCTGGTACAGCGATCTTCCGGCGGCGCTGGAGGTAATTCAGCGCTATAAGCTGAAGCTGGTAGGTATTCATATGCATATCGGCTCTGGCGTGGACTACGCGCATCTGGAGCAGGTGTGCGGCGCGATGGTGCGTCAGGTAGTGGAATTTGGTCAGGATCTGGAAGCGATCTCCGCAGGCGGCGGTTTATCAATCCCGTATCGCGAAGGTGAAGAGGCGATCGACACCGATCACTATTTTGGATTGTGGAACGCTGCGCGCGATAGTATTGCGCGTCATCTGGGTCATGCCGTCAAACTGGAGATCGAACCAGGGCGTTTCCTGGTCGCGGAAGCCGGTGTGTTAGTGGCGCAGGTGCGCAGCGTAAAAGAGATGGGCAGCCGTCACTTTGTGCTGATCGATGCGGGCTTCAACGATCTGATGCGCCCGGCCATGTACGGTAGCTATCACCATATCTCCGCGCTGGCGGGAGATGGTCGTTCTCTGCAACAAACTCCTCAACGAGAGACCGTGGTGGCCGGACCGCTGTGCGAATCAGGCGACGTGTTTACCCAGCAGGAAGGCGGAAATGTGGAAACCCGTCTGTTGCCTGCGGTGGTGCCGGGTGATTATCTGGTTTTGCATGATACCGGGGCGTACGGAGCGTCAATGTCGTCAAACTACAATAGCCGCCCGCTGCTGCCGGAGGTCTTGTTTGATAACGGCGTGGCGCGACTGATTCGTCGTCGCCAGACCATTGATGAGCTGTTAGCGCTGGAATTAATCTGAGTAAAGCTGGCCGGATAAGGTGCTTGCGTCGCCATCCGGCTCTTTTTCATATTACTTAAAGTACGGTCCGAGCGTTACTGAGTCACGTAATACCAGTTTGCCGGTAAACGGAGGGATCGGCTCCACGCTCTCACCGTTGGCCAGACGTATAGCCTGGTCGATTGCCGTGGTTATCATGGTATCAATCGGCAGATAAACGGTAGATAACCCCGGTTCCAGCCATTTGGCGCTGGGCGCATCATCAAAACCAAACAGCGAGACGTCCGTCGGGATCCTCAGTCCGGCCTGATGTAACGCTTTTGATGCACCTAATGCCATGTCATCGTTACAGGCGAACAGGGCGCTGAATTTCACCCCTTCCTCCAGCAGTTCTCGACAGGCTTCATAGCCTCGCGTCATCGTGGAGTCGCCGTATTTAACCTTATCAGGATCCCAGGGAATACCGTTTTTTTCCAGAGCCTTACGATACCCCATCAGGCGGGATTTACCGGTAGGCGTATGGCCTGGCACGGTGATGCAAGCAATATCGCTGTGCCCCTGCGAGATCAGATAATTGACCGCCTGATACGCCGCGTCTTCCTGCTCAAAGAAAATCGCGCGATCGCGGGCCTGACTGACATCACGGTTGATGACCAGCAAGGGCATCGCAATGCTGTTCATGAGCGACATAATCGCCTTTTCACTCATATAGCGGGTATAAAGAATAATGGCGTCGCACTGCCTGTCGGCCAGCATTTGCACGGCTTCCTGCTCACGCTCCGGCGTGTCGTGACCATCGGTGACGATCAACTGCTTGCCGTGAGACTCCGTCTGGCGCGAGGCCTGTTGCAGCAGGCGGCCAAAGTAGAATCCATCAAATGTGGAAACCACCAGGCCAATGCTGTTGCTGGTGCGATTCGCTAAAGAGCGCGCTAAAAAGTTGGGTCGATAATCGAGTGCCTGCATGGCCTTGAACACTTTCTGGCGCGTGCTCTCTTTTACCTGACCCGTTCCATTTAGTACGCGCGAAACGGTCGCTTTTGAGACGCCTGCGTGTCGTGAAACGTCCAACATCGTAGTCATGACGCAATCCTGGTTAATCGTTTGACGATGAGTTCCCCGGCTCTGTTAGCGCCGAAACGGAATGGCGACGCACCAGAGTTGGGTTAAAGACGTGGGTAATTTCAGGTGCGGGTCGCTTCTCCGCCAGCGCGAGCGCCAGTTCAGCGGCCTGGGTTGCCATCGTTACGATGGGATAGCGTACCGTGGTCAGACGTGGGCGCACATAGCGGGAAATCAGCACATCATCAAAGCCAATCAGCGAGATTTCTCCCGGCACATCAATGCCGTTATCATTCAATACGCCCATGGCGCCAGCCGCCATTGAGTCGTTGTAGCAGGCTACCGCAGTGAAGTTTTTGCCACGACCAAGTAACTCGGTCATGGCCTGTTCACCGCCGCTTTCATCCGGTTCGCCGAACGTCACCAGTCGATCGCTTACCGGTATATTGCTCTCCGCCAGCGCGTCGTAATAGCCTTGCAGACGATCTTCCGCATCAGAAATACTGTGATTGGAACACAGGTAGCCAATGCGCGTATGGCCCTGTTGAATAAGGTGTCGGGTAGCGAGCCACGCGCCGAAACGGTCATCGAGGGCAACGCAGCGTTGTTCGAATCCCGGCAGAATTCGGTTAATCAATACCATGCCGGGGATTTGCTTCATTAATGAAGCCAAATCCGCATCCGGGATGATTTTGGCATGGACAACAAGGGCCGCGCAGCGGTGGCGAATGAGCTGTTCAATCGCCTGACGTTCCTTCTGTTCATTATGGTAGCCGTTGCCAATCAGCAAAAAATTCCCGGTGTTATAGGCCACCTGCTCGACAGCTTTAACCATTGCCCCAAAGAATGGATCGGACACATCACCAACGACCAGTCCGATGGTTTCAGTGGATTGTTGCGCCAGTGCACGCGCATTCGCATTGGGGTGGTAGCTGAGTGATTCCATTGCACTCGTTACGGCCAGACGCGATGCTTCGCTGGCTTTGGGGGAATCATTGATCACTCGAGAAACGGTGGCGACTGATACACCAGCTAGTCGGGCTACATCCTTTATGGTCGCCATGATAGTACCTGTTGTGGGTAAACGCTTACATTCCGTCAGTGTTACGGAAAATGGCTGGCTGTTCAAGCAGATTGCCCGTCAGGACCTCGCAAATGTGAGCGCGCGCGAGCGAAGTAAGACAGAAAATAGAAAATGCTAATTTTTGCTTACACTTTGCGATGTGCTGTTGCGATTGTTCGCTGGTGGGAGAACTGAGCGGATTGCTAAAGTTGGGATCCCAGAGGTATTGATAGGTGAAATCAACTTTCGGGTTGATCACTAGAATTACACCAGCCTGCGCAGATGCGCAGGTTTTTTTTTGCCTTCAGCCTATCTGTAACAGTAACCGATAATTTACACAACTCGTTGCATTTGGGTTCATTCCTTTGCGTTTTCGTACTGGCGTATCTGGCTGCTGACGACCACAATCAAGATCCCAGAGGTATTGATTGGTGAGATTATTCGGTACGCACTTCGTACCTGTCTCTTGCACCGACCTGCGCGGATGCGCAGGTTTTTTTTCGGACTGTATTTACCTGTTTACCTGTCGCGCCCATTCCCCAACTCGTATACTCTCCCACCATTAATGTTTCTATAATTAATGGCACAGGGAGTTGAGATGCTATTTGGCTTTTTTCGTAATCTGTTTCGCGTGCTTTTCCGCGTTCGCGTCACGGGCAATGTCAGCGCGCTACAGGGAGAACGCGTTCTAATCACTCCCAACCATGTCTCATTTATAGACGGCATCCTGCTGGCGCTATTTTTACCGATTCGTCCCGTCTTCGCCGTTTACACCTCGATCAGCCAGCAATGGTATATGCGCTGGCTAACCCCGCTGATTGACTTTGTGCCGTTAGACCCAACCAAACCGATGTCGATTAAGCATCTGGTCCGTCTGGTCGAGCAGGGCCGTCCGGTGGTGATTTTTCCCGAAGGACGCATTTCGACCACCGGTTCGTTGATGAAAATATATGACGGTGCCGGGTTTGTCGCCGCGAAGTCGGGAGCGACGGTCGTTCCTGTCCGCATTGAGGGGGCAGAGCTTTCCCACTTCAGCCGCCTGAAAGGTCTGGTTAAACAGCGATTCTTCCCGCGTATCCAACTGCACATTTTACCGCCGACCCAAATGCCAATGCCGGAAGCCCCGCGAGCGCGCGATCGCCGCAAAATCGCCGGTGAAATGCTACATCAAATTATGATGGAAGCTCGCATGGCGGTACGCCCGCGTGAAACGCTATACGAGTCGCTGCTGGCGGCAAAATACCGTTTTGGCGCGGGCAAAAACTGCATTGAAGATGTTAACTTTACGCCGGACAGCTACCGCAAACTGCTGACTAAGACGCTCTTTGTGGCCCGTATTCTGGAAAAATACAGCGCCGAAGGTGAAAAAATCGGCCTGATGCTGCCAAATGCGGGGATCAGCGCGGCGGTCATTTTTGGAGCCATTGCGCGTCGACGCATTCCGGCCATGATGAACTACACGGCGGGCGTGAAAGGGTTAACCAGCGCCATTACTGCGTCTGAAATCAAAACGATCTTCACTTCCCGACAGTTTCTCGATAAAGGCAAACTCTGGCATCTACCGGAACAGCTCACCCAGGTACGCTGGGTTTATCTGGAAGATTTAAAAGCCGATGTGACGTTGAGCGATAAGCTGTGGATTTTCTCACATCTGCTGGCACCGCATCTGGCGCAGGTGAAACAGCAGCCGGAAGAGGCTGCGGTGATCCTCTTTACGTCTGGTTCGGAAGGCCATCCGAAAGGCGTGGTCCACAGCCACAAGAGTATTCTGGCGAACGTTGAGCAGATTAAAACGATTGCCGATTTCACCGCCGATGACCGCTTTATGTCGGCACTGCCGCTGTTCCACTCCTTTGGCCTGACGGTGGGATTATTCACGCCGCTACTGACCGGTGCGGAAGTGTTTCTTTATCCCAGCCCGCTTCATTACCGTATTGTGCCGGAGCTGGTATACGACCGGAACTGCACCGTGTTGTTTGGTACTTCAACGTTCCTCGGTAACTATGCGCGTTTCGCGCATCCGTACGATTTCCACCGCCTGCGCTATGTGGTGGCTGGCGCGGAAAAACTGCAAGACAGCACAAAGCAGCTATGGCAGGAGAAATTTGGTCTGCGCGTCCTTGAAGGCTATGGCGTGACGGAATGTGCGCCGGTTGTGTCGATCAATGTACCGATGGCGGCAAAATCAGGAACGGTAGGGCGCATTTTGCCTGGCATGGATGCCCGACTGCTGGCTGTTCCGGGTATTGAGGACGGTGGGCGTTTACAACTGAAAGGCCCGAATATTATGAGCGGCTATTTGCGCGTCGAAAAACCTGGCGTGCTGGAAGTGCCGACGGCAGAAAATGCGCAGGGTGAGATTGAGCGCGGCTGGTATGACACCGGAGACATCGTCCGCTTTGATGAAAACGGCTTTGTACAGATCCAGGGGCGCGCCAAGCGTTTTGCTAAAATTGCCGGAGAGATGGTCTCGCTGGAAATGGTTGAGCAACTGGCATTGGCGGTATCTGCAGACAAAATGCACGCCACGGCGATCAAGAGCGATGCCAGCAAAGGTGAGGCGCTGGTGCTGTTCACTACCGACAGCGAACTCACGCGTGAAAAACTACAGCAGTATGCGCGAGCGCATGGCGTGCCTGAACTTGCCGTACCGCGTGATATTCGCCACCTGAAGCAACTCCCATTACTCGGCAGCGGTAAGCCGGATTTTGTTACGCTGAAAAGCTGGGTCGATGAGCCGGAAAAACAACATGATTGAGTCAGCGCACACTAACACTTCAATCTGGTCCAAAGGGATGATGTCCGTCATCGCCGCGCAGTTTCTGTCGGCGTTTGGCGATAACGCACTGCTGTTCGCTACGCTGGCGCTGCTGAAGGAACAATTTTATCCGGACTGGAGCCAGCCAATCCTGCAAATGGTGTTTGTGGGCGCTTACATCCTGTTTGCACCATTTGTTGGACAGGTGGCGGATAGCTTTGCCAAAGGCAGAGTGATGATGTTCGCGAACGCCCTGAAACTGCTGGGCGCGGCGAGTATTTGCTTCGGCATTAATCCGTTTCTCGGTTATACGCTGGTGGGGATTGGCGCGGCCGCGTATTCACCGGCCAAGTATGGCATTCTCGGTGAACTGACCACCGGTGACAAACTGGTGAAAGCCAACGGTCTGATGGAAGCCTCCACCATCGCCGCGATTTTGCTCGGTTCTGTCGCTGGTGGCGTTCTGGCCGACTGGCATGTGATTGCTGCGCTTTCTGCCTGTGCGCTGGCCTATGCTGGCGCCGTGGTGGCTAACCTGTACATCCCGAAACTGGCCGCGGCTCGTCCTGGCCAATCCTGGCATCTGGGGAAAATGACGCGCAGTTTCTTCTGCGCCGCTTCTTCGCTGTGGCGCAACGGTGAAACACGTTTTTCGTTGGTCGGAACCAGCCTTTTTTGGGGCGCGGGCGTCACGCTGCGTTTTCTGCTGGTGCTGTGGGTTCCGGTGGCGCTCGGCATCACCGATAACGCTACGCCGACCTACCTCAATGCTATGGTAGCGATTGGGATTGTCGTAGGCGCGGGGGCGGCAGCGAAGCTGGTGACGCTGGAAACCGTGTCGCGCTGTATGCCAGCGGGGATCCTGATTGGCGTCGTGGTGCTGATTTTCTCACTTCAGCATGCGCTGCTTCCGGCTTACGCGTTGCTGATGCTTATCGGCGTGTCAGGTGGCTTCTTTGTGGTACCGCTGAATGCGTTGCTGCAGGAGCGGGGCAAGAAAAGCGTCGGTGCGGGTAATGCGATCGCGGTGCAAAACCTGGGCGAAAACAGCGCGATGCTGCTGATGCTTGGGATTTACTCACTGGCAGTGCTGGTGGGGATCCCGGCGGTAGCGATTGGTATTGGATTCGGTGCGCTGTTTGCGCTGGCGATTGCGGCGCTGTGGATTTGGCAGCGCCGCCAGCCTGGTACGAGATGAATGAACAATGAATGTGCCGGATGGCAGCGTCGCCTTATCTGGCCTACAGAGAGCAGCAATTTGTAGGTCTGATAAGCGTAGCGCCATCAGGCACTAACCGTCACGGTGCAGGATAGGTATACACCTGATGCACCGCTTCAATCTCTGCCAGTACTTCTTCGCTCAACTCCAGATGCAGGCTTTCAACGTTGGTTTTTAGCTGCTCCATCGTCGTGGCTCCCAGCAGGGTGCTGGCGACAAACGGCTGACGACGCACGAATGCCAGCGCCATTTGCGCAGGATCCAGATTATGGCGTTTCGCGATATCCACATAGGCCGCAACGGCTTTTTGCGTTTGCTCGCCGCTGTAACGCGTGAAACGGCTAAACAGCGTATTGCGCGCACCGGCAGGCTTCGCGCCGTTCAGGTATTTACCGGTTAATGTACCGAAGCCAAGGCAAGAGTAGGCCAGCAGTTCAACGCCTTCATACTGGCTCACTTCCGCCAGTCCAACCTCAAAGCTGCGATTCAGCAGGCTGTAGGGGTTCTGGATGGTGGCGATGCGCGGCAGATCGTGTTTGTCCGCCAGGTGCAGGTAGCGCATCACGCCAAACGCAGTTTCATTGGACACGCCGATGTAGCGAATTTTCCCCGCGCGCTGAAACTCTGCCAGCGCGTCCAGCGTATCCAGCAGCGAAACGACCGGCGCAGAGTCCGTCCAGCTGTAGCCTAACTTACCAAAGCAGTTGGTCGGGCGCTGCGGCCAGTGAACCTGATACAGATCCAGGTAATCGGTTTGCAGTCTTTTCAGGCTGTCGTGCAGCGCTTCACGGATATTTTTACGGTCCAGCGCCTGATTCGGTCGAATACCGCTGTCGTTGTTACGTGAAGGTCCACTGACCTTAGAAGCAACGATTAGCTTTTCACGGCTGCCGTGTTTGGCGAGCCAGTTACCTACGTAGGTTTCGGTGAGACCCTGGGTTTCAGGACGCGGCGGTACCGGATACATCTCGGCAACGTCGATCAAATTTATGCCTTGTTCTACGGCATAATCGAGCTGTGCATGTGCGTCGGCTTCGCTGTTTTGTTCACCAAACGTCATTGTGCCCAGCCCCAGTGTACTGACTTCAAGCGAGCTGTGGGGTATACGGTGATATTGCATAGCCGTTTCCTTTTTATAATCACGACATAAGGATTATAAAAATGGCTGAGGGAAGAGAAAAAGGGAAGTAAAATTGTTAAGGCCAGCGCGCTGCTGACCTCAACCATCAGCGTTCAATGATTTGAGACACATCATCGCGATTAATCTGCATCGCATTGCCTTGCTGGTCGTGATAGCTCACCAGACCGGTATCATCGTCAATTTCTGGTTTTCCATCGGTCAGGATCATTCGACCATCTTTTGTCGCCATAACATAATCACTGCTGCATCCGGAAACGGCAAAAGCCAGTCCTACGGCGGAAATCAAAACTGCCCATTTTTTCATCTGCTTATCCTCACATGGCCTGCATCTGACAATAGTTTAGTAATAACGCGAAGTTGTGCATGGCGAAAGCAGTAAAATCTTAAACTGTGAGAAGAGGTAGGTGTGGCGCGCATTCGCTCCCCGTGCGGGGAGCGATGGATTTCATCAGAGCGGATTTTTTTTATTACGCCACAGGTTCAGGGTCTCTACCGCAATAGAGAAGAACATGGCGAAATAGATATATCCTTTCGGAATGTGGACGTCGAAACTTTCCAGAATTAGCGTGAAACCGACCAGAATCAGGAACGAGAGTGCCAGCATTTTTACCGAAGGATGGCGATCGACAAAATCGCCAATCGGGCGTGCAGCAAACATCATCACACCCACGGCAATCACCACTGCAGCCATCATGATAAACAGATGATCGGACAAGCCTACCGCAGTAATCACGGAATCCAGGCTGAAGATAATGTCTAACAACATGATCTGCACAATCGCGCCCAGAAAAGAGGAAACGCGGGTTTTCAGCCCCTCTTCCTCACCTTCAATGGATTCGTGGATCTCCTTACTGGCTTTCCAGATCAGGAACAATCCCCCGAGTAGAAGGATCAGGTCGCGCGCTGATATTGCCTCGCCAAACACTTCGAATAGCGGGTTTGTCAGACGCGTTACCCAGGCGATAGAGGCCAGCAGTGCCAGACGCATGATCATCGCCGCCGCAAGCCCAATACGTCGGGCATGATTGCGTTGCGCTGTCGGGAGTTTGGCTACAACCAGAGAGAGGAAAATAATATTGTCGATCCCAAGAACGATCTCCAGCAGCGTCAGCGTACCGAGCGCAAGCCAGGCGTTAGGATCGGTTATCCATGCAAATAACATCGAACAAAGTCCTGCCAAAAAAAAGAAGCGGTAATTATAGGCCCGTAACGCGGCGGGTGAAAGACCGGACGGTGCCTATTGCGCCTGGAACAAGAAATGTCGCTCAAGCAATGCGCGCGTGAAGTTCTTTTTCAAGTAAAAACCGCGTGGTAGGGTCAGGATGGGTTCGCCATGGGCGCCAATTGCCTCGGTAAGCGCTCGGGCGTTGGCGGCTTTAGGACGCAGCTGTAGCACTTCCCCATGGCGGGCAGTGATGCGTTCGACGTGGCCTAACACTATCATGTCCATCAACTCTTCCCAGTCCAGACGCAATTGCCGGTCTTCTTCTTCATTCGGGCTCCACAGCAGGGGAGAACCGACGCGGCGCTCAGCCAGCGGGATGCTGCGTTCGCCTTCTACCGGGATCCACAGAACGCGTTTAAGTTTGTGCCGCACATGGCTGGTTTCCCAGGTAACACCGGTATTGCCGGTTAACGGTGCCACGCACACAAAGGTGGTTTCCAGCGGTCTGCCAAGGCTATCCACTGGGATTGTTTTCAGCTCCACGCCCAGCGCCGCAAAATCCTGCTCCGGTTTGCTGCCCGCACTGGCGCCGAGCCAGATTTCCAGTAGCACGCCAATCCAGCCTTTATCGCGCTTGAGATCCTTGGGGGCGACGAGTCCCGCCATTGTCGCCAACTCTCCCAGCGCGTAGCCCGAAAGCAGCCGTGCCTGGCTCAACAACTGGGCTTCAGATTCAGGGGGAGAAAGCAACGGATGGAGTTCTGACATCGGGTTAACCCTTAGGTGAAAAAATGAGCAAAGATTTTATACCGTGTGGACAGAGTTTATCTTTTTCCACATGCTTTATTCAATTCTATGATTTATATTGATTTTTAGATTCACATACGCAAAGTTGCGCAACAGCGAAGCGGGTTTTCCAATTCTGGTCACTGACAATGAACAGGATCTTACACCATGTTATCCACAGAAAGATGGGATAACTGTGAAAAACCCCCACTACTGTTTCAATTTACAGCCTTGACGTGCGATGAAAATCGAATTTTCACACAAATTGTGCCTAACTTATTGGCATAATCTGTGGATAAAACCAACGCTGGTCGATCTTTCATCAGCCTGAAGATCGTGTGCGTGATACACGTCACATTTCTATGGGTTTATTTGCGCTGAACGGTTTTAACTTTATGAATATAGAAGATTATTTTTGATATGTGACGAATGTCTTATTCGGACTGTTCTGGGTTTTCCCATAGTAATTCCGTACTTCTTCACAACTATATCCACAGAAAAGGTGAATAAAATCGCCTTGCTTGCCCTTCTTCTGTTTATAACTCCGCCTTTAGCTGTGAGTTATTCAATTGTTATTAGAGTATCGCGCCCTTAACAGAGTGGTTTACCGCCTCTCTGGAGTGTGAAACAATCGTTTGTATATAAGGTTTATATTGAGGTAGTCCGGTGATTGATGACGATGGCTACCGCCCGAATGTAGGGATAGTAATTTGTAACCGCCAGGGGCAGGTCATGTGGGCCCGGCGATTTGGTCAGCACTCCTGGCAATTCCCGCAAGGTGGGATAAATGCAGGAGAGACAGCAGAGCAGGCGATGTACCGGGAACTCTTTGAAGAAGTGGGTCTCAGTCGTAAAGATGTACGGATCCTTGCTTCTACTCGTAACTGGTTGCGTTACAAGTTACCGAAACGTTTGGTGCGTTGGGACACGAAGCCGGTTTGTATCGGCCAGAAACAAAAATGGTTTCTTCTGCAATTGGTCAGCAGCGATGCTGAAATCAATATGCAAACCAGCAGTACACCTGAGTTCGACGGCTGGCGCTGGGTGAGTTACTGGTATCCGGTTCGACAGGTGGTGTCATTTAAACGCGATGTCTATCGCAGGGTGATGAAAGAATTCGCAAGTGTTGTCATGGCGCTTCAGGAGAGCACTCCTAAGCCGCAAAGCGCACCTGCGTACAGACGTAAAAGAGGTTAAGCTACGCAAATTATGCTCACCCGCCTGCGCGAAATAGTCGAAAAGGTGGCCAGTGCTCCGCGTCTGAATGAAGCGCTGAATATTCTGGTTACCGACATCTGTCTTGCGATGGATACAGAGGTCTGTTCGGTTTATTTGGCCGATCACGATCGACGTTGTTATTACCTCATGGCGACCCGGGGACTGAAGAAACCGCGTGGTCGTACTGTCGCACTCGCGTTTGATGAAGGTATCGTTGGCCTGGTTGGCAGGCTGGCGGAACCTATCAACCTCGCCGATGCGCAAAAACATCCCAGCTTTAAATACATCCCTTCGGTAAAAGAAGAGCGTTTTCGTGCGTTCTTAGGCGTACCGATTATTCAGCGCCGTCAGCTGTTAGGTGTGCTGGTGGTCCAGCAGCGCGAATTGCGCCAGTACGATGAAAGTGAAGAGTCTTTCCTCGTCACGCTCGCCACGCAAATGGCGGCTATTCTTTCGCAGTCGCAGCTAAACGCGCTGTTCGGCCAATACCGGCAAACGCGCATCCGCGCATTGCCCGCCGCGCCTGGCGTGGCAATAGCCGAAGGCTGGCAGGATGCGACGCTGCCGCTGATGGAGCAGGTCTATCAGGCTTCAACGCTGGATCCGGTGCTTGAGCGCGAGCGGCTCACCGGTGCGCTGGAAGAGGCGGCGAATGAATTCCGCCGCTACAGCAAACGCTTTACCGCCGGGGCGCAGAAAGAAACGGCGGCGATTTTTGATCTCTATTCACACTTGCTTTCCGATACTCGTCTGCGCCGTGAGCTGTTTGCGGAAGTGGATAACGGTTCGGTGGCCGAGTGGGCCGTTAAAACGATCATTGAAAAGTTTGCCGAACAGTTTGCCGCGCTGAGTGATAACTACCTCAAAGAGCGGGCCGGAGATTTACGCGCGCTGGGCCAGCGTCTGCTGTTCCATCTTGACGACTCGATCCAGGGGCCGAATACCTGGCCGGAACGCTTTGTGCTGGTGGCGGATGAGCTTTCCGCCACCACGCTGGCGGAACTTCCTCAGGACCGCTTAGTCGGTGTGGTTGTCCGGGACGGCGCGGCCAACTCTCATGCGGCTATTATGGTTCGTGCGCTGGGTATCCCTACCGTCATGGGGGCCGATATCCAGCCATCGGTGTTACACCGCCGTACGCTGGTAGTAGACGGTTATCGCGGTGAACTGCTGGTCGATCCAGAACCGGTATTGATCCAGGAATACCAGCGTCTTATCAGTGAAGAAATTGAGCTGAGCCGCCTGGCGGAAGACGACGTCAACCAGCCAGCACAGTTGAAAAGCGGCGAGCGTGTGAAGGTGATGCTCAATGCGGGCCTCAGCCCGGAGCATGAAGAGAAGCTGGGGAGCCGGATCGATGGCATAGGCCTGTATCGCACCGAAATCCCGTTCATGCTGCAAAGCGGTTTTCCTTCGGAAGAAGAACAGGTTGCGCAGTATCAGGGCATGCTGCAAATGTTTAACGACAAGCCGGTGACTCTGCGTACGCTGGATGTCGGCGCCGATAAACAACTGCCCTACATGCCGATCAGTGAAGAGAACCCGTGCCTTGGCTGGCGTGGGATCCGCATAACGCTCGATCAGCCGGAGATCTTTTTGATCCAGGTTCGGGCCATGCTGCGTGCCAACGCGGCAACCGGCAACCTGAGCATTTTGCTGCCGATGGTCACCAGCATTGATGAAGTGGACGAAGCGCGACGTTTGATTGAACGCGCCGGACGCGAAGTGGAAGAGATGATCGGCTACGCGATCCCAAAACCGCGCATTGGCATCATGCTGGAAGTTCCGTCGATGGTGTTTATGCTGCCGCATCTGATAAACCGGATAGACTTTATCTCGGTCGGAACCAACGATCTCACCCAGTACATTTTGGCTGTCGATCGTAACAATACGCGGGTGGCCAGCATTTATGACAGCCTGCATCCGGGTATGTTACGTGTGCTGGCGATGATTGCGCAGGAAGCCGAAAGAAGCGGTATCGATTTGCGATTGTGCGGTGAAATGGCGGGCGACCCGATGTGCGTGGCCATTCTGATCGGCCTGGGTTTTCGCCATTTGTCGATGAACGGTCGTTCCGTGGCTCGCGTTAAATATCTGCTGCGCCATATCGATTTTGATGAGGCGCAAACTCTGGCGCAACGCAGTCTGGAAGCGCAGATGGCGACAGAAGTACGCCATCAGGTGGCGGCTTTTATGGAACGCCGTGGCATGGGGGGACTGATTCGCGGGGGATTGTGAATCGAGGGCTGGTAACAGTAGGTATACATATCTTTTAACTGTAATCGGCATCCGCTGCGATCCCCATGTGCTATCATTCGCACCTTTGGAGCGCCTGCATTATGCAGGCGCGCTTATCAATTGCTGTCTGACTTCAGCGAAATAACAAGAACTTGTGGTGACAGATGACCAGTAGCTATCTGCATTTTCCGGATTTCGATCCGGTCATTTTCTCAATCGGACCCGTCGCGCTTCACTGGTACGGCTTAATGTATTTGGTGGGGTTTATTTTTGCGATGTGGCTGGCGACGCGCCGTGCTAATCGTCCGGGCAGTGGCTGGACCAAAAATGAAGTAGAAAATCTACTGTATGCGGGCTTCCTCGGGGTTTTCCTTGGAGGGCGTATTGGTTACGTACTGTTCTATAACTTCCCGTTATTCCTCGATAACCCGCTGTATCTGTTCCGCGTTTGGGACGGCGGGATGTCCTTCCACGGTGGGCTGATTGGTGTGATCCTGGTGATGATTATCTTCGCCAAACGCACCAAGCGTTCGTTCTTCCAGGTTTCTGATTTCATTGCCCCGCTGATTCCGTTTGGTCTGGGCGCAGGGCGTCTGGGCAACTTTATCAACGGTGAGCTGTGGGGACGCGTTGATCCGAACTTCAAGTACGCCATGCTGTTCCCGGGCTCCCGTACCGAAGACATTTTACTGCTGCAAACTAACCCGCAATGGCAGTCTATTTTTGATACCTACGGCTCGCTGCCGCGCCATGCCTCACAGCTTTATGAGATGGCGCTGGAAGGCGTTGTGCTGTTTATCATTCTTAATCTGTACATTCGTAAACCGCGCCCGATGGGCTCGGTATCCGGTCTGTTCCTGATTGGTTATGGCGCGTTTCGTATTATCGTTGAATTCTTCCGCCAGCCGGATGCGCAGTTTACCGGCACCTGGGTACAGTACATCAGCATGGGACAGATCCTCTCAATCCCGATGATTGTCGCAGGCATTATTATGATGGTTTGGGCGTACCGCCGCAGCCCACAGCAACACGTTTCCTGAGGAACCATGAAACAGTATTTAGAACTGATGCAAAAAGTGCTGGATGAAGGCACACAGAAAAACGACCGTACCGGAACCGGAACGCTTTCCATTTTTGGTCATCAGATGCGTTTTAATCTGCAGGAAGGGTTCCCGCTGGTTACGACTAAACGCTGTCATTTACGCTCGATCATTCATGAACTGCTGTGGTTTTTGCAGGGCGACACCAACGTTGCCTACCTGCATGAAAACAACGTCTCAATCTGGGACGAATGGGCGGATGAAAACGGTAATCTGGGCCCGGTTTATGGCAAACAGTGGCGTGCGTGGCCTACGCCAGACGGTCGTCATATTGACCAGATCACCACGGTGTTAAACCAGCTCAAAAATGACCCGGACTCTCGCCGAATTATCGTTTCTGCATGGAACGTCGGTGAGCTGGATAAAATGGCGCTGGCGCCGTGCCACGCGTTCTTCCAGTTTTACGTGGCGGATGGCAAGCTCTCCTGCCAGCTGTATCAGCGTTCGTGCGATGTGTTCCTCGGTTTGCCGTTTAACATTGCCAGCTACGCCTTGCTGGTACACATGATGGCGCAGCAGTGCGATCTGGAAGTGGGTGATTTTGTCTGGACCGGTGGCGACACGCACCTGTACAGCAATCATATGGATCAAACGCATCTGCAGCTTAGCCGCGAACCGCGCGCGCTGCCGAAGCTGGTCATCAAACGTAAGCCTGAATCTATCTTTGACTATCGCTTCGAAGATTTCGAAATTGAAGGCTACGATCCGCATCCTGGTATTAAAGCGCCAGTGGCTATCTAACCGGCTTCATGCTGTCACAACCGACGCCCGTGTGCGTCGGTTTTTTTTGTCTCAAATCGCGTTCTTCGGCGTGGGTTCCTGAAATATTGCAACGACCTGCAACGCGACAAATATTCCTCGTAGCTCGCCGTAGAAACCGAATTTCCCGCTCGTTATTCATTTTCCTCACGCCATACTGGCGACATGAAAAAACAACACGGCTACACGCTTCTCGAAACCCTGATTGCGATGCTGATCGTCGCGGCGCTTGGCGCCTCGGGGCTGTATGGTTGGCAGCGCTGGCAGCAGCAACAGCGGCTATGGCAAACCGCCATTCAGGTGCGAGATTACCTGCTGCAACTACGTGAAGATGCTAACTGGCGTAACCGCGATCACGTCATCAGCGTGATTCGGGATGGCACATCCTGGTGTTTTGTCAGCTCTGCTGCTGTGCAAACCACGTGTCTACCCGTTTCGCCCTTGGTTTTTACACCGCCCTGGGACGATGTCGAAATGGCAGAGATAACGCCTTCACTGGCCTTTTTTGGTCTGCGCAATACGGCATGGGCTGGACATATTCGCCTGAAAAATACGACAGGGGAATGGCGCGTGGTGGTGTCTGGCTGGGGGCGAATCAGGCTTTGCGAGAAAGATGAGGCCAGGTTATGTCAGTAAATGAACGGGGCTTTTCACTCCTGGAGGTGCTGATTGCTATGGCGATTAGCAGCGTTTTATTGCTTAGCTCAGCGCGATTTTTACCCGCGCTGCAGCGAGAGATCCTGCGCAACACGCGCCAGTTAGCGCTTGAAGATGAAATATGGCAGCGGGTATACACCGTGGCGAAGCATCTTCAGCGGGCAGGGTATTGCCGCGGAAACTGTGTCGGAGAAGGGCTGGAGATATCGGCTAAGGGCGACTGTGTCATTGCGCGCTGGGATGCCAATAGCAACGGCATTTGGGAGAGCAGTCCCGCGAAAGAGGCCGATACGATTGGATTTCGTTTACAGGACAAGGTACTGGAGACCCTGCGGGGAGTAACGGACTGCAATGGAAAAGGGTGGGAGAAAATGACCGATCCAGCCACGATACAGATTGAGACATTTCAGGTCGAACGTCTGAATATCAGCGGATATTCCCCGCTCCTTACGTTGCGTTTGCGCGGAGTGAACAATGTCGAGCCACAAAAGGTTATTGAAGCAGTCTACAGCGTGACAGGATTCAACTTGTGAACCGTGAGCGGGGCGTTTCATCTTTAGCGATGGTCCTGTTACTGCTGGTGCTCGGTAGCCTTCTGCTGCAAGGCGTTAGCAGGCAGGAGTCCCGTTTTGCTTCGCGAGTGGTCACGCAAAGTCAGGCTCTGCAGCGCCAGGCGGTGGTGCAATCTGCGATGGAATGGGGGCGTATGCAGCCCTGGCGCTTACAACTCGCCGCACAGTGTCGGCGTTATACCACGCAGGATGCCGCGGTTTGCCTGCGACTGCTTACTAATAATTTCGTGCTGCTTATAGTCCATTATGAAGGGGTATCGTTATGGCGGCAGGGGGCGATTATTGATGACAGTATCGAATATTCGGTGCATGGCTGGAGCGATTTTTGTCCGCTAAAGGAGCAGGCGCTATGTCAGATCCCCTGAACAGACAGCGTGGCTTTAGCCTGCCGGAAGTGATGCTGGCAATGGTGCTGATGATCATGATTGTGACCGCGCTGTCAGGATACCAGCGGGCGCTGATGAACAGCTTTATCATCAGAAACCAGTATCAGCAACTCTGGCGTCACGCCTGGCAGCAAACCCAGCTGTATCAGTTTTCATCGCCTTTGAACTGGCAGGTTAACCGAATGCAGACAACGAGCGCGGGATGTGTCAGCATCAACGTTAAAATTTCTTCACCCTTGGGCAGGCAGGGTCAGATGACGCGTCTGCATTGCCCGAATCGTCAGTAGTCAGGAGTCGCTATGTTAAGGGTCTACCACTCCAATCGTCTGGATGTGCTGGAAGCGTTAATGGAATTTATCGTTGAGCGCGAGCGGCTGGACGACCCCTTTGAACCTGAGATGATCCTGGTTCAAAGTACCGGTATGGCGCAGTGGCTACAAATGACCCTTGCACAGAAGTTTAGTATTGCCGCCAACATCGATTTTCCGCTGCCCGCGAGTTTTATCTGGGATATGTTTGTGCGCGTGCTGCCGGATATCCCGAAAGAGAGCGCGTTTAGCAAACAGAGCATGAGCTGGAAGTTGATGACGCTGTTGCCGCAATTGTTGGATGGCGATGACTTCGCATTGCTGCGCCACTATCTGACGGACGACACCGATAAACGTAAGCTGTTTCAGCTTTCCTCGCGCGCGGCTGACCTCTTCGACCAGTATTTAGTCTATCGCCCTGAGTGGTTGACCCAGTGGGAAGCCGGGCGACTGGTTGAGGGACTCGGCGAATCTCAGGCCTGGCAGGCGCCGTTGTGGAAAGCGCTGGTGGAACACACCGAGGAATTGGGCCAGCCGCGCTGGCATCGCGCCAATTTATACCAACGATTTATTCAGACTCTGGAAAGTGCGTCCGAGTGCCCGCAGGGACTGCCTTCTCGCGTCTTTATTTGCGGCATTTCAGCGCTGCCGCCGGTTTATTTGCAGGCATTGCAGGCGCTGGGCAAGCACATTGATATTCATCTGCTGTTTACCAACCCTTGCCGCTACTACTGGGGAGATATAAAAGATCCCGCCTGGCTGGCGAAGCTGATGGCGCGTCAGCGTCGGCACAGCTTTGAAGAACGCCATCTGCCGCTGTTTCGCGATAGTCAGAAAGCCGAAGGATTGTTTAACAGCGATGGTGAACAGGATGTGGGCAACCCGATGCTGGCCTCGTGGGGCAAACTGGGGCGCGATTACATTTATCTGCTTTCAGAACTGGAAAATAGTCAGGAGCTGGATGCGTTTGTCGATATTACGCCTGACAATCTTTTGCATAATATTCAATCGGATATTCTTGAACTTGAAAGCCATGCCGTGGCGGGTGTTACGCTGGAAGAGTATTCGCGTAGCGACAATAAACGACGGCTTGAGCTGAACGACACCAGCGTGACTTTCCATGTTTGTCATAGCCCACAGCGCGAGGTAGAAATTCTTCATGACCGCCTGCTGGCAATGCTGGAAGCGGATCCCACGCTGACGCCGCGCGATATTATTGTGATGGTGGCGGATATCGACAGCTACAGCCCATTTATTCAGTCGGTCTTTGGCAGCGCACCAACTGAGCGTTACTTACCTTATGCGATTTCCGACCGTCGGGCGCGCCAGTCTCATCCCGTCTTACAGGCCTTTATTAGCCTGCTGTCGCTGCCGGATAGCCGTTTTGTCTCAGAGGATGTGCTGGCATTACTGGATGTGCCCGTGCTGGCGGCGCGTTTCAATATCGATGAAGAAGGGCTGCGCTATCTTCGGTTATGGGTCAATGAATCCGGGATTCGCTGGGGAATTGACGACGATAACGTGCGTGAACTGGAACTTCCGCCTACAGGTCAGCATACCTGGCAATTTGGTTTAACGCGCATGCTGCTCGGCTACGCGATGGAAAGCGCGCAGGGCGAGTGGCAATCGGTATTGCCATACGATGAGTCCAACGGTTTGATTGCCGAGTTGGTAGGGCATCTGGCCTCGTTGCTGATGCAGCTCAATCTCTGGCGTAGAGGGTTAGCGCAGGAACGGCCGCTGGAAGAGTGGCTGCCCGTTTGTCGGGACATGCTTAATGATTTCTTCCTGCCGGATGCAGATACCGAAGCGGCGATGACGCTGATTGAACAGCAGTGGCAGGCCATTATCACTGAAGGTCTGGGGGCTGAGTATGGTGATGCCATACCGCTCTCTCTATTGCGTGATGAGCTGGCCCAGCGTCTTGACCAGGAGCGCATTAGCCAGCGCTTCCTGGCGGGGCCAGTTAACATTTGTACGCTGATGCCGATGCGCTCTATTCCTTTCAAGGTGGTGTGCCTGCTGGGTATGAACGATGGCGTTTATCCGCGTCAGCTTGCACCGTTGGGCTTTGATTTGATGAGTCAAAAACCGATGAGGGGCGATCGCAGCCGTCGCGATGATGACCGCTACCTGTTTCTTGAAGCATTGATTTCAGCACAGCAAACGCTCTACATCAGCTACATTGGCCGCTCCATTCAGGACAACAGCGAGCGCTTCCCGTCGGTACTGGTGCAGGAACTGATGGACTACATCGGGCAAAGCCACTATCTGCCGGGCGATGAATCGTTGACCTGCGATCAAAGCGAGGCCCGGGTAAAAGCACACATTACTCGTTTGCATACCCGTATGCCCTTTGATGCACAAAACTATCTGCCGGGCGAACAGCAAAGCTATGCCCGGGAATGGCTGCCTGCGGCGAGCCTGTCAGGAAAAGCGCACACGGATTTTGTCCAGACGCTTCCCTTTGAGATGCCTGAAACGCTGACGCTGGAAACGCTGCAGCGATTTTGGGCTCATCCGGTAAGGGCTTTTTTCCAGATGCGGCTGAGGGTCAACTTCCGCTCTGAAGAAAGTGAGATCCCGGAAACGGAACCGTTCACTCTTGAAGGATTAACCCGCTATCAGCTTAATCAGCAATTGCTTAACACGCTGGTTGAAGAGAAGGATGCTGAACAACTGTTTCGCCGTTTTCGTGCGGCGGGCACGCTTCCCTATGGGCCATTTGGCGAAATTCTGTGGGATACGCAGCGTCAGGAGATGCAGTCGCTGGCTGAACGCATTATCGCCTGTCGTCAGCCCTTTCAGAGTATGGAAATCGATCTTAACTGTAACGGCGTGCAAATCACCGGTTGGCTGCCACAGGTGCAAGAGGACGGTTTGTTGCGCTGGCGCCCATCTTTAATAAGCATTGCGCAGGGGGTGCAACTTTGGCTGGAACATCTTGTCTATTGTGCCAGTGGCGGTACGGGAGAGAGCCGGTTGTTCCTGCGTAAAGACGGGGAATGGCGTTTTCCGCCACTGGATGCAGAGCAGGCGCTGCTGTACCTGTCGCAGCTCATTGACGGGTATCGGGAAGGCATGTCGTCACCATTGCTGGTATTGCCCGAAAGCGGCGGCGCCTGGATAAAAACCTGTTATGACGCCGTAAATGATGCCATGTTAGATGACGATGCAACGTTGCAAAAAGCGCGCAGTAAGTTTCTGCAGGCCTATGAAGGCAACATGATGGTACGGGGTGAAGGTGATGATATCTGGTATCAGCGTCTTTGGCGTCAGCTGGATGCGGCTACGCTGGAGACCATTGTTTTACAGTCTCAGCGCTACCTGTTACCGATTTTTCGCTTTAATCAGTCATGATGATTGTATAAAAATTGCGCAGTTCGATGGCTTCCACTATGATGCGCATTCTGTCACGGACTGATTCTTACAAAGAGAGGATGCTGGCTCGTTCAGCACATAGTCTTGCCCTGTTCAGACCACGTATTTATGCGTGCTTTGCTGTGAACAGGTGAATACGTTAATGATGAGGTTTGTGAATGCCCCGCAGCACCTGGTTCAGCGCATTACTGTTGTTCGTCGCCCTTTGGGTTCCCGTAAGTCAGGCAGATACCGGTTGGCAGCCTTTAGCTGAAACCATCCGTAAAAGCGATAAAGACACCCGCCAGTATCAGGCCGTGCGCCTTGATAACGGCATGGTCGTGTTGCTGGTATCCGATCCTCAGGCCGTGAAATCCCTTTCTGCACTGGTGGTTCCCGTGGGCTCGCTGGAAGATCCGGACGAGCATCAGGGGCTGGCGCATTATCTCGAACACATGTGTCTGATGGGCTCGAAAAAATACCCACAGCCGGACAGTCTGGCTGAATTCCTGAAAATGCACGGCGGCAGCCACAATGCCAGCACCGCGCCTTACCGTACGGCCTTCTATCTTGAAGTCGAAAACGACGCGTTGGTGGGGGCGGTGGATCGCCTGGCGGACGCTATTGCCGATCCGTTGCTGGATAAAAAATATGCCGATCGTGAGCGTAACGCGGTTAACTCCGAGCTGACGCTGGCGCGTACCCGAGACGGGATGCGTATGGCGCAGGTGAGTGCTGAGACCATCAACCCGGCGCACCCTGGCTCGCGTTTCTCCGGCGGAAATCTCGAGACATTAAGCGATAAACCGGGAAACCCGGTGGTGCAGGCATTACAAAAATTTCATGAAAAGTACTACTCCGCGAACCTGATGAAGGCGGTGATTTATAGCAATAAGCCGCTGCCAGAGCTGGCGCGGATAGCTGCTGACACCTTTGGACGCGTACCGAACAGAAATATCGTAAAGCCTGAAATTACCGTACCGGTAGTCACCGACGCGCAAAAGGGCGTCATCATCCACTATGTTCCGGCAATGCCGCGTAAAGTACTGCGCGTCGAGTTTCGTATCGATAACAACAGCGCGCAGTTCCGCAGTAAAACCGATGAGCTGGTGACCTATCTGATTGGTAATCGTAGCCCTGGCACGTTGTCTGACTGGCTGCAAAAGCAGGGACTGGTTGAAGGTATTCGTGCGGATTCCGATCCGGTGGTCAATGGGAACAGCGGCGTGTTAGCCATTTCCGCGACGTTAACCGACAAAGGGCTGGCGAATCGCGATGAAGTTGTTGCGGCAATTTTCAGTTATCTCAATCTGTTACGCGATAAAGGCGTCGATAAACGCTATTTTGACGAACTGGCGCACGTACTGGATCTCGATTTCCGTTATCCCTCCATCACCCGTGATATGGACTACGTGGAATGGCTGGCTGATACCATGATCCGCGTTCCTGTCGAACATACGCTGGATGCGGTGAATATTGCCGACCAGTACGATGTGAAAGCCGTTGAGCAACGCCTGGCAATGATGACGCCACAGAATGCGCGTATCTGGTATATCAGTGCGAAAGAACCGCATAATAAAACCGCTTATTTTGTCGATGCGCCTTACCAGGTGGATAAAATCAGCGACAAAACCTTTGCCGACTGGCAGCAAAAAGCGCAGGGCATTGCGCTGTCGTTACCGGAGTTGAACCCCTACATTCCGGATGATTTCACGCTGATTAAAACGGATAAAAAATACGCGCACCCGGAACTGATCGTTGATGAGCCGGATCTACGCGTGGTGTATGCGCCGAGCCAGTATTTTGCCAGTGAGCCGAAGGCTGACGTCAGCGTGATCCTGCGTAACCCGAAGGCCATGGACAGCGCTCGCAACCAGGTATTATTCGCACTTAACGATTACCTGGCGGGGATTGCGCTCGATCAGTTAAGCAACCAGGCGTCGGTAGGTGGAATTGGTTTCTCTACCAACGCTAACAATGGGTTGATGCTTAACGCCAACGGCTACACCCAACGTCTGCCGCAGCTTTTTCAGGCTCTGCTGAGCGGCTATTTCAGCTACACCTCAACGGATGAACAGCTGGAACAGGCGAAATCCTGGTATGCCCAGATGATGGATTCTGCAGAGAAGGGTAAAGCCTACGATCAGGCAATTATGCCAGTGCAAATGCTTTCTCAGGTGCCGTACTTCTCACGCGATGAGCGCCGTAAGCTACTGCCTTCCATCACCCTGAAAGAGGTGATGACGTACCGCGACGCCTTAAAAACCGGTGCGCGGCCTGAATTCCTGGTAATTGGTAATATGAGCGCCGCTCAGGCGACGACCATGGCGCGGGATATCCAACAACAGCTTGGCGCTAACGGGTCACAGTGGTGTCGCAATAAAGATGTGGTTGTGGACAAGAAGCAGTCCGTCATCTTTGAAAAAGCAGGCAGTAGCACGGACTCCGCGCTGGCGGCGGTATTTGTGCCAACCGGATACGATGAATACGCCAGTTCAGCCTACAGCGCCATGTTAGGGCAGATTGTTCAGCCGTGGTTCTACAATCAACTGCGTACTGAAGAGCAGTTAGGCTACGCTGTATTTGCTTTCCCGATGAGTATCGGCCGTCAGTGGGGAATGGGGTTCCTGCTGCAAAGCAATGATAAGCAGCCGTCTTATCTTTGGGAGCGTTATAAAGCGTTTTTCCCGACGGCGGAAGCGAAGCTGCGGGCGATGAAACCTGAAGAGTTTGCGCAAATTCAGCAGGCGATTATTGCGCAAATGCTGCAGGCGCCGCAAACGCTGGGGGAAGAAGCCTCACAGTTAAGCAAAGATTTTGATCGCGGCAATATGCGCTTCGATTCACGTGATAAAATAGTGGCTCAGATTAAACTGCTGACGCCGCAAAAACTTGCCGACTTCTTCCATCAGGCGGTGGTTGAGCCGCAAGGCATGGCGATACTGTCACAGGTTTCCGGCAGTCAGAACGGGAAAGCAGAATACGTGCACCCGGAAGGCTGGAAAGTGTGGCAGACCGTCAGCGCGTTGCAGCAAACCTTACCCCTGATGAGTGATAAGAATGAATGATGCCGCTGAGTCCCTTGATCCACTGCGCTTGCCCCTGACGGGCGAGCGCCTGATTGAAGCCTCTGCGGGCACCGGTAAAACCTTTACCATCGCCGCCCTGTATTTACGTTTACTGCTTGGACTGGGCGGCTCTGCCGCCTTTCCTCGTCCTCTGACCGTTGAAGAACTGCTCGTGGTCACCTTCACCGAGGCAGCCACCGAAGAGTTGCGCGGTCGAATTCGTAGCAACATTCATGAACTGCGAATTGCCTGCCTGCGTGAAAAGACCGACAACCCGCTATATGCCCGTTTGTTAGATGAAATCGCCGATAAAAAACAGGCCGCTCACTGGCTGCTATTGGCTGAAAGACAGATGGATGAAGCGGCGGTGTTTACCATCCACGGCTTTTGTCAGCGTATGCTCAGTCTCAACGCCTTTGAATCAGGCATGCTGTTCGAACAGCAACTGATAGAAGATGAATCGCTGCTGCGCTATCAGGCCTGTGCGGACTTCTGGCGTCGACACTGCTATCCGCTACCCCGCGACATTGCGCAGGTGATTTTTGAAACGTGGAAAGGACCGCAGGCTCTGCTGAGAGACATCGATCGCTATCTGCAGGGGGAAGCGCCGGTCATCAAGGCTCCGCCGTCTGATGACGAAACGCTGGCTTCCCGGCACGAACAAATTCTCACGCGCATTAACCAGATCAAGCAGCAATGGCGTGATTCCGTTGATGAGCTGGATGGCCTGCTGGAAGCCTCCGGGATCGACCGGCGTAAATTTAACCGTGGTAACCAGGGTAAGTGGATCGAAAAGATCAGCGCATGGGCGCAAGAAGAAACCCAAAGTTATCAGCTTCCTGACGCACTGGAGAAATTCTCACAGCGTTTTCTGGAAGAGCGCACTAAAGCGGGCGGAATAACCCCTCAGCACCCGCTGTTTGTCGCTATTGATGAACTGCTTAGCGAACCGTTAACTCTCCGAGATCTGGTGATCACCCGCGCACTGGCGGAGATCCGTTCAGCGGTTGCCGAGGAGAAACGACGCCGCGGTGAGCTAGGCTTTGACGATATGCTCAGCCGTCTGGATGCGGCGTTGCGCAGTGAAAGCGGCGATGCGCTGGCGACGGCTATCCGTACCCGTTTTCCGGTCGCGATGATCGATGAATTTCAGGATACCGATCCGCAGCAGTACCGTATTTTTCGCCGGATCTGGCAGCATCAGCCGGATACCGCACTGCTGCTGATTGGCGACCCAAAACAGGCGATTTACGCGTTTCGCGGCGCGGATATCTTCACCTATATGAAGGCGCGCAGCGAGGTCAGCGCACACTATACGCTCGATACCAACTGGCGTTCGGCCCCCGGCATGGTCAATAGCGTAAATACGCTTTTCAGCCAGATGGATGACGCCTTTATGTTCCGCGAAATCCCCTTTAGCCCGGTAAAATTTGCAGAAAAAAACCAGTCGTTTCGGTTTGTTTTACATGGTGAGACACAGCCAGCCATGAGCATGTGGCTGATGGAAGTGGAAAGCTGCGGCGTAGGCGATTATCAGAACTACATGGCCCAGGTGTGCGCCACGCAAATTCGCGACTGGCTTAAGGCCGGGCAGTCTGGCGCTGCGCAACTGGTCAGTGGTAAAACATCCAGTCCGGTACGCGCGTCGGATATCAGCGTACTGGTTCGTAGCCGCCAGGAGGCGGCACTGGTCCGTGATGCGCTGACGCAGCTGGCAATTCCCTCCGTCTACCTTTCCAACCGTGACAGCGTATTTGAAACGCTGGAAGCGCGGGAGTTGCTGTGGGTGCTGCAGGCGGTGATGACGCCGGAACGTGAGAACACGCTGCGTAGCGCGCTGGCGACCTCAATGATGGGTCTGAATGCGCAGGATCTTGAAGCGTTAAATAACGACGAAAATGCCTGGGATGCGGTGGTCGAAGAGTTTGATGGCTATCGTCAGATCTGGCATAAACGCGGCGTGATGCCGATGCTGCGCGCGCTGATGACAACCCGCCAGATTGCGGAAAACCTGCTGGCGACGGCGGGGGGCGAACGCCGCCTGACCGATATTTTACATATCAGCGAACTGTTGCAGGAAGCAGGCTCGCAGCTGGAAAGCGAGCATGCGCTGGTGCGCTGGCTGTCCCAGCATATTCTTGAACCCGACAGCAACGCGTCCAGCCAGCAGCTCAGGCTGGAAAGCGACAAGCATCTGGTCAAAATCGTCACTATCCATAAATCTAAAGGGCTGGAGTATCCGCTGGTCTGGCTGCCGTTTATCACGAATTTCCGCGTCCAGGATCAGGCTTTCTACCATGATCGCAGCTCTTTTGAAGCCGTGCTGGATCTCAGCGATGCCGAGGAGAGCGTTGAGCTGGCTGAAGCGGAGCGTCTGGCGGAAGACCTGCGTTTGCTCTATGTCGCGCTAACCCGTTCGGTATGGCACTGCAGCCTTGGCGTTGCGCCGTTGGTGCGACGTCGGGGCGATAAAAAAGGGGATACCGATGTGCATCACAGCGCCCTTGGTCGCCTGTTGCAAAAAGGTGAGCCGATGGATGCCGCGGGTCTGCGTAGTGCGATTGAAGCGTTGTGCAGTGATGATATTGCCTGCCAGACGCCTGCGCAGCCTGACGGTGAACGCTGGCAAGTTGCGCAGGCTGTTAGCTGCGAACTGAGTGCGAAAATACTGCAGCGTACGCCCGGCGATAGCTGGCGCGTGACCAGTTATTCCGGTCTGCAACAGCGTGGGCATGGAATCGCGCAGGATCTGATCCCGCGACTGGATATTGATGCCGCAGGCGTTGGTGAGGTTATTGAAGAGTCAGGGCTTACACCGCATCAGTTCCCGCGCGGCGCTTCGCCAGGTACATTCTTGCATAGCCTGTTTGAAGATCTCGACTTTACTCAACCGGTAGATCCGAGTTGGATCGAGGAAAAACTGGCGTTGGGCGGTTATGACGCGCACTGGACGCCGGTTTTGACCGAATGGCTGGACGCCATTTTGCAGGCGCCTCTCAACGAGACGGGCGTGAGTTTGAGCCATCTTTCCGCGCGTGAAAAACAGGTGGAGATGGAGTTTTACCTGCCGATTTCGCAGCCGCTGATGGCCAGCCAACTTGATGCGTTAATTCGCCAATACGATCCGCTCTCCGCGGGGTGCCCTGCGTTGGAATTTATGCAGGTACGCGGCATGCTGAAAGGATTTATTGACCTGGTTTTCCGCCACCAGGGGCGTTATTACCTTCTCGATTACAAATCGAACTGGCTGGGGGAAGACAGCTCAGCGTATACGCAGCAGGCGATGGCCTCTGCCATGCAGGCGCATCGCTACGACCTGCAGTATCAACTTTATACCCTGGCGCTGCATCGCTACTTGCGCCATCGCATTGCTGATTACGATTATGAATGCCATTTTGGCGGCGTTATCTATCTCTTCTTGCGTGGCATTGACAGTGAAAATCCGCAACAGGGAATTTACGCGACCCGACCTGACGGGGAGTTAATCGCCTTGATGGACGAGATGTTTGTCGGTGCGCCACTGGAGGAGATGTCATGACAATCCAGAAACGATTAATGGAAGCTGTGGAGCAAAAACAGCTCCGGCCTCTGGATGCCCAGTTTGCGCTGGTGGTTGCCGGAAATGACAACCCTGCCGTTGCGCTGGCGGCGGCGTTGCTCAGTCGTGAAGCAGGAGAAGGGCACGTCTGCTTACCACTTTCACGGTTATCCCTGAGCGAGGATGCCCATCCCCTTTTAAGCGCCTGGCTCGCTGAAGTGGGGGAGCCAGAAGACTGGACGGAATGTCTGCTGGCCTCCGGGGCGGTAAGCCGTGGTGAGCAACCCACGCCGCTGGTGCTGCACGGCGATCGCTTGTATCTGAACCGGATGTGGCATAACGAACGGGCGGTGGCTCGCTTTTTCAGTGAAGTTAACCACGCCATTGAGGTGGATGAACAACGGCTGACCCACACGCTGGCGGCGTTGTTTCCACCAGCGGAAGGTGTTAACTGGCAAAAAGTGGCCGCTGCGGTGGCGTTGACCCGTCGTATATCGGTGATCTCCGGCGGGCCGGGGACCGGAAAAACGACAACAGTTGCGAGGCTTCTGGCGGCGTTGATTCAGATGGCGGAGGGAGAACGCTGCCGTATTCGCCTGGCGGCTCCTACTGGAAAGGCGGCAGCGCGCCTGACTGCCTCGCTGGGCGCAGCGCTACGAGAACTGCCGTTAACCGAAGAGCAAAAGAAACGCATTCCCGATGACGCCAGTACGTTGCATCGATTATTAGGCGCTCAGCCAGGCAGTCAGCGCCTGCGCCATCATGCGCGAAACCCGCTGCATCTGGATGTGCTGGTGGTGGATGAAGCCTCGATGATTGATTTGCCGATGATGTCGCGCCTTATCGATGCGCTGCCGCCGCACGGGCGGGTGATTTTTCTTGGCGATCGTGACCAGCTCGCTTCCGTCGAAGCGGGGGCGGTGCTGGGGGATATCTGTGCTTTCGTCGGTGACGGGTTTACCCCGGAACGCGCCCGCCAGCTCAGTCGTCTGACCGGAAGCGCTATTCCGGCAGGTCTGGGAACTCAGGCCGCCGCTTTGCGCGACAGTTTGTGTCTGCTGCAAAAGAGTTACCGTTTCGGTAGCGATTCCGGAATCGGTCAGTTGGCTGCTGCGATTAATCGTGGTGACAAAGCCGCGCTCAAAACGGTCTTCCAGCAGGGGTTTAGCGACATTGAAAAACGCACGCTACATAGCAGCGAAGATTACGCCGCGATGTTGGATGAGGCGCTGGCGGGTTATGGGCACTATCTGGATTTACTGCGCGAGGGCGCTGAGCCGGATGCCGTCATTCAGGCCTTCAATGAGTATCAGCTGTTGTGTGCCCTGCGTGAAGGTCCGTTTGGCGTGGGTGGTTTGAATGAACGCCTTGAGCAGGTGATGGCGCAAAAACGTAAAATTCATCGTTCAACGCATAGCCGCTGGTATGAGGGAAGACCGGTGATGATCGCGCGCAATGACAGTTCGCTGGGATTATTTAACGGTGATATCGGCATTGCCCTCGATCGTGGACAGGGCCTGAGGGTGTGGTTTGCGCTGCCGGACGGTTCTATCAAATCAGTCCAGCCCAGTCGCTTACCTGAACATGAAACCACCTGGGCAATGACCGTGCACAAATCACAGGGATCTGAGTTTGACCATGCGGCATTGATTTTACCCAGTCAGCATTCACCCGTGGTTACCCGCGAGCTGGTCTATACCGCTGTCACCCGCGCGCGCCGGCGTCTGTCACTGTATGCCGATGAGCGGATATTAAGTAACGCCATTGCCACCCGCACCGAACGTCGCAGCGGATTGTCGGCGTTGTTTAATCAATAAAATTCGTTGCCGGATAAGGCATTCATACCCCATCCGGCAACGACCACTACCCCAAATCCGCCATCAGCACCTTTGACCGCCGCTGATAGTTGTACATCTCTTTCTTGCTTTCCGGCAGCAGGTCGATATCCACCGGCGTGAAACCACGTTCCTGGAACCAGTGAATGCTGCGCGTGGTCAGCACGAACAGCTTGCTCAGTCCCATTTGCCGGGCCTGTGTGGCGATCCGCTCCAGCAATACTTCCCCGCGCGATGAGCTACGGTAGTCCGGATGCACCGCCACGCACGCCATTTCGCCAATTCTCTCCTCCGGGAACGGGTACAGAGCGGCGCAGGCGATGGTTAGGTTATCGCGCTGAATAATCGTGAATTTGTCGATCTCCATTTCCAGTTGTTCGCGGGAGCGACGTACCAGAATGCCTTGCTGCTCCAGCGGGCGGATCAGCTCCAGAATCCCGCCGATATCGTTAATGGTAGCGCGGCGGATCTGCTCGGCGCTTTCCATTACGATCTGCGTACCGATCCCGTCACGGGAGAACAGTTCCTGCAGCAATGCGCCATCTTCCTGATAGCTGATCAGATGGCAGCGCCGTACCCCACTGCGACAGGCTTTCACTGCCCCACGCAGGAAGCGCACTGTGCCGGAGCTGTAATCGCCTTTCTCTTCCTGCAACTCAACGCGCGCCTGGGCTTCGTTAGGAAACAGCTCGGAAATAATATCGCCATCATCGTTGGTGACGCCCTGAGAGGAGCAAAAGCCGATCATTTTCTCTGCCTTCAGTTTGATAGCCAACTGTGTGGCGACCTCTTCTGAAGTCAGGTTAAAGCTCTCACCGGTGACGGAAACGGCGACCGGACCCATCAGCACAATCGCGCCACTGTCTAACTGACGGTGAATGGCATCTTCATCAATACGACGAATACGTCCGCTATGGCAGTAATCCACGCCGTCATCAACGCCCAGCGGCTGGGAGATAATAAAATTACCGCTGACCACATTGATGTGCGCCCCCTGCAATGGCGTATTATTCAGGCTCATTGACAGGCGGGCGGTAATATCAAGCTGAAGTAACCCCGCCGCCTGCTTGACCAGCTCCAGGGTTTTAGCGTCGGTAACGCGCGTATTCTTGTGGTACACCGGTTCATGATGATGCGCCGCAAGATTGGCATCAATCTGCGGCCGTGCGCCATAGACCACGACAAGGCGGATGCCGAGACTATGAAGAAGGCCAATGTCATTGACGATACTGGAAAAGTTTTCATGCTCGATGGCTTCGCCGCCCAGCATAATGACAAACGTCTTTCCCCGATGGGTATTGATATAGGGAACAGAATGGCGGAATCCCTGTACCAGTTCGGTTCTACGCTCCTTCACCACGGCACACCCTCATTGCATGATTATTCGTAATTTGTGTATTTTTATTCTGTTTTGGCGCTGTGCGCAAGCGTAATTTTTACCCATGCCGAAGATTTTTCTCAGTAATGCCGTGAATATAAAAAGAATGTTTACCCTTTTATAGATGACAGATTATGCGTCATTCGCTAAAGTTTCCGGTCAATTCAGACGTTTTACGTATTACCTCAATAAAGATTTCTTTTTGCTCGGGAGAAGCATGTCGGGATCCAATTCAGCAATCAGTCGCCGCCGTTTACTGAAAGGTGCGGGTGCTATGTGGCTTTTGAGCGTCAGCCAGGTTGGTCTGGCTGCCATGAGTCAGGTCGTTGCCGTACGTGTCTGGCCAGCGTCCAGCTACACCCGCGTCACGGTAGAATCAAACCGTCTGCTGAAATACAAACAGTTTGCCCTGAGTAATCCTGAGCGTGTGGTTGTGGATATTGAAGGCGTTAATTTGAACTCGGTGCTCAAGGGCATGGGTGCGCAGATCCGTCCTGACGATCCGTATATTAAATCGGCGCGCGTCGGGCAGTTTGACCCACAGACCGTGCGGATGGTGTTCGAGCTGAAACAGAATGTGAAGCCGCAACTTTTTGCGCTGGCTCCGGTGGCGGGCTTTAAAGAACGTCTGGTGATGGATCTCTATCCTGCGAATGCCCAGGATGTTCAGGATCCGCTGCTGGCGTTGCTGGAAGAATACAACAAGGGCGATCTGGACAAACAGGTGCCGCCTGCGCAAAGTGGCCCGCAGCCGGGTAAAGCGGGGCGCGATCGTCCCATTGTCATTATGCTCGACCCAGGGCATGGCGGAGAGGACTCCGGTGCGGTGGGGAAATACAAGACGCGTGAAAAAGATGTGGTGCTGCAGATTGCCCGACGTCTGCGAGCCCTCATAGAGAAAGAGGGCAACATGAAGGTCTTTATGACGCGAAATGAAGATATCTTCATTCCGCTTAAAGTCCGCGTGGCGAAAGCGCAGAAGCAGCGTGCAGACCTGTTTGTCTCTATTCACGCCGATGCATTTACCAGTCGACAGCCCAGAGGTTCGTCGGTATTTGCGCTCTCGACTAAAGGGGCGACCAGCACCGCCGCGAAATATCTGGCGCAAACTCAGAACGCCTCGGATTTGATTGGCGGCGTCAGCAAGAGCGGCGATCGCTACGTCGACCATACCATGTTCGACATGGTGCAATCGCTGACCATCGCCGACAGCCTGAAGTTTGGTAAAGCGGTATTGAATAAGCTCGGTAAAGTTAACAATCTGCATAAGAACCAGGTTGAACAAGCCGGGTTTGCGGTACTTAAAGCGCCGGATATTCCGTCTATTCTGGTGGAAACCGCATTTATCAGTAACGTTGAGGAAGAGCGCAAGCTCAAAACTGCGACCTTCCAGCAGGAAGTTGCCGAGTCGATTCTGGCGGGGATCAAAGCCTACTTTGCCGATGGTGCGACGCTGGCGAGAAGGGGATAACAAAAAAGCGCTGAAAAGCGCTTTTTTTATGGACCGCAGATACAAAAAAACACCCTTTAGGGTGTTTATAATGTTGGTTGCGGGGGCCGGATTTGAACCGACGACCTTCGGGTTATGAGCCCGACGAGCTACCAGGCTGCTCCACCCCGCGTCACCGTACTGCTTTATATTTTATCAAATTTGATTGGTTGCGGGGGCCGGATTTGAACCGACGACCTTCGGGTTATGAGCCCGACGAGCTACCAGGCTGCTCCACCCCGCGTCACCGTACTGCTTTTATTTCATCAAATTTTAATTGGTTGCGGGGGCCAGATTTGAACTGACGACCTTCGGGTTATGAGCCCGACGAGCTACCAAGCTGCTCCACCCCGCGTCCGTGGATGCGCACTATACTCTGCTCGCATTTTCATGCAACCCTTTTTTCACCTTGATCACGTTTTTAAGGTGAAAATGAACAAAAACAACGCATTCTGGATTGTTTTTTGCTCAAAATTTGCGTTCGGGTATGTATACGCATTTCATTAGGTTCGGGGGTTTGTTATCTTCGTCTCGCATTCAGGCAACATAAGACGAGAACAATGAAAGGACGTTGGGCAAAATATCTTCTGGCGGGAGCAGTCGTCGCGATGCTCGCCGCGTGTTCCTCAAAACCCACCGATCGTGGGCAGCAGTATAAAGACGGGAAATTTACCCAGCCTTTCTCACTGGTGAACCAGCCTGATGCGGTTGGCGCACCAATCAATGCCGGTGATTTCGCCGAGCAGGTTAATCAAATTCGCAGCGCTTCGCCACGTTTGTACGGCAACCAGAGCAACGTTTACAACGCTATCCAGCAGTGGTTACGTGCGGGTGGTGATACGCGCAGTATGCGCCAGTTTGGTATTGATGCCTGGCAAATGGAAGGGGCGGACAACTACGGTAACGTCCAGTTTACCGGTTACTACACGCCGGTTATTCAGGCGCGCCATACGCGCCAGGGCGAGTTTCAGTATCCTATCTATCGCATGCCGCCAAAACGTGGGCGCTTACCAAGCCGTGCCGAGATTTACGCGGGTGCGCTGAGCGACAACTACATTCTGGCATACAGCAACTCCCTGATGGATAACTTCATTATGGATGTGCAGGGCAGTGGTTACATCGATTTTGGCGATGGCAGTCCGCTTAACTTCTTTAGCTATTCCGGGAAAAACGGCCACGCCTATCGCAGCATCGGTAAGGTGCTTATCGATCGTGGCGAAGTGAAAAAAGAAGATATGTCGATGCAGGCTATTCGCCATTGGGGTGAAACGCACAGCGAAGCCGAAGTGCGTGAGCTGTTGGAGCAGAACCCATCGTTTGTCTTCTTTAAACCGCAATCTTTTGCACCGGTCAAAGGGGCCAGCGCGGTACCGTTGATTGGCCGCGCATCTGTGGCTTCTGACCGCAGTATCATTCCGGCGGGCACAACATTGCTGGCGGAAGTCCCGTTACTGGACAATAACGGCAAGTTTACCGGCCAGTACGAACTGCGCCTGATGGTGGCGTTAGATGTGGGTGGCGCTATTAAAGGGCAACACTTCGATATCTATCAGGGCATTGGTGCTGACGCCGGACACCGTGCGGGGTGGTATAATCACTACGGTCGCGTCTGGGTACTGAAAACAGCGCCGGGTACGGGTAACGTGTTCAGCGGTTAATAGCCGGATGGCGCTCGATATTAATGAATTTGAGGTGTTATGTCTGTGGTTATCAGTGATGCCTGGCGCCAGCGTTTTGGCGGTACGGCGCGTCTGTATGGCGAAAATGCGCTGCAGTTGTTTGCCCAATCGCACGTTTGCGTGGTCGGGATTGGCGGGGTAGGGTCGTGGGCGGCGGAAGCGCTGGCGCGTACCGGTATTGGCGCCATCACGCTCATCGATATGGATGATGTGTGCGTCACCAATACTAACCGCCAGATCCATGCTCTGCGCGATAACGTCGGCCTGGCAAAAGCTGAAGTGATGGCTGAACGTATCCGCCAGATTAACCCGGAGTGCCGGGTGAACGTGGTCGATGATTTTGTCACGCCGGATAATGTTGCTGAGTATATGAGTGCGGGTTATTCGTATGTCATCGATGCGATTGATAGCGTGCGCCCAAAAGCGGCACTGATCGCCTGGTGTCGGCGTAACAAAATTCCGCTGGTGACCACCGGTGGTGCGGGAGGGCAGATCGACCCGACGCAGATACAGGTCGTTGATTTGGCAAAAACTATCCAGGATCCGCTGGCAGCCAAGCTACGCGAGCGACTGAAAAGCGATTTTGGCGTGGTGAAAAACAGCAAAGGCAAGTTGGGCGTGGACTGTGTGTTCTCGACCGAAGCGCTGGTTTACCCGCAGGCAGATGGCTCGGTATGTGCGATGAAAGCGACGGCGGAAGGGCCGAAGCGAATGGATTGCGCATCCGGTTTTGGCGCGGCCACTATGGTGACCGCCACCTTTGGCTTTGTTGCAGTCTCACACGCGCTGAAGAAGATGATGGCGAAAGCGTCGCGCCAGAGTTGAGTGTGTTGTGCCGGATAAGGCGCGTTCGCGTCGCCATCCGGCAACCATCAAACCTGTCGGGCAGCCTCAAGAATCGCCTCGTTCAGAGCATGCAGCCCCTGGGTACGCGAGGCGCTGAGCTGCGCGCGTAAACCTAGCTCGTCAAATAATGCCATTGGCGAATGCGCCAGTAACTCGGCTGCAGTTTTACCTTCGACCGCCGTGAGTAATACCGCCAGCAGCCCGCGAACAATGCGACCTTCGCTGTCGCCGAAGAAATGCAAAGTACCATTCTCATGAAGGGTATGCCCCAGCCAAACGCGGTTTTCGCAGCCCGCGATCTCTTTGGCCTGTGCCTTTAGCGAATCAGGAAGCGCTGGCAACTGCTTACCCAGCAGAATCAGCTGGCGATATTTATCTTCCCACTGGGTGAGCGGGGTAAAGGTATTGCGTAACGTCTCTTCCGTTACGGTTGTGCCAAACGGGTGTCCGGCGAACAGAGGGCTTGTCATTAATCCACCAATATTTCCAGCGCGCGGTCAACGGCTGCGACCAACGCATCTACATCACTTTGCGTATTATAAGGTGCAAATGAGGCGCGTAGCGTCCCGGACACGCCCAGTTCTGCCAGCAGCGGTTGCGCACAGTGTTGTCCTGCACGCAGTGCAATGCCATATTCGGCCAGCAACGTCACCATGTCGCTGTGATGAACGCCTGCGAAATCAAAGGCTAACAGACTGGAGTCCTGGCAGCGGAAGGAGCGAAAGCCGGGGCGTTTCGCCAGCGCATCTTCTGCCAACGTCGCCAGACCCCGGCTCCAGTTTTCGGCCTGCACCACGTCAACGTCCGCCAGCCATTCGAGCGCCGCGCTTAGCCCGATAACGCCAGCAACGTTAGGCGTACCGGCCTCCAGCTTCCATGGAGCAGCCTGGGTGGTGAAACCGTCAAAACTGACTTCGCTAATCATTTTACCGCCACCGAGCCAGGGAGACATGGCATCCAGCAGTTCCGGTTTACCGTACAGCACGCCAATGCCGGTGGGGCCATACAGCTTGTGGCCCGAGAACGCATAGAAATCAATGTCTAATTGCTGTACGTCGGCGGGGAAATGGACAATCCCCTGGGCACCATCCACCATCACCACCATTCCAGCCGCATGGGCGAGCGTAATGGCGCGGGCCAGATCCGGGCAACCGCCGGTAACGTTCGACATCTGCCCAAGCGCCAGAATGCGGCTGCGTGGAGTGATGAGTTGCGTGAGGCATTCAACGTCTGGCAATAAATGGGCGTTAAGCGGCAGCCTGACGACCTTCGCCCCCGTTTGCTCCGCCACCATCAGCCAGGGCACGAGGTTGGCATGATGCTCTGCTGCGCTAACGATAATCTCATCACCCGGTTGTAAGCGCGGTCGCGCATAGCTTTGGGCAACCATGTTGATCGCTTCCGTCGTACCGCGGGTCCAGACGATTGTTTTGTCATCCGGCGCATTAATCAGGCTTGCGACTTTTTCCCGCGCGGCTTCATAGCGTGCGGTCAGGCGCTGTGCTTCGGCAAACTGGCTGCGGTGGACGTTCCCGGCGCTCAGGCTATAAAACTGATGGGTGGCCTCAATCACTGCCTGCGGCTTCAGTGCTGTAGCAGCGCTGTCGAGATAGACGCCAGCATCGTTGAGTGCGGGAAATTGCGCGCGAAACTGCGCGGGGTTAAAAGCGTTCATGGTATTCCTCAGTTCAGTAAACCGATCGTGGCGCAAAAAGGGCGCTGATACAAGGGGGGGGCTAACCATCGGAATACTCTGGATATCCTGGCAAAGTCCACGCAGTGTCTTATGCTATATACCGTTAGGCGAGCAATTTAGCCTGTTACGGAGTGTGTTTTTAATAGCATAAATCGCTTTAAGGAGAAAAAGATGAAAAAGACTGCCGCAATTATCTCTGCTTGTATGCTGACTTTTGCCCTGAGCGCCTGTTCTGGTTCGAATTACGTGATGCACACCAATGATGGTCGATCAATCGTATCTGATGGTAAGCCACAGACCGACAATGAAACGGGGATGATTTCGTATAAAGACGCTAACGGCAACAAACAGCAGATTAACCGTACCGATGTGAAAGAGATGGTAGAACTGGATAACTAACCGGTCGTCCATCGACAAAGAGTCGGACAAAAAAAAGCACCGCAATTTGGCGGTGCTACATTAATCACTATGGACAGACAGGGTAAATGTACAGGAAGTGAAAAAGGGTAGCTTTGCTACCATGGTCTGAATCGCAGACCAATTGCAAACACAACAACACAACATCACAACCGTAAGCCAAAAGCCCACCAGAACACGCATTCCGATAAAACTTTTCGTTCCGGCTTCAGGAAGTGCCGCCACTATAGGTATTTGCTGGTAGAACCTCAACGGACAATTTATAATGGCTCAGATAAAAAAAACTAATAGGTTACAACCTGTTGGTTAATTGTTAAATTCATTTAACATCAAAGCCTAAAAGTCATGTCAAAACGATTACCACCCCTAAATGCGTTGCGTGTTTTTGATGCTGCAGCGCGTCATTTGAGCTTTACGCGCGCAGCAGAAGAGCTTTTTGTGACGCAGGCCGCAGTAAGTCATCAAATCAAGTCACTTGAGGATTTCCTGGGGCTGAAGCTGTTTCGTCGACGCAATCGATCTTTGCTGTTAACGGAAGAAGGCCAAAGCTACTTTCTCGACATCAAAGAGATTTTTTCGCAATTAACCGACGCGACGCGTAAACTTCAGGCACGCAGTGCAAAAGGTGCGCTCACTGTGAGTTTATTGCCCAGTTTTGCAATCCAATGGATGGTTCCCAGACTCTCTAGCTTTAACTCAGCTTATCCGGGAATCGATGTCAGGATCCAGGCTGTGGACCGTCAGGAAGACAAACTGGCTGACGATGTTGATGTGGCGATTTTCTACGGACGTGGCAACTGGCCGGGTCTGCGCGTTGAAAAGTTGTACGCAGAATATCTATTGCCGGTCTGCTCGCCGCTATTACTCACCGGTGATAAACCGCTAAAGACGCCCGAAGATCTGGCGAAACACACATTATTGCACGATGCGTCACGCCGTGACTGGCAAGCCTATACGCGCCAGCTTGGCCTGAATCATATCAACGTACAGCAGGGACCCATCTTCAGCCATAGCGCCATGGTGCTCCAGGCTGCTATCCATGGACAGGGAATTGCGTTGGCTAATAACGTCATGGCGCAATCCGAAATAGAAGCCGGACGTCTGGTCTGTCCGTTTAATGATGTTCTGGTCAGCAAAAACGCATTTTATCTGGTTTGTCATGACAGTCAGGCAGAACTGGGTAAAATAGCCGCCTTCCGTCAGTGGATTCTGGCGAAAGCGGCCACGGAACAAGAAAAATTCCGCTTTCGTTATGAACAATAATTTACGTAGGGTATTCACATGACCAGCCGTTTTATGCTGATTTTTGCCGCCGTAAGTGGCTTTATCTTTGTGGCGTTGGGCGCCTTTGGGGCACATGTTCTGAGTAAAACCCTCGGTGTCGTTGAGATGGGGTGGATCCAGACTGGCCTCGAGTATCAGGCGTTCCATACGCTGGCTATATTTGGCCTGGCCGTCGCCATGCAGCGGCGCATTAGCATTTGGTTTTACTGGAGTAGCGTGTTTTTGGCATTAGGAACGGTGCTGTTTAGCGGCAGCCTGTATTGCCTCGCGCTCTCGCATTTACGCCTGTGGGCGTTTGTTACCCCCGTCGGTGGTTTCAGCTTCCTTGTGGGCTGGGCGCTGATGTTAGTGGGCGCTATTCGATTGAAACGTAAGGGCGTTAGCCATGAATAAGGTTGTATTGTTGTGTCGCCCAGGTTTTGAAAAAGAGTGCGCCGCAGAAATTACGGATAAAGCAGGACGCCGGGAAATCTTCGGTTTTGCCCGCGTGAAAGACAATGCGGGTTACGTCATCTTCGAATGCTATCAGCAGGACGATGCCGAAAAGTTAGTGAAAGAGTTGCCGTTTAGCTCGCTGATTTTTGCCCGTCAAATGTTTGTGGTGGGCGAACTGCTGCAATATTTACCGCCGGAAGACCGCATTACGCCGATTGTCGGCATGTTGCAGGGCGTGGTAGAGAAAGGCGGCGATCTGCGCGTTGAAGTTGCTGATACCAATGAAAGCAAAGAGTTGGTTAAATTTTGCCGTAAATTTACCGTACCACTGCGCGCGGCGCTGCGGGAAGCGGGCGTGCTGGCAAAATATGAAACGCCAAAACGTCCGGTGGTTCATGTGTTCTTTATCGCACCAGGCTGTTGCTATACCGGCTATTCCTGGCCTGACAATAACTCCCCGTTCTACATGGGCATTCCGCGTCTGAAGTTCCCGGCCGATGCGCCGAGCCGTTCAACACTGAAGCTGGAAGAAGCGCTGCACGTGTTTATTCCTGCCGATGAGTGGGATGAACGTCTGGCTAACGGAATGTATGCGGTGGATTTAGGGGCATGCCCGGGCGGTTGGACCTATCAACTAGTTAAACGCAACATGTGGGTTTACTCCGTGGATAATGGTCCGATGGCGCAAAGCCTGATGGATACCGGACAAGTTACCTGGCTGCGCGAAGACGGATTTAAGTACCGGCCAAATCGCAATAACATTTCGTGGATGGTTTGCGACATGGTGGAAAAGCCCGCGAAGGTTGCCGCCCTGATGGCGCAATGGCTGGTCAACGGCTGGTGTCGAGAGACTATTTTCAACCTCAAGCTGCCGATGAAAAAACGCTACGAAGAGGTGTCGCAAAACCTGGCTTATATTCAGGCACAGCTTGACGAGCATGGCGTAAATGCCCAGATTCAGGCGCGTCAGCTGTATCATGACCGTGAAGAAGTCACCGTGCACGTCCGTCGCCTGTGGGCTGCTGTTGGTGGTCGTCGCGACGAGCGATAAGGTAAAATTGCAGGCCGGATGAAGGCGTAAATGTCTCATCCGGCCTGTATTGTTTCAATTAGCGGCGTATCTGAAATAATATGCGTCACATCATCCAGATGCCCAATCCGGGCCTCCCCCGAACGATTAAATTTACTTTTATCGATCAGCAATAATGACTGCGCTGCGCGCTTAAGCAGAATGGACTTGAAGTCGGCATTGGTCGCGTTAGAGTCCCAGAGTGCGCCGTCGCTGTCGATCCCTGCGCAGGAAAAAATAAACAGATCGATCTCGAGTGGTTTGAGCTGCGAGATGAGCGAGGGGTTAACATAGCAACCGTATTTACGCTCAAGGCGACCGCCGGAGCTGATGAGCTGAAGGTGTTCGCGTTTAGCCAATTCCTGGCAAATGGGCTGGCTGTTGGTAAAGACGTGAATGTTGATGTCCGGTAACTGTCGCGCCAGGTACCAGCACGTTGAGCTGGCGTCCAGGGCTATCACCATACCTTCTTCGATCCATGCCAGCGCTTCGCGGGCAATATTCGCTTTGTGGGCATAGTGGCTTTTGAGTCGCATATGAAACGGGTCGCCGCTGTCCTGATTTTCCCGATGAATCACTTTGGCCCGCCCGTGATTGCGCAGCACTTTTCCCTGGGCTTGTAACTCGCTGAGATCGCGGCGGATGGTCTCTTTGCTGACCTTAAGTTGCAAAGCAAGGGTTTCGGTTGTCAGATTTTTGTGGTTGGTAAGCAGATCTACGATCGCCTGCTGGCGCGCCGCTTTCATGTCCTGATCCTCATCTTATGATGAATGCCCGTAGCTGACGGGCATTCAGACCAGCGATTACGGGGTTACTCCTTTTTTTAATAGAATATTCCCGTACTTTGCCCGCTCTCCTGTGATAACGATCGCAAACGCCTGTTGCGCGCGTTCATAGAAGGCATAGCGGTCAATATGCGTGATGTCCGGGCAGGGGGTTTGCAGTGAAAGCGCCTGACGATAGCGGGCCTCGACGTCAGGATCGAGGGCATCGCCTTCAACAGCCGCCATCATCACCAGCGGTGGGGCATAGCTGTCCAGTTCAAAGAGCGGAATAATTGCCTGTAGCAGGTCGCTGACCAGCAGACCGTCGGCGCGGATAACCTGCGGTCCCATGCTGTGGGCCGGGAAGTGGGCATCGGAAAATATAATCTCATCGCCGTGGCCCATCTCAGCCAGCACCTTCAGCAGGTCGGGCGAAATTAAGGGAGATATTGTTTTGAGCATGTTACTCAACTCCTGTTAGTTCGGATTCGGTTTGCGGATAGAAGTAACGGTACTGGTAGCATACCTGCCCGCGTGCCTGTTCCGGTGAGGCAAATCCCCCAATGCCCGACCACGCAAACATTGCGGCACCTGCCACGGTGGTTTCGGCGTCATCCAGCACTTTGACAGGTATCCCGAGAACATTCGCTTTGATCTGATTCCACAACGCGTTACGGCTTCCCCCACCAACCAATAGCAGTTCTGTGGCCTGGAAATGACCGATTTTTTCCAGCGTATGGAGGTTTCGCTGCAGCTGTTCTGTCAGTCCTTCCAGCGCGGCGCGATAAAAGTGCCCACGGGTGGTATTGAGCGTAACCCCTTGCCAGCCCGCATTCTGACAGGCCAGCAGGTCGCAGTGCATCTTCACGCCTTCGGCGCCTGCCGGGATGGCCCTGGCTTCGTCAATCAACGTCTGCCAGGGGGTGTCGGCAGTCCACAACAGCTTACGCACCCACTCAAGTACACCGGAAGCCAGCCACTGCATGCCGGGGTTATTCAGTCCAGCCTGGCTATCCAGCTCACAAGTGGAACCCGCATATTGGCTGAGCTGGGAGGTATCCACCTGCGCACTGCGCACCATCAGAATTTCCCATGTGCCGGAAGAGAGCACCGGTTCATCTGGCTGGGCTCCAGCGCCAAATAGCGCAAACTGCGTGTCGTGTCCGGCAGAGATGACCGGAATTCCCGCCGTAAGCCCGAGCAGGCTGGCAGCCTCTGGTTGCAAAGCCCCAATCTGTTCGCCTGCTTCAACCAGACGCGGGAACAGACGGCGCGGTATACCCGTAGCCTGTAAAATGTCATGACTAAAATCGCGCTGCCGGATGTCCAGCAACTGGCTGGTGCCCGCCATGGTGATATCTGTAGTGAACTCGCCGGTTAAACGGTGGTTGATAAGCGACGAGATAAACAACCAGGCGTGCGCCTGCTCCAGAAATTGCGGATGGTTTTCTTTCAGCCACACCAGTTTATACAGCGTGTTGAAGCTAAATGCGCCGACGCCGGAAATTTCCTGCAATTGCTGCGGTGATATGTAGCGGTGAATATTCTCCATCACCGCTGCGGTGCGTGGGCATTTCCAGCTAATCACCGGATACAGCTGCTTGCCGTTCTTATCAACCAGCGCGCCGTCAACGCCAAAAGTGGTGACGGCGATCCCGCGGACATGGCAGGCGGCCAGTTGCGTGCAGAGGCGCTGACAGCAGTCGGCGAAGCGTTGCAGAATGGACTCCAGCGACCATTGATGCCAGGTACTGTTTTCTGTTGCGATGTCACTGGCGTTCGGGGTTGCTGCGCGGGCGACAATCTTTCCCTGTCGGTCAACGGCGATAGCCCGCACGTTGGTCGCGCCACAGTCGAGAACCAGGATAACGTCTTGTTTCATATTCGCTCCCCAAACGTAGCCGGATGGCGCAGCGCTTACCCGGCCTACAAAATTCACTGCGCAGGCCCGGTAAGCTTGCGCCACCGGGCCAGAGTCGCATTAACGCTTATACAGCGGGCCGTAGTTCTGGCAGGCGCGATAATCCTGGCCTTCCATATCCATACCATGGGCTGCCCAGGCTGAAGGGCGGTAAATTTTTTCGTCTTCCACGTTGTGCATACAAACCGGGATACGCAGCATGGCGGCGAGCGTAATAAAGTCCGCGCCCACGTGACCTATCGTCAGTACGCCGTGGTTTGCGCCCCAGTTAGCCATGACGGAATAGACATCGCTGAACGGGCCTTTACCGGTTAAGCGCGGGGCAAACCAGGTGGTTGGCCAGGTGGAGTTGGTGCGCGCATCAAGCTGGTCGTGCATCTCTTTCGGCAATTCCACGCTCCAGCCTTCCGCGATTTGCAGCACCGGGCCCAGGCCTTTGATGATGTTGATGCGGGTCATGGTGAACGGCACGCCGCCCTCGGTCAGGAAGCGAGAAGAATAGCCGCCGCCGCGGAAGTATTCGTGAATAGCCGGACACCATTCGGTAGCCGCCAGGCAATCATCCGCCTCTTTCTGTGAGATTTCCCAGTGCGGCTTCATGGTCGGTTTCCCTTCGCCGTCGCGCTGTTTGCAGGAGCCATCCAGTGCTGCCGAGCCGGAGTTAATCAGGTGAATAATACCGTGCTCAGCAAGGCCGGTTAGCGGTTTACCCGTGACGCGTTCAACCGCCTCTGGCGACCAGTAGGTTCGCACATCGGCAAAGACCTGCGCTGTGCCGGTGAGTTGATGACCAAACAGCATCGCCACGCCGTTCAGGCTGTCGTTTTCGGTGGCGACAACGAACGGTTCGCGAATGCCGTTCCAGTCAAAGGAGCTGTTGAGCAGTGCTTCGGCGGTATCGCCATTCGGGTATTGATCGGTCCAGTGACGCTGGCCCTGGAAGCCTGCGGCAATCGCGTTATACCCCAGCGACTCTTCAACCCGACCTTTGTCTGCCAGTTTCTGGTTACCCTGCATCATGTCGCGAATGCACATGGCCATCAGCAGGCTCTCTTTCAGCACCGCACGGCTCTGCTCTGCGTTACGCTTATATTGCTGTGCGTTCTGATCTTCACCGTAGCGGAAGTTTTTATCCGCCCACGCCAGCGCCATTTCCAGCTCAGCTTCGTCATAGATTTTTTGGTCGATGCGACGACGCAGTTCGGTCATATCAACGGGTTGAACCTTCATTCCCAGCCAGGATTCAAAGAAGTTATGATCGACAATCGAGCCGGCAATGCCCATTGAAACACCGCCTACGGACAGGTAGCTTTTGCCTTTCATACTGGCAACCGCCAGGCCCGCGCGGGCAAAGCGCAGCAATTTTTCTTCAACATCGGCAGGAATCGTGGTGTCACCGGCATCCTGTACGTCATGGCCGTAAATAGAGAAGGCGGGAAGTCCTTTTTGATTATGCGCAGCCAATGCTGCGGCCAGATAAACTGCGCCGGGACGTTCTGTTCCGTTAAAGCCCCAGATAGCTTTCGGGCGCATCGGATCCATGTCGATGGTTTCGCTACCGTAGCACCAGCATGGGGTAACAGTAATCGTCACGCCTACGTTCAGGCTGCTGAATTTTTCTTCACAGGCGGCAGATTCAGCCATCCCGGCAATGCAAGTGTCGGCAATCACACATTCAATTTGTGCGCCACAGGCGTGACGAAGTTTCTCTGTGATCAGCGCAGCAGTGGCTTTAGCCATATTCATGGTTTGCTCTTCGAGCGATTCACGAACACCCATACGGCGCCCATCAATCACCGGACGAATTCCAATTTTCGGTAAGCTATTTTTGTTCATTCGAGGTTCCTCATCTCACTTTATGCCGTGCTGCAAAAGCGGATGTTGAACACCACTGTCGCAGTTGGCTGAATAACCCATTTTTGCTAACTCGAGTTAGCTTAGGTATTAGAGAGTTTTTTGCACAACTTTTTTGTTGTGGAACTGTGAGAGGCTTCACGAGAAGTGGTTAAAATTCGATCTGTGTCAAATAAACCAGGACGGGTATTTTCAATAAATCCTTTTTAAATTAATTATTTATAATAAATTGTCTGTTCAGCGTCACAGTTTTAAACCAAATGATTTGGCTATTTTGAGTAGCTAAAATAGCTTTAAAAGGCACTTCGCTAACTCGAGTTAGCATAATTGATAAAACGCATATGAACTTATAGGTAGTATTCGCATTAACGGTGACGATGGCTTCCTGGCAACGTTTTGCGCCTGATTCACTGATTGCAGTTTCTGTATATTGAGGAAAGCAGCAATGTCTGAAACATTTTTACAGATGAGTCATATTACGAAACGTTTTCCCGGCGTATTAGCGTTGAGTAATGTGGATTTTGCTTTACGCAAAGGAGAGGTTCATGCGCTGCTGGGTGAGAATGGCGCAGGAAAGTCTACGTTGATGAAGATTTTATCCGGTGTTTATCAGCCTGATGAAGGGGATATTATTTTTGAGGGACAACCTGTTACTTTTGCGAATCCGTTGAGTGCACAAAACGCAGGTATCACCATCATTCACCAGGAGTTTAACCTTTTCCCTGAACTCACGGTGGAAGAAAATATATTTATTGGCAGGGAGTTTTGCAAAAATAATCGCTGGCGTCTGGATGATAAACAACAGCGACAGGCAGCTATCGATATTTTGCAAAAATTAAACCTGAATATCTCTCCAGAAACGCTGGTGGCCGATCTGACCGTCGCGCAACAACAAATGGTTGAGATTGCTAAAGCGATATCGGTGAATGCCAAGATTCTTATTATGGATGAACCGACGGCAGCGCTGACTGAAACGGAAATTGACAGCTTATTTCAGGTAACTCGTTTGCTGAAAGAACAGGGAACGGGCATTGTTTATATCTCGCACAGATTAGAGGAACTGGCGCTGATCGCCGATCGCGCGACGGTGATGCGGGATGGTCAGTTTATTGCCACTGTGGATTATGATGCGGTTAAAATTAGCGATCTGATTGCCATGATGGTTGGGCGCGATCTTGGCAATATCTATCCTCGCCGCGAACCTTTGGCTCAACGCAAGCCGGTGTTGGAAGTAAGCGGTCTGACGCGCAATGGCGTATTGAACAATATTGATTTCACTCTGTATCAGGGCGAAATTTTGGGCTTCGCCGGTCTGATGGGGGCAGGACGTACTGAGCTGGCGCGGGCGATTTTTGGTGCGGATCCCATTGATGGCGGAACCCTCAAGCTGAACGGTAGCGTGACGGTAATTAAAGATATTCCTGATGCTATCAAACAGGGTATCAGCTATTTAACCGAGGACAGGAAAAAAGAGGGGCTGGCATTAGGACTGTCCGTTGAGCGCAATATTATGTTGGGCAATTATCCTGAGTATTCCGATCGTTATGGCAACGTGGACAGCAAACGTTGTCAGAAAACCAGCGAAGAACAGGTGAAAGCCCTACGCATTAAAACACCACATTTAGAACAGGCTGCTCTGAATTTAAGTGGTGGTAATCAGCAGAAAATTATTATTGCCAGATGGGTGTGTAAAGACACCGATATTCTCATCTTTGATGAACCCACTCGCGGTATTGATGTGGGTGCCAAACTTGAGATTTATGAATTAATGAATCGACTGGTGGCAAAAGGGAAGTCAATTATCATGATCTCCTCTGAATTACCGGAAGTGCTGGGTATGTGCGATCGCATTTTAGTGATGCGTAATGGACGTATTACCGGGGAGTTAGCTTCTGATGACGCCACACAAGAAAAAATCATGCAATATGCGACGTTAGAGGACTAATTTATGACTATCTCTGTAACCTCTTCAGACAGCAATAATAAGAAAATAAAAATTAACAAAGAACTTTTAATGCGCCTTGCGCCGCTTTTGAGTCTGATTATTTTAGTAATATTTTTTAGCTTTGGTTCGCCATTTTTCTTTAACACTGAAAACATCATGACAATCGCTCTGCAAACTTCAGTGATTGGCATTATGGCGATTGGCGTTACCTTCGTCATTATCACGTCAGGAATCGACCTTTCTCTTGGCTCGGTGGTGGCCTTTTCTGGTGTTGCGGTGGGCATCAGCGCCACGCTGGGATTGCCTCTGCCCGTATGTATTCTGGCCGGGGTGCTGGCCGGTGGATTATGCGGCTATATCAATGGTCTGCTGGTCACCAAAATGACTATCCCACCTTTTATCGCCACGCTGGGCCTGATGATGTCCGTCAGAGGCATCAATATGGTGATGACAGATGGTCGTGCGATTTATTTCGCTGATTACCCCACCTTCAAAATGCTGGCCCAGGGACGTTTGTTCGATGTGTTGCCTTATCCCGTTTTTTACCTGGTGGTGGTGGCGCTAATCGCCGCCTACATCCTGAAGAAAACGGTGATTGGTCGCTATGTTTACGCTGTGGGTAGCAATGAGGTGGCCGCACATCTTTCCGGTATTAAAGTTCAACGCGTCAAAATTTTCGTCTACGCCTTTTGTGGTCTGCTGACCGGGATCGCCGGCGTTATTCTGGCCTCACGTCTGAACTCTGGTCAGCCAACGGTTGGCGTGGGTTATGAACTGGAAGCCATCGCGGCGGTTGTTATTGGCGGTACGAGCCTGATGGGAGGAATTGGCACCATCGGCGGGACTATCATCGGCGCATTCATTATGAGCGTGTTGAAAAACGGTCTGAACCTGATGGGGGTTTCCCAGTTCTGGCAAATGGTGGCCATGGGCGTGGTGGTCATTGCTGCGGTTTATCTCGATACATTACGCAAAAAAATTCGTTGATTTACGCTCCCGGAAGTCACGGGGCATCATAACCCTGACGTTTAGGGTGACTCACTCAGAACGGAGTAAAACAATGAGAACCAGGAATTTTGTCTATGCGTTATCCCTGCTGGCCTGTATGACATCCAGCGTATTGGCTAAAGATATGAACCTTCCGGTGGTCAGTAAAGGTTTCCAGCATGAATTCTGGCAAACCGTAAAAATGGGGACGGAAGCGGCAGCAAAAGAGTCGGGTGATAAAACCAGCTATGTTGGCCCGGCGGATGAAACTCAGATTGCCGAGCAGATTCAGCTAGTTGAAAACGCGATGGCGCAAAAACCCAATGGGCTATTGCTGGCAGCGTTAGATGCCAATGCGCTGGCGCCATTAGTTGAGACCGCAAATTCACGCGGCATTAAAGTTGTGACGTTTGACTCCGGCGTGAATTCCGATATTCCAGTGAGCTTTGTCGCCACGAATAACCGTAAAGCCGGTGCTGAAGCGGCGGATGCACTGGCTGCGGAAGTGGGTAGCAAAGGTAAAGTGGGCATTATTGCGCACGTAGCGGGGACCTCCTCAGCGATTGAGCGTTCGGAAGGGTTTATTGCCCGCATGAAGGAGAAATACCCGGAAATCCAGGTGCTACCGGTCCAGTACAGCGATGGCGATCCGCAAAAAGCGATGGATAAAACCATCGATATGATCCAGGCCAACCCTGATATTGCAGGGATTTATGGCACCAATGAAGGCTCAACGCTGGGCGTAGCAAACGCCATTGATAGTCAAAACCTGAAAGGCAAAGTGAAAGTGATTGGTTTTGATAGCACCGAGGCAATCATTGCTTTCCTGAAGTCTGGGGTCATTCAGGGCTTTGTCGTGCAGGACGCTTATCAGATTGGCTACCAGGGTATCAAGACACTAAATGCAGCGGTATCGGGTCAGTCTGTACCGAAAGAAATTGATATTCCGGTTAAATTCGTTAATGCGAAGAACATTGACACCCCGGAAATTGACAAGCTGTTACACCCATTTGGTAAAAAATAACACCGTTGGGGCGAAGTGCTCGCCCCATCATTCGCCAGCGTCAGGGAGTTACTATGGGCAGTGGATATTTCCTCGGTGTGGATGTCGGTTCCGCCAGCGTCAGGGCTGGTGTCTTTGATGCCAGTGGCAAACGGCTGGCTTTTGCGACACACGCCATCTCGCAGTTTCGACCCGGTCCTGAGCGGGTTGAGCAGTCATCTGCAGAAATCTGGCAGCAGGTTTGCCATGCAGTGAAGGAGGCGGTGTCGTCATCCGAGGTTCGCATTGAGGAGATTCGCGCATTGGGATTTGATGCCACCTGTTCATTGGTGGCACTGGATGAACAGGGGCGGGGTCTGGCAGTTTCGCCAGGCGAACCATCAGACCATAACATCATCATGTGGATGGATCATCGTGCGGCGCAGGAGACGCAACGTATAAACGCCACGCAGGATCCGGCTCTGCGCTACGTTGGCGGTGAAGTCAGCGTCGAAATGGAGCTTCCTAAAGTACTGTGGTTGAAAAACCATTTTCCAGCCACCTGGCAGAGTGCGTATCGCTTCTACGATCTGGCGGACTTTCTGGTCTCTAAAGCTACCGCCTGTGATGTTGCTGGTCTGTGCACGCTGACGTGTAAATGGAACTATCTGGCACATGAACAACGCTTTAGCCACTCCCTGCTTGACGCTGTTGAGCTAACGGATTTGTTGGGCAAAATCCCGTCGCGGATCCTGCCGCCAGGCGCTGCCGTTGGAACGCTTAGCACCGATGCGGCCCAGGCGCTGGGGCTGACGACTGCAGTGGTCGTCGCCAGCGGAATGATTGATGCCCATGCGGGCGGAGTAGCGCTTGCTGGTGTTGAGCCTGAGGGGACGTTGGCGTTGATCAGCGGAACGTCAAATTGCCATATGCTGTGCAGCGAGCAGGAAATTCATACACCTGGTGTATGGGGGCCGTACTGGTCAGCCATGCTGCCAGGCTACTGGCTGACAGAAGGGGGGCAAAGTGCCGCTGGGGCGTTAGTCGACTGGACGCTTCAGGAGTCAGGAGCCAGCGCGGCGCTATTTCACAAGGCTGAGGCGCGGGGTTGCCATCCCATCGTTTTAGTTAATGAATGGGTTGCCGAACTTGAGGCGCAGGAGTCAGAGCCTGGTCGTTATTTGCATGTGCTGGCCGATCACCACGGCAATCGTTCACCGCGCGCGCGACCCGATGCCCGGGGGAGTGTTTGCGGTTTGACTCTTGAGCGAGGCGAGATGCAGGTTGCTCGTCTGTACCTGGCGACATTACAGGCGATCGCCTGCGGTACGCGGCATATTATGGAAGTGATGCGCGAAAACGGTCACACCATTTCCCGACTGACGCTGTGCGGCGGCGCAACGCATAATCCACTGTGGTTGCGAGAATATGCCGATGCCACCGGATGCGATATTCATCTGATGCAGGAAGAGGATGCGGTGACGTTAGGGGCGGCCATCACCGGCGCGGTTGCCTGCGGCGCGTGGGAAAATATTCCATCTGCATGCCAGGCGATGGTTCGATCAGGCGAGGTGATTAAGGCTAACCCGGCACGGCGGAACTTCTATGACCGCAAATATCAGGCTTATCTGATGATGTGGGATCAGCAGCAGGCGATTAACCAACTTATGCAGTAAGACAAAAGTTTAAAATACTTTTATGATTGTAGATTGACGTTTTTGGATGTGAACTGGGGCATATAAATGGCTAAAACAGTAGAACAGATAGCCAGCGATCTGAATTTATCGGTTACGACCGTACGACTGGTGCTGAACGGGAAAGCAGAGCAATATCGAATCAGTGTCAAAACCCAAACGCGTATTAATGAATATGTCGAGCGCTATGGTTACGTCATTAACCATTCAGCACGCAGCCTGAAATTGAATAAAACGGATACGTTGGGATTGATTGTGCCCAATATTTCTAACGTGTTTTTTGCCACACTCGCAGAAAAACTTGAGCAACGCTGTCGTCGTTCCGGTTATCAGCTAACGATTAGCTGTACCTATGACGATGTTGATTACGAAAATAAACTGACCAAAGCGTTAATAGCTCGCAATGTCGATGGCCTTTTTATTGTTCCCTCAACATTAGAGAATCAGCAGCACCATTTACGTCAGGTCAGAAAACCGATGGTGTTACTTGACCGTGATTTTAAGTATACCGATAACGCTCTGGTAGAAAGCCATAACATTTTGGGCGGCGAAAAATTGACGCAAAGTTTGTTTGACGCTGGAAAGTCGCCGATCTGGTTTTTGGTGGGAGATACCGGATTACCCAGCATCGGCGACCGTTTGCAAGGTTATCTTAATGCATTGAACAATAATGGTATTTTGCATAGCGATTGGGTGCGCGAAGGTCCGGACAACACGCCCGAGGGGGGTTATCGACTGATGGATGAGTTGATCGGCGAACAGGGTTGTCCACAGGCATTTATCGCCTCATCATTACCCGTACTGGAGGGGGCCATTAATGCTATTCGTAATCGTTTTGGCACAATTCCACCTGAAATTAACATTGGGACATTCGATGAACACCCAATGCTGGGATTCCTCGCCAATAATGTCTGGTCAATGCAGCAGGATGAAAATGTTTGGGCGGAAAAAGCGTTCGATATGATGATGAGTGCTATTGATGACCAGCCAATTAAAGAAACTGTAAAAGTTGAGATGAAACTTATTAAGCGCGTAAGACAACCTTAATACGCCGCTATAAATAAATCGGCCTACTGAACCTGAATATATACGTTCAGTGGCTGCCTGTATCTGAAACCTGACCCGTCTTACTCTGCGGCTGCATTTTTCGCAATAAAGACGAGGGGAAACTGTACCCGGAGAATCATTATGGAAAGAATGCGTTTGTCGCGAGAAATCATTGAAACCTGCCTTGAAATGACCAGCCTTGGATTGAATCAGGGGACGGCGGGAAATGTGAGTGCGCGTTATGAAAATGGGATGCTGATCACGCCCAGCGGTATTCCTTACGAAAGACTTACTGAAAATATGATCGTGTATGTAGATAACGATGGGAAATATGATAAAGGACAATTACCCTCCAGTGAATGGCGTTTTCACCTGGCGGCATACCAGACGCGTCCGGATGCCAATGCGGTTGTCCATAACCATGCCGTACATTGCACGGCCGTTTCTATTCTTAATCGCCCTATCCCGGCAATTCACTACATGATTGCGGCGGCAGGGGGGAACTCTATTCCGTGTGCGCCTTATGCGACGTTTGGTACACGAGAGCTGTCAGAGCATGTGAGCGTCGCCCTGAAAAACCGTAAGGCAACGCTTTTACAGCACCATGGGTTGATTGCTTGTGAAGCGAATTTGGAAAAAGCACTGTGGTTGGCGCATGAAGTGGAAGTTCTGGCCCGCCTTTATCTGAGCACGCTGGCGATTGTTGACCCGGTGCCGGTGCTGGATGACGAGGAGATCGCCATTGTGCTGGAGAAATTCAAATCTTACGGATTACGCATTGAAGAGTAATTTCGCATAGCGAAAAGGAGAAATACGATGGCGAACAGAATGATTCTGAACGAAACGGCATGGTTTGGCCGGGGAGCTGTTGGTGCATTAACCGATGAAGTCATCCGTCGTGGTTATCGCAAGGCGTTGATTGTGACTGATAAAAATCTGGTGCAGTGCGGCGTTGTCGATAAGGTGACTTCCCGAATGGATGCTGCTGGTCTGGCATGGGAAATCTATTCAGGCGTTATTCCTAACCCAACCATTGCGGTGGTGCAGGAAGGGTTGGGTGTCTTTCAGCAAAGCGGCGCAGACTATCTGATCGCCATCGGCGGAGGCTCCCCTCAGGATACCTGTAAAGCGATTGGCATTATCAATAATAACCCTGAGTTTGCGGATGTACGCAGCCTTGAAGGGTTATCGCCAACGCGCAACCCGAGCGTGCCGGTTATGGCTATCCCCACCACCGCGGGAACGGCAGCGGAAGTGACCATTAACTACGTGATCACTGACGAAGAAAATCGGCGTAAGTTTGTTTGTGTCGACCCCCATGACATCCCACAGGTAGCGTTCATTGATGCTGACATGATGGACGGTATGCCAGCGGCGCTAAAAGCCGCCACCGGAGTGGATGCCCTGACCCATGCTATTGAGGGGTACATTACGCGGGCTGCGTGGGCGCTTACCGATGCGCTGCACATTAAAGCTATTGAAATGATAGCCGGGGCATTACGTGGTTCCGTTGCGGGCGATACCCAGGCCGGGGAAGCGATGGCGCTGGGCCAGTACGTGGCCGGGATGGGCTTTTCCAACGTTGGTCTGGGATTAGTGCATGGAATGGCACACCCGTTAGGTGCGTTTTATAACACGCCGCACGGCGTAGCAAATGCCATTTTGCTGCCGCACGTGATGCGCTATAACGCCGAATTCACCGGGGAAAAATTCCGCGATATCGCCCGGGTGATGGGAGTTAAGGTTGAAGGACTGACGCTGGCTGAGGCACGTAAAGCGGCAGTGGATGCCGTCTTCGCCCTTAACCGCGATGTAGGGATCCCACTGCATTTACGCGATGTTGGCGTACGTAAAGAGGATATTCCTGCGCTGGCGCAGGCGGCATTGGACGATGTTTGTACCGGGGGAAATCCGCGTGAAGCGAACCTTGGAGATATCGTTGAGCTGTACCACACCGCCTGGTAATTTTTCAGCGTGACGGCGTGAAAGCCTTATCCGGCCTACCGGGGTGTTCGACGTGTAGGCCAGATAAGCACAGCGCCATTCGGCAACAGACCTATCGCACCAACCGTAATTGCTGCAGGTTTCCGTCGATATGTAAGTCCGTTTGCAGCCGTGCGATATCGCGACACAGAAACGCCATCTCCTGGTGCATCTCTAGTTTCTTGCGCCACTTGTCCGGTACTTCATCAAGATGCGCGTAAATGCCTTCCAGATGTTGAAACTGTACGAGCAGCTGCGTGGCGCTTTTGGGACCAATACCTGCAACCCCCGGTACTTTCGAACTGCTGATCCCGGCCAGTCCCCAGTAATCAGGCAACTGCTGCGGCAGCACGCCAAACTCTTTCTCAATAAACGGTGCATCCAGCCAGCGCTTCTGGAAGTAGTCACGAATACGCAGCGTCGGGGAGAGCAACTGACAATAGCCTTTATCGGTTGAGACGATGGTAGCCTGATGTCCCGCCTGGCTCACTTTAACCGCCAGGGTTGCGGCTAAATCATCGGCTTCATTCCCGCTGGAGACCCAACAGCAGACGCCGCGCTGTTCAAAAGCGGCGCGTAAGGCGGGCATTTCCTGGTGCAATTCATCAGGCATCGGGGGGCGACCTGCTTTGTAGTCAGGCAACCGTTGGTGACGCCAGCCGCTGTTGCGCGCTTCATCATCGAATACCGCCACGGCGTGCGTAGGCTGACTGTGCACAATCAACTGATCGAGCGCGTGCTGGCACGTCTCTACGCAGGGTGAGCCCTGTACGGCGTGAATGCGGCGGATAAGGTTCAGTGCATCGACAATGAGCAGGTGGACGGCCACGGTGTTCTCCCTAACAAATAAGTTTGTAGGGTAACATTCACGGAGAGGGGAGGCGAGTGTTGCGAAATAGCGTTATCCGTAGACCGGATGGCGGCGAGCGCCTCATCCGGCCTACAGATCCTGAAACGTGGTGGGACTTAATCGCAGGTGACAATCTTCATCGCCAGACCGCCGCGAGATGTTTCACGGTATTTGGCGTTCATGTCTTTACCGGTTTCGTACATGGTCTCGATGACTTTATCAAGGCACACGCGCGGTTCGCTGGTACGGCGCAGCGCCATACGTGCGGCGTTCACTGCTTTAACCGAAGCAATGGCGTTACGCTCAATGCACGGTACCTGCACCTGGCCGGCAACCGGATCGCAGGTCAGACCCAGGTTATGTTCCATACCGATTTCCGCCGCGATGCACACCTGCGTTGGGCTACCGCCCAGCAGTTCAGCCAGACCGGCCGCAGCCATGGAGCAGGCAACGCCGACTTCACCCTGACAGCCCACTTCGGCGCCAGAGATAGAGGCGTTCATTTTGTACAGTGAACCAATGGCGCTCGCGACCAGCATGTAGCGTGCCAGCGAGTTAGCGTTCACTTCGCGGATAAACTTGTCGTAGTACGCCAGCACGGCAGGAACAATCCCGCATGCGCCATTAGTTGGCGCTGTAACCACGCGTCCACCGGCAGCGTTTTCTTCGTTCACGGCCAGCGCGAACATGTTGATCCAGTCAACAACCGCCATCGGATCAGTGGTGGTTTTGTCGCTGCTGACCAGCATACGACGCAGCGCCGCCGCGCGACGTGGAACGCGCAGTTTGCCCGGCAATACACCTTCGGTGGTGATGCCGCGCTCAATCCCGCTGCGCATGACGTCCCAGACGTTGGCGAAGTGTTGTTCCAGCTCTTCTTTGCTGTGCAGCGCCAATTCGTTTTGCATCATCAGACCGGAAAGCGACAGGCCGGTTTCCTGGCAATGACGTTGCAAATCAGCCGCAGATTTATACGGATACGGCACGTTTACCGGAGAGTTGTTCGGTAAACCAAAATGTTCTTCATCAACGATGAATCCACCGCCAATGGAATAGTAAGTCTGGCTATAAATGGCTTTTTCGCCCGCCAGTGCGGTAATACGCATCCCGTTTTCGTGCAGAGACAGATTGTCCGCATGGAAATTCATGCACTTGTCGACCGGGAACTCGACCTCATGTTGACCGTCCGCCAGCAGCAAACGTCCATGAGTATTCACATCCTGGATAAAGGCCGGGATGGCATCAATGTCTACGGTATCCGGCAGATTACCCGCCAGGCCCATAATAATCGCGATGTCGGTATGGTGACCTTTCCCCGTCAGAGACAAAGAGCCATAGACATCAACCACTACGCGGGTTACGTCAGTGAGAATTCCGCGTGCAATCAGGTCATCCGTGAATTGTTTGCCTGCTTTCATCGGGCCAACAGTGTGGGAGCTGGAAGGGCCAATGCCGATTTTGAAAATATCGAATACGCTAATCATGAGGCGTCCATTGTGTATCGAGGTGCGCCGCCCCGAGGAGCGGCGCAGGGGAATTAACTGAACAGAGAGTAGAAAATAGCGGAGATAGCGATCAGGCCCATAATCACAACGAAGACGTTGCTGATATGGCCGCTGTATTTACGCATTGCCGGTACTTTCTGAATTGCATACATCGGCATCAGGAACAGAATCATCGCGATGATTGGGCCACCCAGGGTTTCAATCATACCGAGGATACTTGGGTTCAGCGTCGCCACAATCCAGGTGGTTACCAGCATGAACAGCGCAGTGATTTTGTTCAGTTTGTTGATTTCGATGGTTTTGCCTTTGCCGCGCAGAGACTTAATCACCATACCGTTGAAACCTTCACGTGCGCCCAGGTAGTGGCCGAGGAAGGATTTGGTGATAGCGATAATCGCGATGATCGGTGCCATCCAGGCAATGATCGGCGCGTTAAAGTGGTTTGCCAGGTAAGACAGGATAGAGATGTTCTGCTCTTTCGCTGCGGCCAGATCCGCTGGGGTCAGGCTAAATACGCAGCTGAAGACGAAGAACATAACGGTCAGCACCATCATGATGTGAGCGAATGCCAGAATCTTAGAGCATTTCTTCTCAGCTTCATCACCGTATTCTTCACGCTTCGCCACGGCGAAGGAGGAGATGATTGGTGAGTGGTTGAAGGAGAACACCATTACCGGAATTGCCAGCCACAGGGTCAACAGCAGTCCGTTGCCGGTGGTTGCTGCAGAGTCAAAGGACAGGGTTTCCAGAACGGCACCGCTCCACTGAGGGATCAGGTACAGCGCCAGCAGCATCAGGGCGGCAACAAACGGGAATACCAGGATGCTCATTGCCTTCACGATCATCTGCTCACCGAAACGCACGATGGTCATCATGCCGACAATCAGGATCAGAGACAGGATTGCGCGCGGCGGCGGCGTAATTGCCAACTGGTGGGTCAGGAAGCTTTCGACGGTGTTGGTGATTGCTACGCTGTAGACCAACAGAATTGGGTAGATAGCGAAGAAGTAGAGCAGGGTAATCAGTTTTCCTGCGCCTACACCAAAGTGTTCTTCTACAACTTCAGTAATGTCTTCACCCGGATTTTTACCGGACAGCACGAAGCGAGTCAGGCCGCGGTGTGCAAAGAAGGTCATTGGGAAAGCAAGGATCGCCATGATGATCAGCGGAATCATACCGCCTACGCCTGCGTTAATCGGCAGGAACAATACACCCGCGCCAATCGCCGTGCCGTAAAGGCCCAGCATCCACATGGTGTCTGTCTTGCGCCATGCGCTGCGGGTCTGGCCCGTAACGATAGTGCTGGTTTGAGTGTTTTCCATCTATTTCTCCTGGAGGAAGCTTAAAAAGTCGGGTTTGGGGTCAATCCAATGAGAAAATACCCGACTGTAAATCGAAATTCGTTGAGCGATTTTTTATATAATTTTTCGCCGTAATAATTTGCGGGCGGAAAGATACATTTTAGTAATGAATGTATCAGTGATCGCGATCCCAAATGCAATAATCCACCTTTTATGTGGATAAATTTGGACCATTAATCTGTTAAAAAATAGTCAAAGCGAATTTACGGGCGCGAAGGCTAACATTAACGACATATATCATGAAAGCGAAGGCGCGAAGATACGAGCGTTACGCTGTAAAAACTGTTGTTTTTAGAGGATTTTGGCGACTAATAATAATTTCCTAAGATAAATCACGGTTGAGTTTTAAAGGTAATCGTTTGCGTAGCGCGCTATTTTTAATGAAACATCATCGTTATTTATATTATCGTCTGAGCTATGTGGCTGGTATCACTAAAAAAAGCCGGGAGGCTGATGCGCCAAACCCGGCTTTGATATGGACAAAACTGTCACCGCGATAGCGTCTGCTGGCGGCTGTTGGAGGTTAGGCGCAAATCTCGTAGCAAGGGATATACGCGGAGCCTGGTAACTTCATACGATGCTGTGCAACAAAGCCCTGCAGGAGATCGTCCATGCGGCGCATCATTTCGCGGTCACCGTGGATTTTGTACGGGCCAAACTCTTCGATGGCGCGGATCCCGACTTCCTTCACGTTACCGGCTACAATCCCCGAGAACGCACGGCGCAGGTCTGCCGCCAGTACTTCCACGGGTTGATCCGGGTACAGCTTCAGGTTAGCCATGTTTTCATGGGACGGCTCGAACGGCATCTGCAAATCAGGCGCGATACGAATCGACCAGTTAAAGCTGTAGGCATCACCGGTGTCACGGCGGTTCTCTTTCACCAGCGGCATCGCTTTTTTCATCAGACGAGCCACTTCTGCTGCATCGTCTATGATAATGCGATAGTGGCGACGCGCATCTTCCCCCAGCGTGTGCACGATAAATTCGTCCAGCACGCGGAAGTAATCGGCGCTCTCTTTTGGTCCAGTCAGGATCAGCGGTAAAACCTGATCTTTGTTGGCCGGGTTCATCAGGATCCCCAGCAGATACAGCAGCTCTTCTGCTGTCCCTACGCCGCCTGGGAAGATGATTATACCGTGGGCGATACGCACGAACGCTTCCAGACGTTTTTCAATGTCCGGCATGATGATCAGTTCGTTAACCAGCGGGTTAGGCGGCTCAGCGGCAATGATTGACGGTTCGGTCATACCGATAAAGCGGCTGTCTTTGTATCGTTGCTGGGCGTGACCGACCGCAGCGCCTTTCATTGGCGCTTCCATCGCCCCCGGACCACAGCCGGTACAGATGTTCAGTTCGCGCAGGCCCAACTGGGTACCAACGCGACGGGCGTACAGGTACTCATTTTCGTTGATTGAGTGACCCCCCCAGCAGACGACCATGTTCGGCGCTTCACCCACGTGTAGCGCCCGGGCATTGCGCAGGATCGAGAATACCAGGTTGGTAATATGCACCGAGCTTTCAAGATCCAGATGCTGAAAGCGACCGGCGTTATGGATCTGGCCATTGACGAACAGAATGTCGCGCAGCACAGCAAACAGGTTGGCCTGCAGTGCGCGAATAATGCGTCCATCAACAAACGCATCTTCAGGCGGGTTGATCAGTTCCAGCTTCACGCCCCGTTCGCGGCGCAGCACGTTAATGTCGAAACTTTCAAAGCGTGACAGCAGCTCTTTGCTGTTGTCGGTCAAACTGCCGGAGTTCAGAACGGCAAGCGAACAGTTACGAAACAGTTGATACAGGTCGCTGCTGGCCGTGCGTTTAAGCATATCGACTTCCAGCTGCGACAACATGTCCATTGAGCCAAGCGGGCTAATATGTGTAATCAAGTAAACTCCTTATGGGACGCAACACGTCATTCCCTGTTGATTACAATAGCCCTGGCTTATGACCTTTCACAACCTTGCGCGCGGAATCCGGCACGCAAAATTGAGAAAAAAGATTACTGACGTACCAGGCGCCCCGTTGCTGGGGTGAAATCGGTGTTGGTGCGCCATGGGTTAATGTCCAGGCCGCCACGTCGCGTGTAGCGTGCGTAAACGCTCAGTTTCTCCGGCTGGCAGAAGCGCAGAATGTCATTGAAAATGCGTTCCACGCACTGCTCGTGAAACTCATTATGGTGACGGAAGGAGACCAGATAACGCAGCAGCTTCTCGCGATCGATTTTTCGTCCGCGATACTGAATCTGTATGGAGCCCCAGTCCGGCTGGTGGGTGATCAAGCAGTTAGACTTCAGCAGATGGCTGACCAGCGTCTCTTCCACCGCTTTTTCACCGCCAACGGCATTTTCCAGATACTCTGTGCTGAACTGGTAGTTATCGATGACAATATCCTGATTGTCGATACAGGTGCCGTTAAAGTGGGCTATCGGTTGTCCTTCCAGTTCGTCAAGACGGTACAGCGCTACGCTGACATCACCCTGAGCACAAGCGCGCAGATCGTTTTCCAGCGTCTGGCGTACCGCATCCCAGGAATCAAAACGCGTCTGGTTAAAACTGTTCAGGTAAAGCTTAAAGCTTTTCGATTCGATCAGATTTACGCTGGTGTAATCCAGTTCTACATGACCGACCGCTACCTGCGGTAAACCGTTGGCATTCAGCCAAGACAGTTCATATAGCGTCCAGATATCGGCACCGTGAAAAGGCAGATTATCGGCCTGTAAATCCAGCGGGTCGCGGTTCAGGCTGCGTGGAACGCCCTGCAGCAGGCTGGCATCGTAATTGTCACGGTAATCTGTTGATTTACCGAGAGTCAGGCCGTCAAGCGCCTGATGATTTTCATAAGAGGACATGTTTCACCGTCATAAACCAGATACACTATGCGACAAGTGTATCCTGGCTTTTGTGAAGAGAGAAATCAGTGGACGAATTGACAGCGCAGGCGTTGACAGCCTTTACGACACGTTATTGCGACGCATGGTACGAAAAAAACAACAGCTGGCCCCTCAGCGATGAGCTGTATGGCGTACCTTCTCCGTGCATCATTTCTTCCACAGACGATGCGGTATTCTGGCAACCTCAGCCTTTTGTCGGCGAAAAAAACCTCAATGCGGTTGAACGCGCCTTTGATATCGTGATACAACCAGCCGTTCACGCTTTTTACACCACCCAGTTTGCCGGGGACATGCACGCGCAGTTTGCGGATGAAAAACTAACGCTGCTGCAAACCTGGAGCGAAGACGACTTCAGGCGCGTTCAGGAAAACCTGATTGGTCACCTGGTTACGCAAAAGCGCCTCAAGCTGTCGCCTACGCTTTTTATTGCCACCCAGGACAATGAGCTTGACGTTATTTCGGTGTGCAATCTCTCCGGTGAAGTGTGCAAAGAAACGCTGGGAACCCGTAAACGAACGGTGCTGGCAGACTCACTTGCGGAATTTCTCACTCAGCTTAAGCCAGTTCTGTAATCCAGATTGCCCTGAACCTTGTGAGAGATCTCTTACAAACCCTGTAGGACATTGCCAGGTAATAAGTAAAGACTTAATGAACGGATAAAATAATTATCCCTTATTATTCATAAAGTTAATGTTTTATTGTCAACTTTCATACGAAAATAATCTTAAGGGAGTGTCTGTAAGCATCTTGTAAGACAAGGCGAAACAGGCGATTCTATATCTGTCGACAAGGAGTCGCACAACGAAGAGAACATCAGGATGATGGCTCTTCGGCAGGACACACCAGGACGGTGTTACAAGGACAGGCTTCAGGATGAAGCAAAGCGGAAAGCGCTGGATGCGTTAAGGGACACCTCCAGGATGGAGAATGAGAGCCGGTCAGGATGTTCGGCGGGTCAGGATGGCCAGGACACTTCAGGATGAAGTTTTCACATCGGGGTGATGTGAGCAGGATGCACAAGTTCAGGATGAACAAGGTCGCAAGACCACAGGAAAAGTTGTCACGGATGAGCAGGGAGCACTAAAAGTAGCTGGAACGCTGCGAAACGAACCGGGAGCACTGTTTTTACAGTGCTCCCTTTTTTTATTTCCCTTCACTAGTGCTATTCTTCGCGCCAGATTTTTCATCATTGAGGTTAATTTCATGACGACTCATGACCGTGTGCGCCAGCAGTTACACGCGCTTGAAGCGCTACTGCGTGAACATAATCACTGGCGGTTGGATGAGCCTGCAGAGCATCTGTTTACCAGCACGCAGCCTTTTTGTATGGATACCATGGAGCCGGTTGAGTGGCTGCAATGGGTATTGATTCCCCGCATGCATACGCTGATTGATAACGCTCAACCGCTTCCGCAGGCTTTTGCCGTCGCACCGTATTACGAAATGGCGTTGGCAGCCGATCACCCGCAACGCGAAATTCTGCTGACGGCATTGCAGGAGTTGGATGCACTGTTTACAAGTGATAACGCCTGATGCTGGAGATTCTGTATCAGGACGAATGGCTGGTCGCAGTTAACAAACCTTCGGGCTGGTTGGTTCACCGCAGTTGGCTCGACCGGGATGAGAAAGTGGTGGTGATGCAAACGGTACGCGACCAGATTGGCCAGCACGTTTTTACCGCCCACCGACTCGACAGACCGACTTCCGGAGTACTGCTGATGGGGCTGTCCAGCGAAGCCGGGCGGCTGCTGTCCCAGCAATTTGAACATCATCAAATTCAGAAACGCTATCATGCGATTGTGCGTGGCTGGCTGATGGATGATGCCGTGCTGGATTACCCGCTGGTCGAAGAACTGGATAAGATCGCCGATAAATTTGCCCGTGATGATAAAGGCCCGCAGCCTGCCGTCACCCATTATCGCGGTTTGGCGACGGTTGAGATGCCGGTAGCGACCGGGCGTTATCCGACGACCCGTTACGGATTGGTGGAACTGGATCCTAAAACCGGTCGAAAACACCAGCTCAGACGCCATCTGGCGCACTTACGTCATCCAATTATCGGCGACAGTAAGCACGGTGATTTGCGGCAAAACCGCAGCGCCGCTGAGCACTTTGGCTGTCAGCGTTTGATGCTTCATGCCAGCCAGCTTGCGCTGACTCATCCTTTTACCGGCGAACCGCTGGTTATTCGCGCCGGGCTGGATGATGTCTGGATGCAGGCGCTATCACAGTTTGGCTGGCGTGGACTTCTCCCTGAGAATGAAAGGGTTGAGTTCAACGGGCTGTCAGGTCAGGATGAGCAGATAGATTCTTAAGTCCCAGGAGATTACGGTTATGGCGGAAATTGGAATTTTTGTCGGCACGATGTACGGAAACGCGTTGCTGGTTGCCGAAGAGGCCGAAGCTATTTTGACGGCGCAGGGTCATAAAGCCACGGTGTTCGAAGATCCCGAGCTCAGCGACTGGCAGGCATATCAGGAAAAATATGTGCTGGTGGTGACCTCAACGACCGGACAGGGCGATCTGCCGGATAGCATCGTGCCGCTGTTTCAGGGGATCAAAGATAATCTCGGTTTCCAGCCAAATCTGCATTACGGGGTAATTGCGCTGGGTGACAGTAGCTATGTTAATTTCTGCAATGGCGGCAAGCAGTTCGATGCACTGTTGCAGGAACAAAGCGCCCACCGTGTTGGGGAAATGCTGCTGATTGACGCCAGCGAGCATCCTGAACCGGAAAGCGAATCCAATCCGTGGGTAGAAAACTGGGGAACCTTGCTTAAATAACCTTGCGCCCGGCAGCGCTTTGTTTGCACGGGCCTGTGACAAATGATGGACATGGAGAGAACAATCTGATTATCACTAAGGGAGATTTGCTTTAATTTATCTGTATTATAAATACAATCGCATAATTTTATTTGTAACCCGAATTTATAAAAATTAAATTCGGGTTTTTTATTATTTATGAGTTCAAAAGCACAAACAAATAACCCGGTTATCATGCTTTAATAAAAACAGGCCCAAAATCTGGATTTTGTGAATGAATTAATGAGGTGAATAAATGAGATAGAATGATAATAATTGGAAATTATTAAGCTAAGGAGATGCAATTTGTTTACTTTGTATAATTCACGGGATTTTAGCCAAAGCGCCAGATTAGAAGACTTCGAAAAAATAATTTCACCTAAAGAAGGTATTAGGTTAGCAAGGATATATTATGAACTTGATGATGATAAAAATCAGCGCTCAACTATATTTGGCCTGCCACAGAGAAAATGGAATGTAAACCGATATTCTTCTGGTGCGTATGAAAGGCCCTCTATTGGTAGATGTAATCGCATTTATGATGAGATACAACACAAATTAAGCGTGGGCTGGATAATAGCGATAGATTATGATGAGCATTGGTCCTGGGACAGAAATCCTTTTTATTTTGATCAGGACGGGGAGTTAGTTTATGAACCATTTATGCCTGATGTATTCGACAGTATCTTCGCAGAGAGAGTAAGGAGAGCTTATCAGGAAACCCTCGACAGGGGACTGGGAAGAAAAACCAGACCCACTCAAAAGATTGAGTATGGCGCACCAGGTTATCTTGAACCCACACTAAAACCTCTTGCCGTAGTACCAAGGCATTCATGTCCGGTTGAAGAGGATAAACCGTCTCGCGAACCTGTAGATGCAGGATTTTGTGTACTGCCCTATGAGGCCACACCGTCATCTTTCGAATCCAGCTTTTTTATTAATCCTCCGGATGGTACACGTGAGTTATATCACAAGCTCAATCCAGATATAAAAAAACAACCGGGTTCAATTCTGCTTGTCGTTGATCCTGAAAAGCAAGATCAGCAACAGATTGAAATATTGCAAAAAGCGCGTGATCGAATTGATAACGCGCTTGCACCATTAACACTGCCAGAAGCCCGTGTGTTACACAAAAATAGAGCTTCCGTGGATATTTTTTCTTCACAATTATACAGCGATGCTTTAGGACAAAGCGGGGATATCTTAGGTTACATAAAAGATACCGGTGGGGGGTATTATGAAGAAATAAATAAAACACTCAATGAAATACAGTCGCTTTATAAGAAAACATATAGTAGTAATTCTGGTCGTATTTCTGGAGAGGAGTTTTTTGGTCAACGAGAACGACTATTTAAAAAATTAGACGGTATTTTGAATAAATTCTCAAAAGAACGGCTAAATTTAAAACAATATGAAGATATAAAGCAGGCATTAGGTTTATCAACCAAATCGATTATGCATAAGTGGGATCAAACAGGAGTAAAGGATATTGAGGGATATGCAAGCTACATAGAAAAGTCAGCCAAACTGATAAAAATAATGAGAACAACAGGCTATGTAGGTGTTGGTCTTGATTTTGCGAGTTATACAACTAACGTTTATGAAGCTTGCGCAAAAGGACGTGAAAGCGAATGTAGAAAAGCAGCGATAACGGAGTACAGCAAATTCGGCTTCAAACAAACTGCAAGTTTTGCTGGCGGAGCTGCCGGGGGAATTATGGGGAGAGCCGCGTGTACATGGGTTCTGGGATTGATTACATCAGAAGCAGGAGGTATTGGCGCAAGTGTATGTTTGGTAAGTGGCATTGCTTCAAGTATTGCAGGAGGTAAATTTTTGGAAAAAATGGGTGAGAAACTAGGTGATAGGTTTGGTGGATTAGTGAATGACGATATTGATAATCCAGAACTTAAACTGTATGACCCAGATTCATTTAATGAAGCAGCAGGTATTCTAATATATGAAAAGATTTCTAACAGATAATCTAGATGTCATTAATATGAGCCTTGGCATAATGCTGGTTATTATAACTTTGATTTTAATACTTATTTCTTATGTGATAAATGATGAGAAGTATAAAAAAATAGTAATATTATACGAGGAGGAGTTTGGTCGTCTTCCTATCACTGCAAGTTTGGCGAGAACAGCAAGCTTAATTGGTACTCCCGGTATCTACTTTGCAAAAATAGATTTCATTATGTCTAGTCTGATTTTTCCCTATAACAGGGTTTTTAATAATGATATGAGTATTGAAGCATATCATTTTATTCGTTCCTTACCCAAAGAATTAACCACCGGGTTTAAAGTTGAAGCGGCGTTCTGGTTTGTTGAGTTTATTGTTCTGGCTTTTTTGGTGATCCTTTATTATTTTTTCTGAAAAATCGAATGTTAATAGGGACTCCAATAAACTAGAGTCCCTTTTTTATTTTTATTTTTATTTTTATTTTTATTTTTATTTTTATTTTTATTTCAATGTCCCATATTCCTGATCAACAATCTCACCATAATTAGCGGCAGGTAATAACCCCACTAAAAAACAATTGAGTCACGTTAGGAGTTGGTGCGCAATCTAAGAGATCAGCTTCCTAAACTGTTAGTCGTCATAAGTAGTAGCGCCTTAAACCCAGATGGGCACCGCTGGTTAGATGTTGCCGCTACTCGGCAACAAATCACCCACCAAACGCCAATTTCGTGAAGCATCTTCCATTCCCTTAGGCTTATGCCATAAACAACCTCATTCACCTCCCGCAATGTTGTGTTTTTGCACGGTGAGGGTAAGAGGCACTCCTTCATATACTTTTCCCGTCAGTTCCCGAAAAGGCAGCGAGTCAGAATAAAACGGCCCTGAGCTGTACCAAAACTGCCACACACTAACCTCTCATTCTGATCACCCTACAGGTGCTGTACAGAATGAACTGGCGAAAGCCAAGATTCAGGAGTGCAACAATGAGTTCATTAAGTCAGGCGGCGAGCAGCGCGGAAAAACGCACTAACGCTCGCTACTGGATAGTGGTGATGCTGTTTATCGTCACATCCTTCAACTACGGCGATCGCGCCACCTTATCCATCGCCGGCTCGGAGATGGCCAAAGATATTGGTCTGGATGCGGTAGGGATGGGGTATGTATTCTCCGCTTTTTCATGGGCCTATGTTATCGGTCAGATCCCCGGCGGCTGGTTGCTCGACCGCTTCGGTTCAAAACGTGTTTACTTCTGGTCCATTTTTATCTGGTCGATGTTTACCCTGCTGCAGGGCTTCGTCGATATCTTCAGCGGCTTCGGCATTATCGTTGCGCTGTTTACCCTGCGCTTCCTCGTGGGGTTAGCCGAAGCGCCATCCTTCCCTGGCAACAGTCGTATTGTGGCGGCGTGGTTCCCGGCGCAGGAAAGGGGCACGGCGGTCGCTATTTTTAACTCGGCGCAGTACTTTGCCACCGTAATCTTCGCGCCAATCATGGGCTGGTTGACCCACGAAGTGGGCTGGTCGCATGTGTTCTTCTTTATGGGCGGTCTCGGGATTGTTATCAGCTTTATCTGGCTGAAGGTGATTCATGAACCGAACCAGCATCCGGGCGTAAACCAAAAAGAGCTGGACTACATTGCCGAAGGCGGAGCGCTGATCAATATGGATCAGGCGGCAGCCAAAGCCAAAGTGCCGTTCAGCGTGAAGTGGGGGCAGATCAAGCAACTGCTGGGCTCACGGATGATGATCGGTATTTATATCGGCCAATACTGCATAAATGCGCTGACCTACTTCTTTATCACCTGGTTCCCGGTTTATCTGGTACAGGCACGCGGTATGTCGATTTTGAAAGCCGGTTTTGTTGCCTCGGTTCCGGCCATTTGCGGATTCGCAGGCGGCGTACTCGGCGGCATTATTTCCGACTGGTTGATGCGCCGTACCGGTTCGCTGAATATCGCCCGTAAAACGCCAATCGTACTGGGTATGCTGTTGTCGATGGTGATGGTGTTCTGTAACTACGTCAACGTGGAGTGGATGATCATCGGCTTTATGGCGCTGGCCTTCTTCGGCAAAGGTATCGGTGCGTTGGGATGGGCGGTGATGGCCGATACTGCGCCAAAAGAGATCAGCGGTTTGAGCGGCGGTCTGTTCAATATGTTTGGCAACATCTCCGGTATCGTTACGCCAATTGCTATCGGCTACATCGTAGGTACCACTGGCTCGTTTAACGGTGCGTTGATTTACGTCGGGGTGCATGCGCTGATTGCTGTAGTGAGCTATCTGGTGCTGGTGGGTGATATTAAACGTATCGAACTGAAACCTGTCGCAGGGCAATGATGATGACAACACAATCGAGTCCCATTATTACCGATATGAAGGTTATCCCGGTGGCCGGTCATGACAGCATGCTGCTCAATATTGGCGGGGCGCATAACGCATACTTTACCCGCAATATCGTCGTGCTCACCGATAACGCCGGAAATACCGGCGTCGGTGAAGCGCCGGGCGGCGAAGTGATTTATCAGACGCTGGTGGACGCGATTCCACAAGTGTTGGGCCAGGAAGTCGCGCGCCTGAATAAGGTGGTTCAGCAGGTGCATAAAGGCAACCAGGCCGCTGATTTTGACACCTTTGGTAAAGGTGCCTGGACCTTTGAACTGCGGGTAAATGCGGTGGCCGCGCTGGAAGCCGCACTGCTCGACCTGCTGGGCAAGGCGCTGAACGTACCGGTCTGCGAACTGTTAGGGCCAGGCAAGCAGCGCGATGCGGTCACCGTGCTCGGCTATCTGTTCTACGTGGGAGATCGCAGCAAAACCGATCTGCCGTATCTGGACAGCACGCCGGGTAACCATGAGTGGTATCACCTGCGTCACCAGCAGGCGATGAACAGTGAGGCGGTGGTACGTCTGGCTCAGGCTTCGCAGGATCGCTACGGCTTTAAAGATTTCAAACTCAAAGGCGGTGTGCTGCCTGGCGAGCAGGAAATCGACACCGCTCGCGCGTTGAAACAATGCTTCCCGGATGCGCGTATTACGGTCGATCCTAACGGTGCCTGGCTACTGGATGAAGCTATCTCCTTGTGTAAAGGGCTGAACGATGTTCTGACTTACGCCGAAGATCCGTGCGGCGCAGAACAGGGCTTTTCTGGCCGCGAAGTGATGGCCGAGTTCCGCCGTGCAACCGGCCTGCCGGTAGCAACGAATATGATAGCCACCAACTGGCGTGAGATGGGCCATGCGGTGATGCTCAACTCGGTAGATATTCCACTGGCCGATCCGCACTTCTGGACCCTTTCCGGCGCGGTGCGCGTGGCACAGCTATGCGATGACTGGGGACTGACCTGGGGCTGCCACTCTAACAATCATTTTGATATTTCCCTGGCGATGTTCACCCACGTCGGTGCCGCTGCGCCGGGCAACCCAACGGCGATCGACACCCACTGGATCTGGCAGGAGGGCGATTGCCGCCTGACCAAAAATCCGCTGGAGATTACACACGGAAAAATTGCGGTACCCGACGCGCCCGGCCTGGGCGTGGAACTGGACTGGGATCAGGTACAGAAAGCGCATGAAGCCTATAAGGCGCTGCCCGGCGGCGCGCGTAATGACGCAGGCCCGATGCAGTATCTGATCCCTGGATGGACTTTTGACCGTAAACGTCCCGTTTTCGGCCGCCACTAATTTTGAATAAGGACTTAATTATGAGCGCACAATTTACTACCCCAGTCGTAACCGCGATGCAGGTGATCCCGGTTGCGGGCCATGACAGCATGCTGATGAATCTGAGCGGCGCACATGCTCCGTTCTTCACGCGTAATATTGTGATTATCAAAGATAACTCCGGTCATACCGGCGTGGGTGAGATTCCCGGCGGCGAAAAAATTCGTCAGACCCTGGAAGATGCCATTCCGCTGGTGGTGGGCAAAACGTTAGGTGAATACAAAAACGTACTGAATGCGGTCCGCAATACCTTTGCCGATCGTGATGCCGGTGGCCGCGGTTTGCAGACCTTCGATTTACGTACCACTATTCATGTGGTTACCGGGATCGAAGCGGCCATGTTGGATCTGCTGGGTCAGCATCTGGGCGTTAACGTCGCATCGCTGCTGGGCGACGGCCAACAGCGTAGCGAAGTTGAAATGCTGGGTTACCTGTTCTTCGTCGGTAACCGTAACGCGACGCCGCTGCCGTATCAGAGCCAGCCGGATGAGAAATGCGACTGGTATCGCCTGCGTCATGAAGAGGCGATGACCCCGGATGCAGTGGTGCGCCTGGCGGAAGCCGCATATGAGAAATATGGTTTCAACGATTTCAAACTGAAAGGCGGGGTGTTGGCTGGGGAAGAAGAAGCGGAATCTATTGTGGCGCTGGCGAAACGCTTTCCACAGGCACGCGTCACGCTCGATCCCAATGGTGCGTGGTCGCTGAATGAAGCGATTAAAATTGGTAAGTACCTGAAAGGATCGCTGGCTTATGCGGAAGATCCGTGCGGCGCCGAGCAGGGGTTCTCAGGCCGTGAAGTCATGGCGGAATTCCGTCGTGCTACCGGCCTGCCGACCGCCACCAACATGATTGCCACCGACTGGCGTCAGATGGGACATACGCTGTCGTTGCAGTCCGTGGATATCCCGCTGGCGGATCCGCACTTCTGGACTATGCAGGGTTCTGTCCGCGTTGCGCAGATGTGTCATGAGTTTGGGCTGACCTGGGGCTCGCACTCTAACAACCACTTTGATATTTCGCTGGCGATGTTTACTCATGTTGCGGCGGCGGCGCCGGGCAAAATTACCGCTATCGATACCCACTGGATTTGGCAGGAAGGCAATCAACGCCTGACCAAAGAGCCGTTTGAAATCAAAGGCGGCATGGTGCAGGTACCGGCGAAGCCGGGTCTGGGCGTGGAGCTGGATATGGATCAGGTTATGAAAGCTCATGAGCTGTATCAGCAACATGGACTGGGAGCGCGCGATGATGCCATGGGAATGCAGTATCTGATCCCGAACTGGACGTTTGATAATAAGCGTCCGTGCATGGTACGCTAAGCGAACTGGGACCGCTCCCACAAAGGGGCGGTTTTTCTCCTGGTGTATGCTTAACACAGTCAACATGCGTAAGGATGCTTTATGAAAATAGTAATCGCACCGGATTCCTATAAGGAAAGTTTGAGTGCGCTTGAAGTGGCAACGGCTATTGAGCTGGGATTTCGTGAGATCTGGCCTGAGGCGAATTACGTGAAGATCCCGGTCGCGGATGGCGGTGAGGGAACGGTCGAAGCGATGGTTGCCGCAACGCAAGGCCACCTTGTGCATGTTGATGTTACCGGCCCTCTGGGTAAAACGATTCAGGCATTTTATGGTTTATCCGGGGATGAGCGTTCGGCGTTTATCGAAATGGCGGCCGCCAGCGGACTGGAGCAGGTTCCCGCAGGTTTACGCGATCCGCTGAAAACGACCTCCTGGGGAACCGGGGAGCTAATCCGTCATGCGCTGGACGCGGGCGTTGAACATATCATTATCGGCATTGGCGGCAGCGCCACCAATGATGGCGGTGCCGGGATGGTGCAAGCGCTGGGAGCAAAATTACTGGATGCGCAAAATAACGATATTGCTCATGGCGGGACTGGCCTTGAATCACTCGCCCGGATTGATATTTCTCAGCTAGACCCGCGCCTTGCCGCGTGCCGTATTGAAGTGGCCTGCGATGTGACTAATCCGTTGACCGGTGAAGAGGGGGCCTCTGCGGTCTTCGGTCCGCAAAAGGGGGCGACGCCGGAGATGATTCTTCGTCTTGATCGGGCGCTCACGCATTATGCGCAACTCATTGCCCGCGATCTGGACGTCAACGTGCTGGAATTGGCGGGTGGTGGCGCGGCTGGCGGTATGGGGGCGGCACTGTATGCGTTTTGCGGTGCGCAGTTACGCTGCGGTATTGAGGTCGTGACGGATGCGTTACACCTCGACGACTGCGTTGCGGATGCGGATTTAGTGGTCACGGGTGAAGGACGTATCGACAGCCAGACCATTCACGGTAAGGTTCCGGTTGGCGTGGCGAAGGTGGCAAAGCGTTACAACAAACCGGTTATTGGCATTGCCGGCAGCCTGACGGCTGATGTCGGTGTTGTACACGAGCATGGGCTGGATGCGGTTTTTAGCGTTATTTATACCGTTTGCACGCTGGATGAGGCGCTGAAGAACGCGAGTGAGAATGTGCGAATGACGGCGCGAAACGTGGCCGCGACCCTGAAAGCTGGTCAGCAATTACGTTGAATGATGTGGCATGAAGGCCGGATAAGACGCGTGAGCGTCGTCATCCGGCAATCAGATCTTTACCCTAACAACTTCTTCGCTTCGCGCGCAACGTTATCCATTTCATCCAGAAGCTCTAAAAACTCAGGCTCCAGCTCTTCTTCTTTGCTCCCGCTACGTAATTGCTGCTCAATCAGCTGACACAGGTTTTTCATGCGGGGAACGCCGCAATAACCGCAACTGCCATGCAGTTTATGGATCATATCCACCAGTCCTTCAGGGTTTTCACCTACCAGCTGTTCTTCAATTTTGTTACGCACTTCGGGCAGAAAATCGAGCAGCATTTGCAGCATATCCCGCGCCAGATCGTTTTTACCGGCGGCTTGCCTTAACGCCAGTTGCCAGTCGAGTGTGGTATTCGGATTGACGACCGGTTCAACAGCGAGCGCCCTCAGCGATGTGCTCGCGCCGGGTTTGTAGCGTAACAGCAGATTATGCAGCTTATCTTCTTCGATAGGCTTCGCCAGGTAATCGTTCATCCCGGCGCTGAGCAGCTTCTCTTTTTGCCCGGCCATGGCATGCGCGGTGACCGCAATGACCGGCGTCTGTTGTTGATGAGGAAGCTGGTGGATCAGTTCGCAGGCGCGAATACCGTCCATGTCTGGCATCTGAATATCCATCAGGATGAGATCAAACTGCATCTGTTTGGCGCGATCCACAGCCTGATGTCCGCTGTCGCAGAGCACGACGTGCTGCACTTTATCTTCCAGCAGTGCGCCAATCAGCTTGAGGTTCGCCGGGTTGTCGTCCACCGCCATGACGGTCATCGCAATTTTGCTCTCGTCTAACAGTAGCGGAGCCGCGCTGTGGTTCAGTTGACAATACTCTGTCAACGCTGGCAGTAAGCGGGTTGAGGTAAGAGGTTTCAACAGGCACGCCGCCGCGCCGCCCTGCTTTAATTTCTCAGCGTTGATCTGCGCATGGCAAGGCAGAGCCAGTAACAAAAAGTCTGTCATCGCCGCTGCGCTTGCCAGCCGCTCATGCTGCATGGTGAGCGGTTCGCGTAAAGTGACCGGTATGCCAAGCAGCAGAATATCGTAGTGATCCTTCGGCAGCCCGGAGAATGAAGGGCTGTAAATCACTTCCAGCGGTGTTTCACTCAAGATATCTAAAGTGCATTGCGCGGCAGTGGCGTTAGGTTCAACGTAGGCCAGCCGCTTTCCGGCCAGACAGTGCGTGGTTGAGCGATCCACGAGAACGTTAGGGTTGAGATCGAGGCTGATATGGAACCAGAACGTGGAGCCCCGGTTCGGCTGGCTGTGGAAGGAGATATCCCCGCCCATTTCATTGACCAGCTTTTGCGTAATGACCAGGCCCAGTCCGGTCCCGCCGTGGCGGCGGGAAATACTGGCATCGGCCTGGCGGAAGGCCTGGAACAGGCGTGACTGATCGCGCTCAGGGATGCCAATTCCGGTATCGCGGATTTGCACTTCAATTTGCACTTTCGTGTTACTGAGGGCGCGTTTCTCGACCAGAATGTCGATATTACCGCCTTCGGTAAATTTGATGGCATTGCCAACCAGATTAGTGATTACCTGCTGTAAGCGCAGCGGGTCCCCGATGACGTTGTCCGGCACGTCATTCTTAATATTTAGCGTCAGCTCAAGCCCTTTATCATGGGATGAGTGCGCTAACAGCGTGACGACGTCATCCAGCGTGCTACGCAGCGGGAATGGGATGCTTTCCAGAATCAGTTTGCCCGCCTCAAGTTTGGAGAAGTCGAGCACATCATTGATGATGGCCAACAGATTGTTGGCCGAGCGTTCAATCGTATTCAGGTGATCGCGCTGCGTCGTGTTGAGCTCGGTTTTAAGCGTCAGGCGGGTGAAGCCAATCACGCCATTCAGCGGCGTACGCAGCTCATGCGACATGTTAGCCAGAAACTCAGACTTAATACGCGCCGCTTCCTGGGCGCGTTTCTTCGCCAGATCCAGTTCGACGTTCTGGATTTCCATCTGCTCCAACGTTTCGCGCAGGTCAGAGGTGGCCTGGTCGATGTTGTGCTGCATCTCTTCATGGTAGGCCGCAAGTGACATCGCCATCGAGTTGATGCCATTTTTGAGCATATCCAGCTCGCCCAACATGAAACCTTCGACGCGGCTGTCGAGCTGGCCTCTACGTATTCGGTCAACGGTATTCACCATATTGCGAATCGGGCCAGTCACGTCGCGCATCAGACGCCAGCCAAAAATTAACGCAATACCGATACAAAACAGCATCATTACGCTGGAGATAAAGATCTCTTTATACTGCTGCAATCTTACTGACTTAAGGTCCAGTTCAAGCGCCACATACCCCAGCATATTTTCCGTATTTTTGGCGTCGCTGACGGCAGATTCATCCGGCGAATAGCTTTCCGATATAATTGGCGTTCGCAGGATCATAATATCCCCGAGCCGGGTGACGCTCAGCTTTCGGGGAAATGGTGAACCGGTTGCCAGCTGCATTTCAGACGGATCGAGATGAAAATTGGATGTGACAAACAGCCGGTTATTCTCGTCATAGACAGAAATTGCCCGCACGATATCGGAATGGCGACGATGCAGCACGCTGATAAGTTGGCCGATGGATTCTCTGTTTTGCAGATTCATGCCATATTCGCTGGAGACCGCGAGTGGCTCAATGATGCTGGCGCCAGCATCTTCCAGTTGACGCTGCAAGTCGTTATAGCGATGCACAACAAAAAAGATACTGAGCAGCAAACCAATCAGGACGGTCGGGGCCAGGATCAGAATCATCATGCGTGCGCGCAGGCTGTAGTTGGTCATGGAGTTCCGTTATGGGACAATTAGGGTCACACTGTTAAATAGAGAAATATCTCGTCGATGGCGCAATTCTACTCTGCAAAACGACGCGTGACGACGCGTCAGATCATAACCGTTACCGTCAATGACCTTGATCCTTTCGGCCAGGGCGTTGCTCGCCATAACGGAAAGGCGTTGTTTATACCGGAATTGCTACCTCAGGAAAGCGCCGAGGTGGTGATTACCGAAGATAAAAAACAGTTCGCCCGCGCGCAAGTAAAACGACGTTTAAACGACAGTCCGCAGCGTGAAGTGCCACGTTGTCCGCATTTTGGCGTGTGCGGCGGCTGCCAGCAGCAGCATGCCAGCATCTCGTTGCAGCAGCGTAGCAAAAGCGCGGCGTTGTCGCGTTTAATGAAATGTGAAGTGTCGGATGTTATAGCTGATACCCCGTGGGGCTATCGTCGTCGCGCCAGGTTGAGCCTGAACTATCGGCCAAAAGAACAAAAATTGCAGATGGGGTTTCGCAAATCCGCATCCAGCGACATTATCGATGTTAAACAATGCCCTATTTTGGTGCCCCAGCTTGAAGCGCTCTTGCCCCACATCCGGGCGTGTCTGGAAAGTCTGCAAGGGTTACGCCATCTTGGTCATGTCGAGCTGGTGCAGGCGGGGAGCGGAACCCTGATGATTTTGCGCCACACGGCGCCATTAAGTGTTCAGGATAAAGAAAAACTGGAATGCTTTTCGCATTCTCAGGGGCTGTCTTTGTTTCTGGCCCCGCAAAGCGAGATACTGGAATCAATATCAGAAGAGTCGCCCTGGTATGACTCAAATGGACTACGGTTAACCTTCAGCCCGCGTGATTTTATTCAGGTCAATGAAGGGGTAAACCAACAAATGGTGGCCCGTGCGCTCGAATGGCTGGATGTGCAACCTGAAGATCGCGTACTCGATCTGTTCTGTGGAATGGGTAATTTTACCCTGCCGTTGGCAACCCGGGCTGCAAACGTGGTGGGGGTGGAAGGGGTACCGGCGCTGGTTGAAAAAGGCCGGGAAAACGCGCTGAATAACGGATTACACAATGTGACATTCTTTCATGAAAACCTTGAGGAAGATGTTACCCGGCAGCCGTGGGCGAAAAACGGATTCGACAAAGTATTGCTCGATCCTGCGCGTGCGGGGGCTGCAGGTGTGATGCAACATATTATAAAATTAGAACCTATACGCGTTGTTTATGTATCCTGTAACCCGGCAACGCTGGCTCGTGACAGCGACGCTTTGCTCAACGCGGGATATGTCATACGGCGACTGGCGATGCTCGATATGTTCCCGCACACTGGACACCTGGAATCAATGGTCCTGTTTGAGCGTATGTAATAAATTTTGTACCCATTGGATTTCGGGTGGTAATGCAGCGTGAAAGACAATGGGTATGGCTTGTCGACTTCGACAGGCCAGGCCCCTTAAGGAGAGGACAATGGTTGCGGTAAGAAGTGCACATATAAATAAAGCTGGTGAGTTTGATCCAAAGAAATGGATCGCGAGTCTGGGGATCTCCAGCCAGCAGTCGTGTGAACGCTTAGCCGAAACCTGGGCGTACTGCCAGCAGCAGACACAGGGGCATCCGGATGCGGAACTGCTGCTGTGGCGTGGCGTAGAGATGGTAGAAATACTCTCCATGTTGAGCATGGATATCGACACGCTGCGCGCAGCAATGCTGTTCCCTCTGGCAGATGCCAACGTGGTCAGTGAAGACATCCTGCGCGAGAGCGTGGGCAAATCCATTGTTCATCTTATCCACGGCGTGCGGGATATGGCGGCAATACGCCAGCTTAAGGCCACTCATACCGATTCAGTCTCATCCGAACAGGTCGATAACGTTCGCCGCATGCTGCTGGCTATGGTGGATGATTTCCGCTGTGTGGTCATCAAGCTGGCGGAGCGGATTGCACATCTGCGTGAAGTGAAGGACGCTCCAGAAGATGAACGCGTTCTGGCGGCAAAAGAGTGCACCAATATCTATGCGCCGCTGGCCAACCGTTTGGGTATCGGGCAATTAAAATGGGAACTGGAAGATTACTGCTTCCGTTACCTGCACCCGGCTGAATACAAACGTATTGCCAAGCTGCTGCACGAACGTCGCATCGATCGCGAGCATTACATTGATGAGTTCGTCGGTCATTTGCGCTCAGAGATGAAAACGGAAGGCGTCAAAGCCGAAGTGTACGGACGTCCGAAACACATCTACAGCATCTGGCGCAAAATGCAGAAAAAGCAGCTGGCCTTCGATGAACTTTTCGACGTGCGCGCGGTGCGTATCGTGGCGGAGCGTTTACAGGACTGCTATGCCGCGCTCGGGATAGTGCATACTCACTATCGCCATCTGCCGGATGAGTTCGATGACTATGTCGCTAACCCGAAACCCAACGGCTATCAGTCAATTCATACGGTTGTGCTGGGACCGGGCGGCAAAACCATTGAAATTCAGATCCGTACGAAACAGATGCACGAAGATGCCGAACTGGGCGTTGCGGCACACTGGAAGTACAAAGAGGGCACCGCTTCAGGCGTAGCGCGTTCTGGTCATGAAGATCGTATTGCATGGCTGCGTAAGCTGATCGCCTGGCAGGAAGAGATGGCGGACTCTGGCGAAATGCTGGATGAAGTCCGTAGCCAGGTCTTTGATGACCGAGTGTACGTCTTTACGCCAAAAGGCGACGTTGTGGACTTACCTGCAGGCTCCACACCGCTCGATTTTGCTTATCATATTCACAGTGATGTGGGGCATCGTTGCATTGGCGCGAAAATTGGCGGGCGCATCGTACCGTTTACCTACCAGCTGCAGATGGGCGATCAAATTGAAATTATCACCCAGAAACAGCCTAACCCAAGCCGCGACTGGCTGAACCCTAACCTCGGTTACGTAACCACCAGTCGGGGGCGTTCGAAGATCCACGCCTGGTTCCGTAAACAGGACCGCGACAAAAACATCCTTGCTGGCCGCCAGATCCTCGACGATGAGCTGGCGCATTTAGGCATTAGCCTGAAAGAAGCGGAAAAGCACCTGCTGCCGCGCTACAGCTTCAATGAGCTGGATGAGCTGCTGGCGGCGATTGGTGGGGGGGACATTCGCCTCAACCAGATGGTGAACTTCCTGCAGGCGCAGTTTAATAAGCCAAGCGCAGCCGAACAGGATGCCGCCGCGCTGAAACAGCTTCAGCAGAAAACGCAGGCGCCGCAGAGTCGCCGTAAAGACGACGGTCGCGTGGTGGTGGAAGGGGTGGGTAACCTGATGCACCACATCGCGCGCTGCTGCCAGCCGATTCCAGGCGATGAAATTGTCGGGTTTATCACTCAGGGCCGCGGTATTTCCGTGCACCGGGCGGATTGCGAACAGTTGACCGAGCTGCGCTCCCATGCGCCGGAACGTATTGTTGATGCGGTTTGGGGCGAAAGCTACTCGGCAGGATATTCGCTGGTGGTTCGCGTCCAGGCTAACGATCGCAGCGGCTTATTACGTGATATCACCACGATTCTTGCCAACGAGAAGGTGAACGTGCTGGGGGTTGCCAGCCGGAGTGATACCAAACAGCAACTGGCTACCATCGATATGACCATCGAAATCTATAACCTGCAGGTGCTCGGGCGCGTGCTTGGCAAGCTGAACCAGGTGCCGGATGTGATCGACGCACGTCGTCTGCACGGTAATTAATTATTTAATAGGCCAGATAAGTTTGCATGCCTGGTGAGGCGCGTTAGCGTTGCCATCAGGCATTGCCATGTTGCCGGATATCGGCTGTCGTCTTATCGGGCTTCGCGTATTGAAATTTCAGGATATTCCAATGAACCAAATCGACCGACTGCTCGGTATTATGCAGCGCCTGCGCGACCCGGAAAACGGTTGTCCCTGGGACAAAGAGCAGACATTCGCCACTATTGCCCCTTACACCCTCGAAGAAACCTATGAAGTGCTGGACGCAATTGCGCGGGAAGACTTCGACGACCTGCGTGGAGAGCTGGGTGACTTGCTGTTCCAGGTGGTGTTTTACGCCCAGATGGCGCAGGAAGAAGGACGTTTCGATTTCAATGATATTTGCGCCGCCATCAGCGATAAGCTTGAGCGTCGCCACCCACATGTTTTTGCTGATGTTTCTGCCAGTAACAGCACTGAGGTGTTGACCCGCTGGGAGCAAATCAAAAGCGAAGAACGCGCCCAGAAGGCGCAGCATTCCGCGCTCGACGATATTCCCCGAAGTTTACCGGCGTTAATGCGCGCCCAAAAAATCCAGAAACGCTGCTCTAATGTTGGCTTTGACTGGAAAACATTAGGACCGGTTGTCGACAAGGTTTACGAAGAGATTGATGAAGTCATGTTTGAGGCGAAGCAGGCTGTTGTCGACCAGGCTAAACTGGAGGAGGAAATGGGCGACCTGCTGTTCGCGACGGTCAATATGGCTCGGCATTTAGGCTCTAAAGCTGAGATCGCATTGCAAAAAGCGAACGAGAAATTTGAGCGCCGTTTTCGTGAGGTTGAGCGAATTGTAGCGGCTCGGGGTCTGGAAATGACTGGTGTTGATCTGGAAACTATGGAAGAAGTCTGGCAACAGGTAAAACGGCAGGAAATTGATCTCTAAGGGATTTCGTCGGTCAAGGGCGATTTGTGTGATTTTTTAAATAACAAGCGCTTGATTTACGTCAAAAACATTTACCCCAAAGGGGCTATTTTCTCACTCCCGATGTTTATGTGAGCCTGGTGAAGAGGAGGAATAATGAAAGTTTGTGGCGCTCGTCATGTTCGGGTATACTACTTTCCCGTCTTGGTAATTCCATCGTTTCACCCTAACTTCTCAGGTCCAGCATGACAACGAACTATATTTTTGTGACCGGCGGGGTCGTATCCTCTCTGGGTAAAGGCATTGCCGCAGCCTCCCTGGCAGCCATTCTTGAGGCTCGTGGCCTCAACGTGACCATGATGAAACTGGATCCGTATATCAACGTCGATCCAGGTACTATGAGTCCAATCCAACACGGGGAAGTGTTCGTTACTGAAGACGGCGCTGAAACCGACCTGGACCTGGGTCACTATGAGCGTTTCATTCGTACCAAAATGACTCGCCGCAATAACTTCACTACCGGTCGAATTTACTCCGATGTCCTGCGCAAAGAGCGCCGTGGCGACTATCTGGGTGCAACCGTACAGGTTATCCCGCACATCACCAACGCGATTAAAGAGCGTGTCCTTGCCGGTGGCGAAGGTCATGACGTCGTTCTGGTTGAAATCGGCGGTACTGTCGGTGATATCGAATCCCTGCCATTCCTGGAAGCGATTCGCCAATTAGCGGTAGATATCGGTCGTGAACACGCGCTGTTCATGCACCTGACTCTGGTTCCTTACCTGGCCGCTGCCGGTGAAGTCAAAACTAAACCGACTCAGCACTCGGTAAAAGAGTTGCTGTCTATCGGTATCCAGCCTGACATTCTGATCTGTCGTTCCGATCGCGCGGTTCCGGCCAACGAACGTGCAAAAATTGCATTGTTCTGTAACGTGCCAGAAAAAGCCGTTATTTCAATGAAAGATGTCGATTCCATCTATAAAATTCCAGGCCTGTTGAAATCCCAGGGCCTTGACGATTATATTTGTAAACGATTCAGCTTGAACTGTCCGGAAGCTAATCTGTCAGAATGGGAACAGGTTATCTACGAAGAAGCGAATCCGGCAGGCGAAGTGACTATCGGTATGGTTGGCAAGTATATTGAACTGCCGGATGCCTATAAGTCAGTTATCGAAGCATTGAAGCACGGTGGTCTGAAGAATCGTGTCACCGTCAACATTAAGCTGATCGATTCGCAAGATGTCGAAACGCGCGGCGTTGAGATCCTGAAAGGTCTTGATGCAATCCTGATCCCTGGCGGCTTCGGCTACCGTGGTGTTGAAGGTAAGATCGCGACAGCGCGCTTTGCGCGTGAAAACAATGTTCCTTATCTGGGTATTTGCCTGGGTATGCAGGTTGCGTTGATTGAGTTTGCACGTAACGTAGTGGGTATGGATAACGCCAACTCCACGGAATTTGTGCCAGACTGTAAGTACCCGGTGGTGGCCCTGATTACCGAATGGCGCGATGAAGACGGCAACGTTGAAGTCCGTACCGAGAAGAGCGATCTGGGCGGCACAATGCGCCTTGGCGCCCAGCAGTGTCAGTTGAGCGACGATAGCCTGGTTCGTCAGCTGTACGGCGCGCCGACAATTGTTGAACGCCATCGCCACCGTTACGAAGTCAACAATATGCTGTTGAAACAGATTGAAGCTGCGGGTCTGCGTATTGCAGGCCGTTCCGGTGATGATCAGTTGGTCGAGATCATTGAGGTACCGAATCATCCGTGGTTCGTGGCCTGTCAGTTCCACCCGGAATTTACTTCCACGCCACGTGATGGGCACCCGCTGTTTGCCGGCTTTGTGAAAGCCGCCAGTGAACATCAGAAGCGTCAGGCGAAGTAAGAAGTAAAAAAGTTAGAACGGCAATGCACCCATCCGGGTGCATTGTTTGTCTGGAGTTTTAGTTTAACTTGTACTGAGGAAAATCTAATGTCCAAAATCGTTAAAATCATCGGTCGTGAAATCATCGACTCCCGTGGTAACCCGACTGTTGAAGCCGAAGTACACCTGGAAGGTGGTTTCGTTGGTATGGCAGCAGCTCCGTCAGGTGCTTCTACTGGTTCCCGCGAAGCACTGGAACTGCGCGACGGCGACAAATCCCGTTTCATGGGTAAAGGCGTACTGAAAGCTGTTGCAGCTGTTAACGGCCCAATTGCTCAGGCTCTGCTGGGTAAAGATGCTAAAGATCAGGCTGGCATCGACAAGATCATGATCGATCTGGACGGTACTGAAAACAAATCCAACTTCGGTGCAAACGCCATCCTGGCTGTGTCCCTGGCGAACGCCAAAGCAGCAGCAGCTGCTAAAGGCCTGCCGCTGTATGCACACATCGCTGAACTGAACGGTACTCCGGGCAAATACTCCATGCCGGTTCCGATGATGAACATCATCAACGGTGGTGAGCACGCTGACAACAACGTTGACATCCAGGAGTTCATGATTCAGCCGGTTGGCGCTAAAACCCTGAAAGAAGCCGTACGTATGGGTTCTGAAGTGTTCCACAACCTGGCTAAAGTTCTGAAAGCTAAAGGTATGAACACTGCAGTGGGTGACGAAGGCGGCTACGCGCCGAACCTGGGTTCCAACGCTGAAGCTCTGGCTGTAATCGCTGAAGCGGTTAAAGCAGCTGGCTACGAGCTGGGCAAAGACATCACCCTGGCGATGGACTGTGCAGCTTCTGAATTCTACAAAGACGGTAAATACGTTCTGGCTGGCGAAGGCAACAAAGCATTCACCTCCGAAGAATTCACTCACTTCCTGGAAGAACTGACCAAACAGTACCCGATCGTGTCCATCGAAGATGGTCTGGACGAGTCTGACTGGGACGGTTTCGCATACCAGACTAAAGTTCTGGGCGACAAAATCCAGCTGGTTGGTGACGATCTGTTCGTAACCAACACCAAGATCCTGAAAGAAGGCATCGAAAAAGGCATCGTTAACTCCATCCTGATCAAATTCAACCAGATCGGTTCTCTGACCGAAACTCTGGCTGCGATCAAAATGGCGAAAGACGCTGGCTACACCGCTGTCATCTCTCACCGTTCTGGCGAAACTGAAGACGCTACCATCGCTGACCTGGCTGTGGGTACCGCTGCAGGCCAGATCAAAACCGGTTCTATGAGCCGTTCTGACCGCGTTGCTAAGTACAACCAGCTGATTCGTATCGAAGAAGCTCTGGGTGAACAAGCGCCGTACAACGGTCGTAAAGAGATCAAAGGTCAGGCGTAATCCTGTTCTTTAACTCTTAACGTAAAAACCCGCTGCGGCGGGTTTTTTTATGCGTTCAGCGGAACTTGAAGCAGATAAATCTGCTGGCTGTTTTTATCGGCAAGTTTCTGAAGGAAGCAAAATAGCGCATGATTAGTTCGCAGATTAAACTTTTTGCGGATGATGTATTTATGCACATAGAGCGTTTTCTCTGAGATTGACATGTTGTGGGCAATCTCAGATGTCGTTATCCCCTGATAGATAAAGGACATAATACGCCTTTGCTGCCTGGTCAGGACTTTATGTGGACAATGAAAACATAATGTTTTCCCTGGCTGTATTTGCTTTTTTCTTGATTCCCGCCAGGCGGTTAATACTTTCTCTTTGACTGTCGACAGTGAGTCCTGTCGGTGAATAAAAATGATCCGGGCAATGCAAAAGGGCAGATCGGAAGGGGAGTCAATCACCTCATCGGTTAAGCCAATAATAATTCCTGTTGTCCTGTTTTGCAGTTCAGGAAAACACATGAGATGCTCTCCTGGAGCCAGAGAAATAACGACGATATCTGCCTTATCAAAGTTTTGTTGGGAGTAAGATGTTAAAAAAATAATGTTATTGGCGGTTATTCCAAAGAATATCTCTATAAAAAAATGTTTCAATCCATCGCAATAAAATTCGTAAGGGTCCTGTATAAGTATTATCATATTTAATATACCAGAAGCCAGCAGAGGCATTTATTAATAATAAGGGTATTTTTTATTAATTAAAATTAATTTGTACCAAAGAGTTAAACGTATTGGGAAGGGGGCAGATACCAGCCAGTAAAAAGGTCGCTGGACACAGGGGACAAAGTACCAGGATAGAATAATTCATTTGTTGCACCATGATAAATATCCTTTACACAGAAATAGTTCGGTTTACTGATGAGTCATTGTGAATTGCAAAAGGGTCACTTAATTGTAGGTAAAGTTGGCCTGAACGATACCAGAGATCGTCCCCGGCATCACATTGCCTTTGGAATAGGCCTGGGCACGTAAATTGTATGTAACGGTACGATCGGCGAGTACCGATTGAGTAATATTTGTATTATTTCCTTTCAGGTAACCGGTGCTGACCTGGATCAGTTCTATTGCAACGTTCGCCGTTCCGCTATTTTTATAGCGTACCGGAAAGTCGGGATCTTCCGTTCCGGTAAACGTCACGACTACGCTGGTGGTTCCCACCGGGCAACTGGCAAGGTTAATGGTAAAATTAACCGGGGTAGAGGTTGTACCTGCCACTGCAATATCTGCAGCCGGGATGTCTCCTAAATTAACATTGATATTGCTGCCACTGGCTACGACACACGGGGACGCAATAACTTTCCCGGTAATATTAATATTGGTGGGTTCGGCCCCGGCAATACTGATTGTCGTCCCCAGATACAGTCCTGCCAGCGCCAGATGAATGTACTTTTTATGAATATTCATTTTAATTCTCTCCTTGTATAACTCTGATGGCGAAGTTGCCTACTGATAAGTAATATTGAGCGTCGCAGTGGCGTTAGCGCTGCCTGCGGTCACGTTGTTTTTCGTCTGAAAATAGCGTGCGGTAAAGGCTCCCGGAGGAAATTCCTGCCCGCCTGCTGAGGTTTTCAGTACGATGTTGTTATCCAGCTTCAGGGGCGTATTGCCATACAGCAGTTGGATCCCGATTCCGCTCGCAACTCCTGACATTCCTGCTCCCGATAACGCCAGGATACTGTCATTGGCGGTCTCTGCACTTTGCGTCCCACTTAACGATGCGTTAATGCGGGCGCCCGCATCACAGTTCAGGTCTATCGTGAAGGTCCGATCGCCTTTGGTGGTTCCTGCTCCGGTAAAACTATCCGCTAATACCGGATCCAGGGGAACAGCGATACTCGAGTTATTTATTGCACAGGCCTGGACCGTTACCACCACTGACCCCGCACCTGACCAGATGGGATTTAAATCCCACTGCCCGCTTTGATTATTTAACGAATAGCTTGAGGTTACAGACGGTATTGTCGTTATTGCTCCTGAGGCGACATTGGGCTTTGTTTTCACAAATTGCAGTGATGCTCCCATGGATAAACCCTGCGTGTCCTTGTTAAGTATATGGCAGGTGTAAGTCCGGGTTGAGTTTGAAATATGATCGTCAAACTGCACCGGGCAAAAGGACAGTGAGCCTGAATTCAGGGCGAAATTATAACGAACGCCAATTCCGTCGATATTCGTGGGATAGACATCGGTATAACCTGCAACAGGGGCTGAATTAACCTGTAAACGCAAGTACACATCTCTGTCGGCGTCAGGATCCCCAAAGCAACCCAACCCCCATACTTCGCTGCCAATAGATCCAAATTTATCACTGAAGACATTCATGGTGGCGTCGTCACGTTGATAATTTAACGTTCCTGAGAACGTGTAATACCCGCCGGAATTATTACAGCTGGCCGCTTCAACAGAGGCAGTAAATGCATCGGTTAACCCAAGTACCAGGACGAATATATGATTCTTCTGTATCTGTAACATAACGCATACCCTCACCGCTATTTCAGGTGACTATTCTCAGCAACCCATTCAGAGCCTGGCTCTAAGCAGGGTGGTTTTGTTTATCGGTAAGTAAAATTCATTTGTACCAGGGAAGTAAACGTACCGGGGAGGGTAGTGTCAGAGACAATCACCCGACCAGCCAGTAAAAAGGTCGCCTTGCGCTGAGCGTCAACGGGGACGTTCATGCTGCTGCCGTTGCCCTGCACCTGCGCCTTGTTCGTGTCCCGGGCCATTTGCACGGCGGCGTTGGCGGCGGTCCCCGTATTGGCATACAACGTGGGATCTTCTGCTGCCGGTTGTCCGTTGAACGTCACGTCCACCGATGTCGTTCCTGCCGGGCATTTGAAAAGCCTTACCTCAAACGATTTCCACGCGGAAGCATTTCCGTCGGCGCGCATTTCATTTAAGCGGAGCTGGCCGAAATTAACGCTCTGGTTTTGCGAGGCGATATCGACTACGCAGGGAGAAGCCACAACATGACCACCGATATTGATCTCCGCGGCATATGCAGGGCACGCCAGACAAAGCGCCGGGAGAACATATTTCATTTGTTGCTGCATGATAAACACCCGTTGAGCAGAGAAGTCAGGTTTACTGATAGGTGAAGGTGACTTGTGAAACAGTCACTATCGTGCCGGGCATAACGTCTGCCGCTGCGGCAATGGCACGCGCGCCTATCGGGAAGGAGACTGTGCGGTCGGTTGCAACATTACGCTTTAATGTGGTTCCCGGACCTAAAAACTTACCGTTACCGGAACCCAGACTCTCTTTAAGCTGTACGTTAACATTGGTTGCCGTCCCGGTATTGGCATACTCCCCGGGGCTGTTCGCTGCTGGCGTTCCGGAAAAGGCCGCCGTTACCGATGTTGTGCCGAAAGGACAATCTTTTAAGATTAAATAAAAGATTTTGAATGTTGTGACGTTACCAGGCTGTGCCAGGGCGGTGGCCTGAATATCATCACCCAAATTAACATTGAGCTGTGATTTGGTGGTGTCAACGGTACAAGGTGAGGCGACGACTTTGCCGGTAATATTAATATTGACCGGATTGGCCCCGGCAATATTGATTGTTGCCGCTAAATACAGCCCCGCCAGCGCCAGATGAATGAATCTTTTATGAATATTCATTTTATTCCTCTCCTTGTATAACTCTGATGGCGGAGCCGTCTACTGATAAGTAATATTGAGCGTCGCAGTGGCGTTAGCGCTGCCCACGGTCACGTTATCTTTCGTCTGAAAATAGCGTGCGGTAAAGGCGCCCGGAGGAAATTCCTGACCGCCTGCTGAGGTTTTCAGCAGGATGTTGTTATTCAGCTTCAGGGGCGTATTGTCATACAGCAATTGGATCCCGATTCCTCTCGCAACCCCTGACGTTCCGGCCCCTGATAACGCCAGGATACTGTTATTGGAGGTCTCTGCACTTTGCGTCCCACTTAACGATGCGTTAATCCGGGTGCCCGCATCACAGTTAAGATTGATGGTAAAGGCAGTATCGCCTTTAGTTGTACCTCTTCCTGTAAACGCACTGCCTAAAGCATCAGGCAACGGTACGGTAATCGTTGAACTGTTTAGCGAACAGGCTAACTGAATAACCTGACCTGCGACGATACTTCCCCTGACAACCTCAAGGTTGTCATAGGTTTTTTGAAAATACAGTCCGCTATCAATATTTTTTGATGTTATCGGTCCGGTCTTATATAGCTCCACCGTTACGCCCTGACCCAGCCCGGAGCCATCGACAGGGATTGCACCCTGTCCCATTGTTCCTGTCCTGGGTGGGTTATCAAATGTATCTTGCGTGAACGCCGTATAATAGACCTTTATCCCGACGCCGGGGATGCCCGTATTATAGATATGGGGAAAACCGCTAATTGCATCGCGAAACATGGATACTGAAATTAATTCTCCCCCCTGACAACCGAGCCATGAGCCAGTAAAGGGCGGAAATAATTTTATCGTACCGATCTTCTGACCCACAGGAATATCACGTTGCGCATAGATTGTACCAATATCTATATTATCCCAGGCCATAACCCCCTTTTGTTGTTCGATACTGCAGGTGGCAAGCGCAGGAAATGCGCTGCATATCAGAAAAGCAGCGCTCCAGATAATTTGCTGAAATTTCATTTTGCTCATTGGTATACCTCAATACGCAACAGGTATCAGATAAAAAATTAATTTTTTGAACGGCTAAGTTATTTACTTAATGACATCGCTCGCTAATGATCTGAATATCGCTATTTTCCGGCGGCGCTTTATCCAGGGAATAATTCACCTGACACTGCTGCTCTGCACCGTTCCCCCATTTCACTCTTAGTTCGCCGCGGTCGGCCAGACCGGTCAGATACACCTGTCCGCCATCGCCAACGATAAATGCCTGGGCGCTTTTCTGCGCGGTATCGCTGACCGTCGCGCCAAATGGCACCGGCATTCCACCCTGTCGCAATAGCGTCATCATCACGCGCTGGCCCACGCTGGCGTTAAAGCTGGCCTGCACCACGGCTCCCCGCGTCGGCACCACGTTGCGGGTGGTCTGCATCAGCTCTACGTTATCGGGCAGCGTCAGCGTATTCAGCTGCACCTGGTTTTTACGGTAGGGCGAGGTATAAGGCACGATGGCATAGCCGCGCCAGTCGGTTTTCACCCCGCTCTGATTGCTCACGCCAACCCCGGAGGCTCCCGGAGCCTGAACCAGCGCCATGGTTTCACCCAGCGGTTGGCCGAAGGTGACGCCGCTGGCGTGCGCGACTATCCCGCCCTGTAGCCCGTAGTTCAGCCGCTGGCTGTTTTTGTCGTAAGCATATCCTGCAGTGACTTCAGCATAGGTTCCGCGATAGTCGGCGTTCAGATTGCCGCCGTTGCCCGTCCCCTGGCTGCCGTAACTCTGCTGGATGCTCCAGCTCAGGTTATTGCCCTCAAGCGTCGTACCATTGAGTCCCACGGTGTGATTGGTGCTCCCTTTCTGGCTGCTGCTGACGTTCCACGACGCGTGGGTATTACTTAACCAGTGGCTCAGTGGAATGCTGACGTTCAGTGAGAACACCTGGTCGCGCTCATAGACCTTTTCTTTGCCGGAGCCCCCGCTGCGCGACGTCGAGTTAATGTTATAGCTGTAATTAAGCCCGTAGCTGATGCCGTTCCAGCTATTGTTGTAACCGGCGCTCATCGACCGCAGGGTCCGGCCGCTGTTCCAGTAGTCTTCGTTTATCAGGCTCAGCGACAGCGAACCCGCTCTTTCCCACAAATTCTGGCTCAGCGACAGTTCAGTACGGTTACGCCTGCGCTCGAAAAACGTCGGGGTGTTCCCGCCGCGCCAGGTATCCATGACTTCTGCCAGCGTGTAATAGCCATCGGTCGAGTAGCGATAACCGGCAATGGCGAAGTTAGTCCCGGTTTCGACAATATTTTTGCTGTAGCGGATCCGCCATGACTGGCCTTTCTCCTTCGGCTGGCTCTGTATCTTCGACCAGCCCTGGGTGACGTCCAGCGAAAGCGCGCCAATTTCCCCCAGATTTTTACCGACGCCCAGCGCCAGCGACTGATAGTGGTCCGCGAACTGGCCGCCGCCATAGAGGGTAAAACCCCGGGGCAGGCCGTAGATCAGCGTCGCCTGGCTAAACGGCGTCTTTTCCACGCTGCGGTCATACGAACGATACTGGCCGCTGGTCAGTGAATATTTCAGCCGCTGTTCACGCTGGAGCACCGGCAGTGAGGCAAACGGTACGACGAGATTCTGCTCGCTGCCGTTATCTTCTTTAATCGTCACATAGAGATCCCCGCTGCTGCCGGTGGCGTACATGTCGTTGATTTCAAATGCGCCTGGTGCCACATAGCTCTGATAAATAACATACCCGTTCTGGCGGATAATCACCTGCGCATTGGTTCGCGCGATGCCTTTGATCGCCGGTGCATAGCCCTTCATGCTGTCGGGGATCATCTCCTCGTCGGACGCCAACTGCGCGCCGCGAAAAGGAACGCTGTCGAAAATATCGGACGGGGAGGCGCTGTCTCCCAGCACCAGCTGGCTCTTCAGGACACGAATATCACGGGACAAATAGCTATAGACGGTGTCCCAGCTGTCGCGACCGTTATTCTCCCGCTGAAAAGTCGTGTAATTACGCAGCCGCCAGGGACCGATATTCATGCCGGGACGCAGGTTGGCGTACTGGGTCGTACTGTCCGTGCCGCTACGATCCCGTGCCCGGGTACTGGCACCGTTCACGCTGTAATTAAGCAGCAGGGCGGTGATCCCATCATCCCACTGCGTTTCAGGAACGTAATCGCGTGGATTCATCACAATGGCGGCCTGCGGAATGCTCAACAGCAGTTGCTGCGCGCTAAAGCGAAACTCTGCGCGAGCATGGGGGATCGCGTCCAGCCTGGCGCACGGCGCGGCGGCATCGCCCAGATCCGGGAACAGGTCGGTTTTGACTCCCATCGCGTTAAGCTGGCTCACGCTCAGGCATGGCGACAGAAGCGCTTTCCCGTCCGGGCCGGGCTGCATGCTGAATTCCACTTCCCGGGTTTCCTGAAACTGGTTGTTAACAGAGATATCGACCCGGTAAACGCCCGGCGCCTGGCCGTTTTCCTCTTCAAATACGCTAAGATCGGTCTTTTCCTGATGCGGGTTGTCAATTTCCAGCATCAGCGGATTAAAATATTCCCTGGCGTGTGAGGCAAAAGTCGTTAAATTTAATAGTAAAAAGGGTGTCGAAAAAAGATAAATCAGCCTGCGGGTATTATTGGTTTGTGGATATTCGCGCAGGTTTTTTGGGCTCCCCATCTGTGTAGTCCTTCCCTGAAGGGTAAATAATTAACGCCGGATTCCTGTGCTGTTATTTATCAGAACGAAGCACTATGAAGCTCGCCGATTCCGCCGTAATCATTAATAATTTTCCAGCTCACGCTATTACCCGCACCGCTGGGTAATTCAAAAATGGCGCTACTCTGCGGCGCAATATACCGGGCATCTTCCAGCTCTTTACCTGCAACGGTAACGCTCTGGAAATTCATATAAAATGAGGTCGGGTTACTCACCTCCAGCCGGTTGCCGCGGCGCTGCCAGGAAAGCTTATGGGTTAACACTTCCGCGGAGCCTGTTAAACCTTCAGGGCGATAGATCAGTTTGATGCGCGTCTTGACCGCGATCTGCAGCAGGTTTTTACCCTGATCTTTTTCTATCGAGGGGATACTCTTAATATTCAGCCAGTACAGCGATTCCCTGTCCTGCGGTAGATTCCCGCCCGCCCGCACGACGCGCAAGACATTTTCCTGCCCGCCGTCCAGACGAAATAACGGCGGGGTGATCACAAACGGCGTTTTCTCTGCGCGATTAATTTCCGGTTCGACCCAGCTTTGCACCAGATAAGGTGCATGGTCCGGGTTGCTCACATTAATTGAAGACTCTTTCTTACTCCCATCGTAAATTAAGCGGGTGCCACCCACAATCAGGCCAGCCTGGGCTAACCCGGAGGTTATTATTAGTGCAGTCAGCAAGGTGAGAGGAATAAGTTTCATCATTAGTCATTCATTAAAAGAGTGAGGACGGACCGACAATAATCCATCGGTCCGAATAACAATTTCGTTATGCAGGTATGACGGGCTATTAATTATAAACAATGGTGAAACTTGCCATTGAATTAGCCTTTCCTGCGGTCACCGTTGTCGATGTGGCGATATAGCGCGCAATAAAATCCAGATTATTCACCACGCCGGTACCTGACGTCAGAGGGTATTGTTTGGATGCGTTATACAGCGGAATCGCGGTATTGGCATCGTCGTATAATTGAATCCCCACGCCGCCTGCCACGCCAGTTTCTGCGGTCAGGGCCAGCACGCCAGGACTCCCTGTCACCGGGGAGCCGTCAAACTTCACGGCCGCCTTGGTTGCGCTTACCGGGCAATCCGTGAGCTGCAACGTGAATTTGGTCGGTGCAGCAGTAGAGCCTGCGTTGGTAAAGGCGCTCTTACTGACCTGACCTAGTGTCACCGTCAGCGGACTGGCCGGACTATTGGTGACTTTACAGGCGGCATCAATAATCTCGCCGTTAAAATTCACCTCCCCATCAGCTGCCATCGCTGAAACTCCAGCCAGAGACGAAATCAGCACTCCCAGTGGCAGTAATTTGCTTTTCATGATCTATTCCTTGAGTATATTCAATTTATTAGTATTAATGTATTGCCAGGCAAACGGCAGCTTTTTGAAATTTATCAATAGAATATCGTCCCGTTTCCAGGCTCACAGATCTCTAATGATAATATTAATAAGAATGACAGTTCCCTGCTTTTATATTTAAAACGGGTTTGTCAAACGTTATAATTTGTATGAGATTATTCTTGTACATTTCAAAATATCCGGCAACACTTTTTTGGGTGTAATTTTACACCCTGTGTGTTTTCCGCGATAAAAGGGTTATGCCAGAGGGGTAGTAAGTCTTGGGAAAATAGCGACTGTCAGTTAACAAAACAAGAACATATTATAAGGGTAAACATTTCATCGAAGAGAGTACGTTATTTTTCTTCGTTGATACAATAGGTTAGTACTTTAACGGAAGATGCTCGATTGTCAAAAGGATGCCGTTTTCAATGCTGATATAGCCCCCCTTTTTAAGCTGTGCGAGGATTTTCATAATGCTGCTACGTGAAAGGCTGGTTTTCTGCTGGATATACTGCGCGGCAGAAACATCATGTCTGTATTCCGCTGGTTCACTCATCAACTCCTGTAACTGAACGCGGACAATTTCATAGGCACAGGTGGCCATGAGCCTGGTATTTATCGTATACAGTCGTGAGGTGACTCTGAGGCTATGGCAGGCCAGCAGCCTCCAGAGATTGTGCTCGGTGACGAACTGGTTGACCTTATCGGTACGGGTAATGGCGATCTCAGAGGTACTGTGGGTCTGAATAAACATCCCCGCCTCGGCGTAAAGTGTTCCACTGAGACCCATGATCCCTGGCACATACAGCGTGCCCAGCAGAATTTCACTCGTCTGATGATAGACGTTGCACACGCCGCTTCGTACCAGATAGCAGTACGCAACGCCATTATTATAAAGATATAACCGGGTGTTGGGAGGATACATAGCAAAAGTCGCCAGAGGAGCCAGGCTTTCCAGCAGTTCGGCGGTAGCGGAGAGGATCAGACTGCGATCCGGATGTTCGGTATCCATAACATACTCCTCATGTTGATTGACGCTCACTTAAAATTTGACTCAGAATTATCCGATAGATCTTAATCTTATTTCTTTTTAAATCAATATCTTCAAAGTAATATTTAATTTTGTTTATATAACAAAATAATTCTGATAAATAATTTATGGTTTTATTACTTATTTCCTTTTACTAAAATGGCTGTAATATCAAATTGGATGATTTTTAAGAAGAATGAATTCATTACCCATAATAGTATTATGGATATTTATGCAAGTTGTTTATGGGTGTAATTTTACACCCATAAACAACTTTTAAAAATCTAAAACAATTATCATAATTATCGTTTATGTGAGGGGAGTGCGTTAGGGGGATGTTCATAAGCCTATGGAGGGATTTATTTGTGAATAATAAAAAAAGAGCTACCTCAATAAGTTACAGCATCAGACACAAAAAGCCTCTGGCTGATATCAATCAACTGATAAGCATCCTTACACCTTCAGCCAATAAGTTGACGCTCGCCAATAAGCAGTCACTTAACTTTAGAGTGGAAGGGGAACATAAATGTTTTTTACTTCATCACGGTAACATTACGCTTTATCGCCATGCCGACGGTATTGCCTTAAATTCAGAATCAGCTCCCTACATATTTGGCTTAAGTACGCAGTTGCTGGAGCATGATTATTTCTATATCAGAACGAATGAGACTTCTGATATTAGCGTGCTTTCTATTGCCGATGCTAACCGGATTATCGACAGGAGTAACCTGTGGAAAGGCGTAGCCGCGCTATTAATTTATAGTGCGACAAGAATGTTCGATCACTGCACGAAGATCTCGGCATTATCTTCTTATGAGATTATATGCTATCAGCTCTATGAACTGATGGATGAAACAGAAGAAGTGAGAAATAATGTCAGCATTGTTTCTTATATTTTAAGCCGTACCTTTCTGTCACGCAGCAGCATCATGAAGATACTGGCTCAGCTGAAGACTGGAAATTATATCGAGACTGAAAAAGGCCTGCTCAGAGCGATAAACAACATACCTTCAAAATATTAAATCATCACCGCTGGCGACAGCACCTGAAGCCACAGAGGCGCGGCGGCTCCCGTACATGACCTGATGACCGAAATCTGCGATACTTATGCTTTATCCCCCTCACAGAGATGACTATGCAGTACCCGATTAACGAGATGTTCCAGACCCTGCAAGGTGAGGGTTACTTTACCGGCGTCCCCGCCATTTTTATTCGTTTACAGGGATGCCCGGTTGGCTGTGCCTGGTGCGATACCAAACACACCTGGGATAAGCTTGAGGATCGGGAAGTTTCCCTGTACAGCATCCTGGCTAAGACCAAAGAGAGCGATAAATGGGGCGCGGCGAGCAGCGAGGATCTGCTGGCGGTCATTGTGCGTCAGGGCTATACCGCCCGTCACGTGGTGATAACCGGTGGCGAGCCCTGCATTCATGACCTGATGCCGCTGACAGACCTGCTGGAAAAGAACGGCTTTAGCTGCCAGATTGAAACCAGCGGTACCCACGAAGTGCGCTGTACGCCGAATACCTGGGTGACCGTATCGCCGAAGGTGAATATGCGCGGCGGTTATGATGTGCTGTCGCAGGCGCTGGAGCGTGCGAATGAAATCAAACATCCGGTTGGTCGCGTTCGCGATATTGAAGCGCTGGATGAACTGCTGGCTACATTGAGTGACGACAAACCGCGCATCATCGCCTTACAGCCAATCAGCCAGAAAGAAGATGCCACGCGTTTGTGTATTGATACCTGTATTGCGCGGAACTGGCGTCTGTCGATGCAGACCCATAAATATCTGAATATTGCCTGATGATAATGGGTTTATCGGCCTGCATTGAGTGCTACATGCAGGCCGGACAACCTTATGCGTTAGACCAGCTCTGAATCGAATTGACGTTATTCAGGCCGCCATGCAACACTTCATACGACTTTTTCAGGATCACATCGGTGTGCTGGGTTAAATCGCGGAAAATCCCTTTGTTCAGCGCCAAAGTCTCTTTAATGCCTAATGCCATTGCGGTTGTCGAGGGACGAGGCAGGAATCCATAACGCTCGGCCAGCAGGTTATTGCCCCTTCCGCCAGTACCACATAGCGGGCACGCAGCGTAAAGCACAAGCGGTGCCCGCTATCCCTGCACCGATAATAATAATATCGAAATCGTCAGACATGTTGTGCTCCAGATATCCAGAGCACATAACCCTAACAGAGTGTTAGTTAAGGAAAATTGACCGTTGCCACAGACGATACAATCACTCGCCGCGATAAACACAACCCGCCGTGCAGGTCTCTTTCACCATTACGGCACTCAGCAGAGGGACGACCGGTTTAACCTGATCCCAAATCCATTTTGCCAGCACTTCACTGGTTGGGTTTTCTAAGCCAGGAATATCGTTCAGATAGTAGTGATCGAGTCTGTCGTAAGTTGGCTTAAACGCGGCTTTTAACTCAGAAAAATCCATGATCCAACCGGTATGCGGATCGACTTCACCGGTAATTTCAAGACGCACCATAAATGAGTGACCATGCAGGCGGCCACACTTATGCCCTTCCGGTACATGCGGCAGGCGGTGAGCGGCTTCGAAGGTGAAATCTTTAAACAAGGTGGTGGACATTTTTTACTCTCAAGAATGCGAAAAACCGCCGTAGGGTACCGTAAAGAGCGAATTTTATCATTAGTTAAAAGGGCGCTGAGTATCAGAACGACCGATTCATGATGGTAATATTTAATAATTATTGATATATCATATAGTTATCCAATCTGTTTTGCTGTTAATAACTATAACTAAAACAGGTTAGTTCATTTGGTTATTTGTTATTTCTATCCCTTCTTTAATTGTTACTATCCCCGCCGTTAACCTTATCTTCAGTTTGGGTTTTATTGCTGAAATCCGCTTTGCTTACTGGAACATGACAACGCATGACGACACAGGCCCCACCTTCCGCTCTGCTACCGCTAAACCCGGAGCAACTGGCACGCCTTCAGGCGGCCACGACCGATTTCACTCCCGCACAGCTTGCGTGGGTTTCTGGCTATTTTTGGGGCGTGCTGAATCAGCAGCCAGGCAGCAATGCGGCGACTCCTGCGCCTGCTGCTGAAATGCCTGGCATTACGCTTATCTCCGCCTCGCAAACCGGTAATGCGCGTCGTGTGGCGGAAGCCCTGCGCGATGATCTGATCGCTGCAAAGCTCAACGTCACTCTCACCAATGCTGGCGACTATAAATTCAAACAAATCGCCAATGAGAAATTGCTGATCGTAGTGGCGTCGACGCAAGGGGAAGGTGAACCGGCGGAAGAAGCCGTAGCGTTGCATAAATTCCTGTTCTCGAAAAAAGCGCCGAAGCTTGATAACACCGCTTTTGCCGTGTTTGGTCTTGGTGACACTTCTTACGAGTTTTTCTGTCAGTCAGGAAAAGACTTCGATGCAAAACTGGCTGAGCTGGGCGGTGAACGCTTGCTTGACCGCGTGGATGCCGACGTCGAATACCAGGGCGCGGCAGCCGAATGGCGTGCCCGTCTGGTTGATGTCCTGAAAGCGCGTGCGCCTGCGGCATCGTCTGTGCAAGTTGCTGCGAGCGGTGCGGTAAACGAAGTACACACCAGCCCGTACACCAAAGAAACACCACTGACGGCGTCGCTTGCGGTGAATCAGAAAATCACCGGTCGCGACTCGGAAAAAGATGTGCGCCATATTGAAATCGATCTCGGCAATTCCGGCCTGCGCTACCAGCCGGGCGATGCCTTAGGAGTCTGGTATCAGAACGATCCGGCACTGGTCAAAGAGCTGGTTGAATTGCTGTGGCTGAAAGGAGATGAGCCGGTCACGGTTGACGGCAAAACCCTGTCGCTCACCGAAGCGCTGCAGTGGCATTTCGAGCTGACGGTTAACACCGGCAATATCGTCGAGAACTATGCCACTTTAACCCGTAGCGACTCTCTGCTGCCGCTGGTGGGCGACAAAGCGCAATTGCAGCATTACGCCGCAACCACGCCAATCGTCGATATGGTGCGCTTCTCCCCAGCGCAACTGGACGCCCAAACGTTGGTTGATCTTCTGCGCCCGCTGACGCCGCGTTTGTATTCTATTGCCTCTTCCCAGGCGGAAGTGGAAAGCGAAGTGCACGTCACCGTGGGCGTGGTGCGTTATGACATTGAAGGTCGGGCCCGTGCTGGCGGTGCGTCCAGTTTCCTCGCCGATCGCGTGGAAGAAGAGGGCGAAGTGCGTGTGTTCATCGAACACAACGATAACTTCCGCCTGCCGGCTAACCCGCAGACACCGGTGATTATGATTGGACCGGGCACGGGGATTGCGCCATTCCGTGCATTTATGCAGCAGCGTGCGGCTGACGGAGCCGAAGGCAAAAACTGGCTGTTTTTTGGCAACCCACACTTTACCGAAGATTTCCTGTACCAGGTGGAATGGCAGCGCTACGTCAAAGAAGGTGTGCTGAGCCGTATCGATCTCGCCTGGTCCCGTGACCAGAAAGAAAAAATATACGTACAAGACAAACTGCGCCAACAGGGTGCGGAACTGTGGCGCTGGATAAACGACGGTGCCCACATTTATGTCTGCGGCGACGCCAATCGCATGGCGAAAGACGTTGAGCAGGCTTTGCTGGAAGTGATTGCCGAATTCGGTGCTATGGATATCGAAGCGGCGGATGAATTTTTAAGTGAGCTGCGCATTGAGCGCCGTTATCAGCGAGATGTCTACTAATGAGCGAAAAATACCCAGGACCATTGGTGGTCGAAGGCAAGCTGTCCGACGCTGAGCGTATGAAGCTGGAAAGCAACTATCTGCGCGGTACGATTGCCGAAGATTTAAACGACGGCCTGACCGGCGGCTTCAAAGGCGACAACTTCCTGCTGATCCGTTTTCACGGTATGTACCAGCAGGATGACCGCGATATCCGCGCCGAACGAGCCGAGCAAAAGCTGGAGCCGCGTCACGCGATGCTGCTGCGCTGCCGTCTGCCGGGTGGGGTGATCACCACCAAACAGTGGCAGGCGATCGACACGTTCGCCCATGACAACACGATTTATGGCAGCATTCGTCTGACCAACCGTCAGACCTTCCAGTTTCACGGCATTCTGAAGAAGAACGTTAAGCCGGTACACCAGATGCTGCATTCGGTCGGGCTGGACGCGCTGGCGACCGCCAACGACATGAACCGTAACGTTCTGTGTACCTCTAACCCGTACGAGTCCGAGCTGCACGCCCAAGCCTATGAATGGGCGAAGAAGATCTCCGAACATCTGCTGCCGCGTACTCGCGCCTATGCAGAAATTTGGCTGGATCAGGAGAAGGTTGCGACCACCGACGAAGAGCCGATCCTCGGTCAAACCTATCTGCCGCGTAAGTTTAAAACCACGGTCGTAATCCCGCCGCAGAACGACATCGATCTGCACGCCAACGACATGAACTTCGTAGCGATTGCCGAAAACGGCAAGCTGGTGGGCTTTAACCTGCTGGTCGGCGGTGGTTTGTCGATTGAGCACGGCAATAAGAAAACCTACGCCCGCACCGCGAGCGAATTCGGCTATCTGCCGCTGGAGCACACGCTGGCGGTGGCGGAAGCGGTTGTTACCACGCAGCGCGACTGGGGTAATCGTACCGATCGTAAAAACGCCAAAACCAAATACACGCTTGAACGCGTTGGTATCGACACGTTCAAAGAGGAAGTGGAGCGTCGCGCGGGTATTAAATTTGAGCCGATCCGCCCGTACGAGTTCACCGGTCGCGGCGATCGTATTGGATGGGTAAAAGGGATCGACAATAACTGGCACCTGACGCTGTTTATTGAAAACGGCCGTATCCTGGATTATCCGGGCCGTCCGCTGAAAACCGGCCTGCTGGAGATCGCGAAGATCCACAAAGGGGATTTCCGCATCACCGCCAACCAGAACCTGATCATTGCTGGTGTGCCGGAAAGCCAAAAAGCGAAGATCGAGAAGCTGGCGCGCGATCACGGATTGATGAATGCGGTGAAGCCGCAGCGTGAAAACTCGATGGCCTGCGTGTCGTTCCCGACCTGTCCGCTGGCGATGGCGGAGGCCGAACGTTTCCTGCCATCGTTCACTGATAAAGTGGAAGCTATTCTCGAAAAACACGGCATTCCTGACGAGCATATTGTGATGCGCGTTACAGGCTGCCCGAACGGCTGCGGCCGCGCGATGCTGGCGGAACTGGGCCTGGTGGGTAAAGCCCCGGGGCGCTACAACGTACACCTTGGCGGTAACCGCATGGGCACGCGCATTCCGCGTATGTATCGCGAAAATATTACGGAATCGGAAATTCTCGACTCCGTTGACGAACTGGTTGGGCGCTGGGCGAAAGAGCGCGAAGCGGGTGAAGGCTTCGGTGATTTTACGGTGCGTGCGGGCATCATTCGCCCGGTGCTCGATCCCGCCCGGGATTTCTGGGAGTAACCACGAGAGGTAATTATGTCCGTACTCGATCTAAACGCCCTTAATGACCTGCCAAAAGTCGACCGCATTCTGGCGCTGGCGGAAACCAACGCACAGCTCGAAAAGCTGGACGCTGAAGGGCGCGTGGCGTGGGCGCTGGAAAACCTGCCTGGTGAATATGTACTGTCATCAAGCTTTGGTATCCAGGCGGCAGTAAGCCTGCACCTGGTGAATCAGGTTCACCCAGATATCCCGGTGATCCTCACCGATACCGGCTATTTGTTCCCGGAAACCTACCAGTTTATTGATGAGTTAACAGACAAGCTCAAGCTTAATCTGCAAGTCTACCGGGCGAAGGAGAGCGCGGCCTGGCAGGAAGCGCGCTACGGCAAACTGTGGGAGCAGGGCGTTGAAGGCATTGAGAAATACAATGAGATCAACAAAGTCGAGCCGATGAACCGCGCGCTTAAAGAACTCAATGCGCAAACCTGGTTTGCCGGTCTGCGCCGCGAGCAGTCGGGCAGCCGGGCGCATTTGCCGGTGTTGGCTATCCAGCGTGGCGTGTTTAAAGTGCTGCCGATCATCGACTGGGACAACCGTACCGTTTACCAGTACCTGCAAAAGTACGGCCTGAAATACCATCCACTGTGGGATCAGGGCTATCTGTCAGTGGGTGATACCCATACCACCCGCAAATGGGAGCCGGGTATGGCGGAAGAAGAGACGCGGTTCTTCGGATTGAAGCGCGAGTGCGGATTGCACGAAGGGTAAAAGATAAAAGCCCGGTAATGTTTACATATTACCGGGCTTCTTCGTCAGGATTTTCCCGCCTTTGCCAGTTCTTTTACCAACGGGAGCATAATGCGTACCACGTCGCGGCTACGGTGCTCTATCCTGCCCGGTAAGGCTTTATCGATATGCTGCTGGTTATCCAGTCGCACATCGTGCCAGCTGTTGCCTGCCGGGAACGAGGCGCTTTTGGCGCGCTGTTGATAGCCATCTTTCTTGCCCAGACTCCAGTTGGTTGCTTCAACGGAGAGCACGGCAATGCCTGCGTTGTCGAAGACCTCTGCGTCGTTACAACATCCAGTACCTTTCGGATAGTTTTTGTTCAGTCCAGGATTGGTGCTGGCTACGATACCGCGGCTGTGCGCGATGGCCAGTGCCCGGTCGCGCGTCAATTTTCGCACCGCTTCCGGGGTTTTCTTACCGCTATTGAAATAGAGCTTATCGCCGACGATCAGGTTATCGAGGTTGATAACCAGCAGCGTATTTTTCTTCTCGGCGGCGCTCATTCGCTTCAGGATGTTCTCCGCGCCCAGTTTGCCTTCTTCCTCGCCGCTGGTGGCGATAAATCGAATGCCGTACTGCGTCGGCACGTCTTTGAGTTTTTCCGCCAGTTCCAGCATCACGCCAAGTCCTGCGGCGTTGTCATCAATACCTTGCAGGGTCAATCCACCCAGATTGGCATCGGAATCGGCGTCGCTCTGTGCGGCGTAGGTGTCGAGGTGCGCCATGATAATAATCTGCTGTGGCGCTTTACCCTCATGTGCGGCAATAACGGTACTCCCCGTGACGTTATGCCAGTTTTTACGGTTATTTTTGGCGGTATAAACATAACGGCTATTAAACGTTCGAATATCACTGCTGTAGCCCATCTGCTGAAATTGCTGGCGAATATAATCAGCAGACAACATTTCTGCCGGAGAGCCGGTTACGCGGCCTGGGAAAAACGTTGCGATATATCGAGCCTGGGTATTTGCGATATCTCCAGGTTTGGAAGATGTTGCCTGTGCGGGAAGGATAAAGCACGCGCCGAGCGCCAGGATTGCAAGAAGGGGGCGCGTTGCGGAAAACATAATGAGTCCTTAAATACCAAGCAGAAATTTTTAGCCGCTAGTATGAAACCGTGATCGAGGTAAAACAATTTCATTTGCTCCTAAATGCCCTAAATTCGGTAGCTTAAGCACTTTTTGATATTTGCTTTTCCGGATCGTTATTCCTTTGAGGAACTACTCATTCCAATTCGTAATTTCATTCGCCCTCTTGCCCTCCCTATAGTCAGGTTATCTGAGCATCGTTAGCAAAATAACGGCATTACATAGGAACGGTTATGGATCAAAAACGACTTACCCACCTGCGGCAACTGGAAGCGGAAAGCATCCATATTATTCGTGAGGTGGCCGCCGAGTTTTCGAATCCGGTGATGATGTATTCCATCGGCAAAGATTCCAGCGTAATGCTGCATCTGGCGCGCAAAGCGTTTTATCCTGGCACGTTGCCGTTCCCTCTGCTGCACGTTGATACCGGCTGGAAATTCAGCGAGATGTACGAGTTTCGTGACCGCACGGCGAAAGCCTACGGTTGTGAACTGCTGGTGCATAAAAACCCGGAAGGGGTGGCGATGGGCATCAACCCGTTTGTTCACGGTAGCGCCAAGCATACCGATATTATGAAAACCGAAGGGTTGAAGCAGGCGTTGAACAAATACGGTTTCGACGCCGCGTTCGGTGGCGCTCGTCGTGACGAAGAGAAATCGCGTGCCAAGGAGCGCATTTATTCTTTCCGCGATCGTTTTCATCGCTGGGACCCTAAAAATCAGCGTCCGGAACTGTGGCATAACTACAACGGACAGATTAACAAAGGCGAAAGCATTCGCGTATTCCCGCTCTCCAACTGGACTGAACAGGATATCTGGCAGTACATCTGGCTGGAAAATATCGACATCGTGCCGCTGTACCTGGCGGCGGAGCGTCCGGTGCTGGAACGCGACGGCATGCTGATGATGATTGATGACGACAGAATCGATCTGCAACCGGGGGAAGTGATTAAAAAACGCATGGTGCGTTTCCGTACGCTCGGCTGCTGGCCGTTAACAGGCGCGGTGGAGTCGAATGCGCAGACGCTGCCTGAAATCATCGAAGAGATGCTGGTCTCAACCACCAGTGAACGTCAGGGCCGCGTGATTGACCGCGACCAGGCGGGCTCCATGGAGCTGAAGAAACGTCAGGGGTATTTCTAAGGAGCCGCCATGAACACGACACTTGCACAACAAATTGCTAATGAAGGCGGCGTTGAAGCCTGGATGGTCGCCCAGCAACACAAAAGCCTGCTGCGTTTTTTAACCTGCGGTAGCGTGGATGATGGGAAAAGCACCCTGATTGGTCGCCTGCTGCACGACACGCGTCAGATTTATGAAGACCAGCTTTCATCGCTGCACAACGACAGTAAACGTCACGGTACTCAGGGCGAAAAGCTCGATCTGGCGTTATTGGTTGACGGCTTGCAAGCCGAGCGCGAGCAGGGCATCACCATCGACGTGGCTTACCGTTATTTCTCTACCGAGAAGCGTAAATTTATTATTGCGGATACTCCCGGTCATGAGCAATACACTCGCAACATGGCGACCGGTGCGTCGACCTGCGACCTGGCGATCCTGCTGATCGATGCGCGTAAAGGCGTGCTGGATCAGACCCGTCGTCACAGCTTTATCTCCACGCTACTTGGGATCAAACACCTGGTGGTGGCGATCAACAAAATGGATCTGGTGAACTTTAGCGAAGAGACATTTAACCGCATTCGCGAAGACTATCTTACTTTTGCTGAACAGTTGCCGGGCAACCTGGATATCCGGTTTGTGCCGCTCTCTGCGCTGGAAGGCGACAACGTGGCTTCACAAAGCGCCAGCATGTCGTGGTACAGCGGTCCGACGCTACTGGAAGTACTGGAAACAGTTGAGATCCAACGCATAGTTGATACTCAGCCGATGCGCTTCCCGGTGCAGTATGTGAACCGACCGAATCTGGATTTTCGTGGTTATGCCGGGACGCTGGCCTCCGGTAGTGTGAAGGTAGGGCAACGCGTCAAAGTACTGCCATCCGGCGTTGAGTCGAGCGTGGCACGGATCGTAACCTTTGATGGCGATTTACAGGAAGCACATGCGGGTGAAGCGATCACCCTGGTATTGAAAGATGAGATCGATATCAGCCGGGGCGACCTGCTGCTTGATGCCGGTGAAGCGTTACCTGCGGTACAAAGCGCTGCCGTTGATGTGGTGTGGATGGCGGAACAACCGTTGTCGCCTGGGCAGAGCTACGACATCAAAGTCGCCGGTAAGAAGACCCGCGCACGCGTTGATAACGTGCAGTACCAGATTGATATTAATAACCTGACCCAACGTGATGTTGAAGCGTTGCCGCTAAACGGCATCGGTCTGGTTAATCTGACCTTTGATGAGCCGCTGGTGCTGGATACCTATCAGCAGAATCCGGTTACGGGCGGGCTGATTATCATTGACCGCCTGACCAACGTTACCGTTGGCGCGGGGCTGGTACGTGAGCCAATCGTCCAGGATCACGCCGCGGCTTCTCAGTTCAGCGCGTTTGAGCTGGAGCTTAATGCGTTAGTGCGTCGCCATTTCCCGCACTGGGGCGCGCGCGATCTGCTGGGAGGAAAATAATGGCGCTGCATGACGAAAACGTCGTCTGGCATGCCCATCCTGTTACACCGCAACAGCGGGAACAACGCCACGGTCATCGTGGTGTTGTGCTGTGGTTTACCGGGCTGTCTGGTTCAGGTAAATCCACGGTAGCAGGAGCGCTGGAAGAGGCGTTGCACAAGTTGGGAGTGAGTACCTATTTGTTGGATGGCGATAACGTGCGCCACGGCCTGTGCAGCGATCTTGGGTTTAGCGATGCCGATCGTAAGGAGAATATTCGTCGGGTTGGCGAGGTGGCTAACCTGATGGTGGACGCGGGCCTTGTGGTGTTGACCGCCTTTATCTCTCCGCATCGCGCCGAACGCAAAATGGTCCGTGAACGCGTTGGCGAAGGGCGTTTTATTGAGGTTTTTGTCGATACGCCGCTGGCAACGTGCGAATTACGCGATCCAAAAGGGCTGTATAAAAAAGCGCGGGCGGGTGAGTTGCGCAATTTCACCGGAATTGATTCGGTATACGAAGCGCCTGAATCGCCAGAGATTCACCTTGATGGTGAACAATTGGTAACAAATTTGGTACCCCAATTATTAGACCTGCTGAGGCAGGAAGATATTATCAGATCCTGAGACACCCGAGCTTGTATGCCCGGTCAGTCACGGTCACAGGATTAGATATGCGTAACAGCCATAACATTACTATTACAGAGTCAGATACCTTCGCCGCCGACGATGAAACCACCTGGTCACTACCGGGTGCCGTGGTCGGTTTTATCGCGTGGCTGTTGGCGCTGGGGATTCCGTTTCTGATTTATGGCCCTAACACACTCTTTTTCTTCATTTATACCTGGCCCTTTTTCCTCGCATTGCTGCCCGTGGCGATTGTCGCGGGTATTGCGCTGCACTCCCTATTGAAGGGGCTGTTGCTGCTGAGCATTACCTGCACCCTACTGGTGGTTGGGGCGATGTTTGGCGCGCTATTTCTGTGGTTGTTGGGTTAGGCAAACGCCTTTTTTTAACAATCGCTGATGTTGTTCACTCTCTGGTCATAATTCAAACCGTAACCAACAATGAGATTATGTTCTCCTTACACGGGGTATACGTAACAACGGGCAAATGTGGTACATTTGCCCGCGTTGTCGCGGCATTCCCGACCGTTGATGTAAAGTTGTCTGCGGAAGTTATGGGATGTTAATGCCGTTTTTCAGGGGGCAGGATGGGTAAACTAACGCTGCTGTTGCTGGCTTTATTGGTCTGGCTGCAGTATTCGCTGTGGTTCGGTAAGAACGGCATACATGACTATAGTCGCGTCAACGATGATGTTGCTGCGCAGCAAGCTACGAACGCGAAACTTAAAGCACGTAACGATCAGCTCTTTGCCGAAATTGACGATCTCAATGGCGGACAAGAGGCTATTGAGGAGCGCGCGCGCAACGAACTCAGCATGACTAAGCCGGGCGAAACCTTTTATCGTCTGGTGCCTGACGCGTCTAAACGCGCTCAGACTGCAGGGCAAAACAATCGATAAACCGTCCAGGGATTTAACATGGCAGCCACTTTATTGGACGTTTGCGCTGTGGTGCCGGCTGCCGGGTTTGGCCGCCGAATGCAAACAGAGTGTCCTAAGCAGTACCTCTCTATTGGCAATAAAACCATTCTTGAACACTCGGTTGATGCGCTGCTGGCTCATCCCCGGGTGACGCGAGTCGTTATCGCTATCAGCCCAGGCGACAGCCGCTTTGCCCAACTTCCACTCGCCGCGCATCCGCAAATTACCGTAGTGGATGGCGGCAACGAGCGTGCCGATTCTGTCCTTGCCGGTTTGCAAGCCGCAGGTGAGGCCAGTTGGGTACTGGTGCATGACGCCGCGCGTCCGTGTCTGCACCAGGATGATTTAGCCCGTTTGCTGGCAATCAGTGAGACCAGCCGCACCGGCGGGATCCTGGCGGCACCAGTACGCGACACGATGAAGCGCGCGGAGCCGGGCCGAACAGACATTGCCCATACGGTCGATCGCACCGATTTATGGCACGCGTTGACACCGCAGTTTTTCCCTCGCGAGCTGTTGCACGACTGCCTGACCCGTGCGCTCCACGAAGGCGCAACCATTACGGATGAGGCCTCGGCGCTGGAATATTGCGGCTTACATCCTCAGCTCGTTGAAGGACGGGCTGATAATATTAAAGTAACGCGTCCAGAGGATTTGGCGTTGGCCGAATTTTATCTGACCCGGACTACCCACCAGGAGAAGACATAATGCGAATTGGACACGGTTTCGACGTACACGCTTTTGGCGGAGAAGGCCCAATTATCATTGGTGGTGTGCGCATCCCGTATGAAAAAGGATTGCTGGCGCATTCTGATGGCGATGTGGCGTTACACGCGCTAACCGATGCTCTGCTGGGCGCGGCTGCGCTGGGGGATATCGGTAAACTCTTCCCTGACACCGACCCGACCTTTAAAGGTGCCGATAGTCGTGAATTATTGCGAGAAGCCTGGCGGCGTATTCAGGCCAAAGGCTATACGCTTGGTAATGTGGATGTGACAATTATTGCTCAGGCGCCGAAGATGCTGCCGCACATTCCGCAAATGCGCGTGTTTATTGCCGAAGATCTCGGCTGCCATATGGATGATGTTAACGTGAAAGCGACCACCACGGAAAAACTCGGTTTTACCGGGCGTGGGGAAGGGATTGCCTGTGAAGCGGTGGCGTTACTCATTAAGGCACCGAAATGACTGTGTTTGACGATCTGACGTATCTCCATGGCAAACCACTGGGCCATGGCGTCCTGAAAGCGAATCCGGAAGACTTTGTTGTCGTCGAAGATTTAGGCTTCGAACCGGATGGCGAAGGCGAGCATGTTTTGGTGCGCATCCTGAAGAACGGTTGTAACACCCGTTTTGTGTCTGACGCGCTGGCGAAATTCCTGAAAATTCACGCCCGTGAAGTGAGCTTTGCCGGGCAGAAAGATAAGCATGCGGTCACGGAACAGTGGCTGTGCGCGCGCGTACCGGGCAATGCAATGCCTGATCTAAGCAAATTTGAGCTCGAAGGCTGTAAAGTGCTGGAGTACGCGCGCCACAAGCGTAAGCTGCGTTTAGGGGCGCTGAAAGGCAACGAATTTACGCTGGTGTTGCGTGAAGTGAGCGAGCGAAATGACGTTGAAGCGCGTTTGCAGGCGATTAGCGAACGCGGCGTACCGAACTATTTTGGCGCTCAGCGTTTTGGTATTGGCGGTAGCAACCTGCAAGGGGCGCTGCGCTGGGCACAAAGCGATGCGCCGGTGCGCGATCGCAATAAACGCAGTTTTTGGTTGTCGGCGGCCCGTAGCGCGTTGTTTAATCAGATAGTCAGTGAACGCTTGAAAAAAACAGACTTTAATCAAGTTGTTGACGGCGATGCGCTACAATTATCCGGACGCGGAAGCTGGTTTGTCGCCACACAGGAAGAACACACTGAATTACAGCGTCGCGTCGATGAGAAAGAATTGATGATCACAGCGGCATTACCGGGCAGCGGTGAGTGGGGAACTCAGCGCGACGCACTGGCGTTTGAAAAAGCCGCTGTTGCTGATGAAACCGCGCTGCAAGCTCTGTTATTGCGCGAGAAAGTCGACGCGTCGCGTCGCGCTATGTTGCTGTATCCACAACAATTAAGCTGGAACTGGTGGGATGACGTAACCGTCGAGTTACGCTTCTGGCTACCGGCAGGTAGCTTCGCCACCAGTGTTGTAAGGGAACTTATTAACACAATGGGTGATTATGCGTATATTGCTGAGTAACGATGATGGGGTCCACGCACCCGGTATACAAACGCTGGCGAAAGCGCTGCGTGAGTTTGCTGACGTACAGGTGGTTGCCCCGGATCGTAACCGCAGTGGCGCGTCTAACTCGCTGACGCTGGAATCCTCACTTCGCACCTTTACCTATGATAACGGCGATATCGCCGTACAAATGGGTACGCCCACCGACTGCGTCTATCTGGGCGTGAACGCATTAATGCGTCCGCGTCCGGACATTGTCGTTTCTGGTATCAACGCGGGTCCTAATCTGGGTGATGATGTTATCTATTCCGGTACCGTTGCGGCGGCAATGGAAGGCCGTCATCTGGGATTCCCGGCGCTGGCTGTCTCACTTGATGGCCATAAATACTACGATACTGCTGCCGCAGTAACCTGTCGTATCTTACGGGCGCTGAGTCGTGAACCGCTGCGCACCGGTCGCATTTTGAATATCAACGTGCCGGATTTACCGCTGGATCAGATTAAAGGTATTCGCGTCACGCGCTGCGGCAGTCGCCATCCGGCGGATCAGGTTATTCCACAGCAGGACCCACGCGGTAATACGCTGTACTGGATCGGGCCACCGGGCGAAAAGTGCGACGCCGGGCCGGATACGGATTTTGCCGCCGTCGATGAAGGCTATGTTTCTATCACGCCGCTGCATGTCGATTTAACCGCATACGGCGCGCATGAAGTGGTTTCTGACTGGTTAGACAGCGTGGGAGTCGACACGCAATGGTAAGCAGACGCGTACACACTCTTCTTGAACAATTACGTGCGCAGGGCATCAGAGATGAGCTTGTCCTCGATGCGCTCGCCGCCGTGCCGCGTGAAAAATTCATTGATGAGGCGTTTGAACATAAGGCCTGGGACAATATTGCCCTGCCGATTGGTCAGGGGCAGACGATTTCGCAGCCTTATATGGTTGCGCGAATGACCGAACTGCTTGAGCTAACGCCGCAGTCTCGGGTGCTGGAAATTGGTACTGGCTCTGGCTACCAGACGGCGATTCTGGCGCACCTGGTGCATCATGTGTGCTCCGTTGAGCGCATTAAAGGTTTGCAATGGCAGGCGCGTCGCCGCCTGAAGCAGCTTGATTTACATAATGTTTCGACCCGTCATGGTGATGGATGGCAAGGCTGGCAGGCGCGAGCCCCGTTTGACGCTATCATTGTAACGGCAGCGCCGCCCGAGATCCCAACCGCATTGATGATGCAACTGGATGAGGGCGGCATTCTCGTCTTACCCGTGGGCGATGAGCACCAGTTTCTGAAGCGGGTGCGTCGTCGGGGAGGCGAATTTATTATCGATACCGTGGAGGCCGTACGTTTCGTTCCCTTAGTGAAAGGGGAACTTGCGTAGATAGCGCTGCTGAATACCTGGAGTTTTCCTGGTTATTCTCGAAAGAGTAAGCGTATTGTGACGGGGCCTTGCACGGTGATTACGTCACTGGTTTTAACCAATTTTCCTGGGGGATAAATGAGCGCGGGAAGCCACAAATTTACCGTTCGCCGCATTGCGGCATTGTCACTGGTTTCACTATGGCTGGCAGGTTGTTCAAACACCTCGAATCCACCAGCGCCGGTCAGCTCGGTTAACGGTAGTGCATCAACGAACACCAGTTCTGGCATGCTGATTACGCCTCCACCTAAAATGGGCTCGACGTCGACAGTTCAGCAGACGCCACAGATCCAGTCGGTGCAGCAACCAACCACACAGCCAACGCAAATCCAGCCTGTTGCTCAACAGCCTGTGCAGATGGAAAACGGTCGTATTGTATACAATCGTAAGTATGGGAATATTCCGAAAGGTAGCTACACGGGCGGCAGTACCTATACTGTTAAGAAAGGCGATACCCTTTTCTATATTGCCTGGATCACCGGGAACGATTTCCGTGACCTCGCACAACGCAATAACGTTCCGGCCCCGTATGGCCTGAATGTCGGTCAAACTCTGCAAGTGGGCAACGCGTCTGGTGCACCGATTACCGGTGGCAATGCCATCACCCAGGCGGATGCAGCACAGCAAGGAGTTGTGACCAACCCTGCACAAAATTCCACCGTTGCTGTTGCTTCGAAACCAACAATTACGTATTCTGAGGATTCAGGTGAACAAAGTGCTAACAAAATGTTGCCGAACAACAAGCCTGCTGGGACTGTGGTCACAGCGCCTGTAACGGCTCCAGCAGTTAGCACAACCGAATCAACTGCAAGCTCAACGTCGACTAGCTCGCCAATCTCTACCTGGCGCTGGCCGACTGACGGCAAAGTGATCGAAAACTTTGCGGCTACCGAAGGTGGCAATAAAGGGATCGACATTGCAGGCAGCAAAGGACAGGCTATTGTCGCGACCGCAGATGGACGCGTCGTCTATGCCGGTAATGCGCTGCGTGGTTACGGTAATCTTATTATCATCAAACATAACGATGATTACCTGAGCGCCTACGCCCATAACGATACAATGCTGGTCCGGGAACAACAAGAAATCAAGGCGGGGCAGAAAATAGCTACCATGGGTAGCACCGGAACCAGTTCAACACGCTTGCATTTTGAAATTCGTTACAAGGGGAAATCCGTAAACCCGCTGCGCTATTTACCGCAGCGATAATTAGGCGGAACCAGGCTTTCACGTGCTAGTTCCGTTAGGGATCACGGGTAGGAGCCACCTTTATGAGTCAGAATACGCTGAAAGTTCATGATTTAAATGAAGATGCGGAATTTGATGAGAACGGAGTAGAGGCTTTTGATGAAAAAGCCTTGAGTGAAGAGGAACCCAGTGATAACGACCTGGCTGAAGAAGAGCTGTTATCGCAGGGGGCCACACAGCGTGTGTTGGACGCGACTCAGCTTTACCTTGGTGAGATTGGTTATTCACCACTGTTAACAGCCGAAGAAGAAGTTTATTTTGCGCGTCGCGCACTGCGTGGAGATGTCGCATCTCGCCGTCGCATGATTGAAAGTAACCTGCGTCTGGTGGTGAAAATTGCTCGTCGTTATGGCAATCGTGGTCTGGCATTGCTGGACCTGATTGAAGAGGGCAATTTAGGGCTTATCCGTGCCGTCGAGAAGTTTGACCCGGAACGTGGGTTCCGCTTCTCAACATACGCAACCTGGTGGATCCGCCAGACGATCGAACGGGCGATTATGAACCAAACCCGTACGATCCGACTGCCGATTCACATTGTAAAAGAGCTGAACGTCTATCTGCGTACCGCGCGTGAGTTGTCGCATAAACTGGACCACGAACCGAGTGCAGAAGAGATTGCTGAACAACTGGATAAACCGGTTGATGACGTCAGCCGTATGCTCCGACTCAACGAGCGTATTACCTCGGTAGACACCCCGCTGGGTGGCGATTCCGAAAAAGCGTTGCTGGATATTCTGGCCGATGAAAAGGAAAACGGTCCAGAAGACACCACGCAAGACGATGATATGAAACAGAGCATCGTCAAATGGTTGTTCGAACTGAACGCCAAACAGCGTGAAGTGCTGGCACGTCGTTTTGGTCTGCTGGGGTACGAAGCTGCGACACTGGAAGATGTGGGCCGTGAAATTGGTCTCACTCGTGAACGTGTTCGCCAGATTCAGGTTGAAGGTCTGCGTCGTCTGCGTGAAATTCTGCAGACTCAGGGACTGAATATCGAAGCGCTTTTCCGCGAGTAAGCACAAGTTCTATCAAGAAAGGCCAGTCTCATTGAGACTGGCCTTTTTCTTTAGGGCTACTGCTATCGGGCTCTTTTTGCTACACCAGACTTTTCAATCGGTAGATCCACTCCAGCGCCTGGCGAGGCGTTAGCGAATCCGGGTCGAGGTTTTCCAGCGCATCAACGGCGGGTGACGTTTCTTCCGGTACTGACAGCAGCGACATCTGCGTGCCGTCGACCTGGGTTGCGGCAACATTTGGCGCGATGCTTTCCAGTTCGCGCAGTTTTTGCCGTGCGCGTTTGATCACCTCTTTCGGTACGCCAGCCAGGGCAGCGACTGCCAGACCATAGCTCTTGCTCGCCGCGCCATCCTGCACGCTGTGCATGAAGGCGATGGTATCGCCGTGCTCTAACGCATCCAGATGCACATTAGCGACGCCCTCCATCTTCTCCGGTAACTGCGTCAGTTCGAAGTAATGGGTCGCAAATAAAGTTAATGCTTTGATTTTATTTGCCAGATTTTCTGCGCATGCCCATGCCAGCGACAGGCCGTCGTAGGTGGAGGTGCCGCGTCCAATCTCATCCATCAGCACCAGACTGTTCTCGGTGGCGTTATGCAGAATGTTGGCGGTTTCGGTCATTTCTACCATGAAGGTGGAACGACCTGATGCCAGATCATCCGCCGCGCCCACGCGGGTAAAGATACGATCGATAGGCCCGATCTCGACTTTCTGCGCCGGAACGTAGCTACCGATATAGGCCAGTAGCGCAATCAACGCAGTCTGGCGCATATAGGTACTTTTACCCCCCATGTTTGGGCCGGTGATGATCAGCATCCGTCGCTGAGGCGAGAGGTTAAGCGGGTTGGCGATAAACGGCTCGGTCAGCACCTGTTCAACCACCGGATGACGTCCCTCGGTAATACGAATGCCGGGTTTATCGGTGAAGATCGGACAGGTGTAATTCAGGGTATAAGCACGCTCCGCGAGGTTGACCAGCACGTCCAACTCCGCCAGCGCGCTGGCGCTTTGTTGCAAATCAGCCAGGTGTGGCAGCAGCATGTCGAACAGTTCGTCATACAGCTGTTTTTCCAGCGCCAGCGCTTTGCCTTTTGAGGTCAGAACTTTGTCTTCGTACTCTTTCAGTTCCGGAATAATGTAGCGTTCGGCGTTTTTCAATGTCTGGCGACGTACGTAGTTAATTGGCGCCAGATGACTTTGCCCACGGCTGATCTGAATGTAGTAGCCGTGCACGGCGTTAAATCCTACTTTCAGCGTGTCCAGACCGGTGCGTTCGCGTTCGCGGATTTCCAGTCTGTCGAGGTAGTCCGTGGCGCCATCAGCCAGCGCTCGCCACTCATCAAGCTCTTCATTGTAGCCTGGGGCAATGACGCCGCCGTCACGGACGAGCACCGGCGGAGCTTCCACGACGGCACGTTCCAACAGTTCACGCAGCTCAGTAAACTCACCCATTTTCTCGCGCAGCATCTGCACGGGGGCACTGTCTACGTTTTCCAGTTGTGCGCGCAGTTCGGGTAATTGCTGGAAGGCATGACGCATACGGGCCAGATCGCGCGGGCGCGCAGTACGCAGGGCCAGACGCGCCAGAATACGTTCCAGATCGCCTACCTGACGCAGCACGGGTTGTAATTCGCTGGTGGTATCCTGCAGCGCGCCGATGGTCTGTTGGCGCTCGATGAGGATTTTGGTGTCGCGGACCGGCATATGCAGCCAGCGCTTGAGCATACGGCTACCCATCGGTGTCACGGTGCAGTCGAGTACTGAAGCCAGCGTGTTTTCCACCCCGCCCGCCAGGTTCTGGGTGATTTCCAGATTGCGGCGTGTGGCGGCGTCCATGATGATGCTGTCCTGCTGACGCTCCATGGTGATGGAGCGAATATGCGGAAGCGAAGTGCGTTGGGTATCTTTTACGTATTGCAGCAGACAGCCGGCAGCGCATAACCCGCGTGGGGCGTTTTCCACGCCAAAGCCAATCAGATCCCGCGTGCCGAACTGCAGATTTAACTGCTGACGGGCGGTATCAATTTCAAATTCCCACAGCGGACGACGACGCAGGCCGCGACGTCCCTCTATCAGCGAGGTTTCGGCAAAATCCTCGGCATACAGCAATTCAGCGGGGTTGGTGCGCTGCAATTCCGCGGCCATGGTTTCGCGGTCAGCGGGTTCACTGACACGAAAACGCCCGGAGCTGATATCCAGCGTAGCGTAGCCGTACCCTTTACTGTCTTGCCAGATGGCGGCCAGCAGGTTGTCCTGGCGTTCCTGCAACAACGCTTCATCACTGATGGTGCCTGGTGTGACAATACGTACCACTTTGCGCTCAACCGGGCCTTTGCTGGTTGCCGGATCGCCTATCTGTTCACAAATAGCAACAGACTCACCCTGATTGACCAGCTTGGCGAGGTAGTTTTCTACCGCATGATGAGGAATGCCTGCCATCGGGATTGGCTCGCCCGCAGATGCGCCGCGTTTGGTCAGGGAGATATCAAGCAGCTGAGACGCGCGTTTCGCATCGTCATAAAACAGTTCGTAAAAGTCGCCCATGCGGTAAAACAGCAGTATTTCCGGGTGCTGAGCCTTCAGCTTGAGATACTGCTGCATCATGGGGGTATGGGAGTCTAAGTTTTCTATTGTACTCATTGGTTTATGATGTCCATTTTCTTAATTTTTAATGAGTTAGTGATTTTTTGGTTATCATTAAGTTTCACGTTGTCTCATCGAATATCATGAAATCCTACATTTAAAGGTGGGTTAACGTGTGCCTTGCCAACCTATACCTGGGTAAAATATGGGCATATACAGAGTAACCTACCTTGATGTTCATGACTGCATAAGGTGCATGATAACGGAGTCTTTATGGCAGGAAAACAAGAGGGAAAGCTACTTTCGTTTAAAGCGGGAGAAATGATGAAGCCTGGCGACAAAGATAAGTCCATAAATGACTCTGAGGTGTCTGTTAAATCCGTAGTGATTCAACCTGTACGACAACCGGGGTGATATCTCAGTCCGGAGGCCATTAGACAGGCCTCGTCGTGAGGATCGAATCTGCTTACAGATGTAGGGTCGATCCATTATTCTGGAATACACCGGTATCAGGACGATGTTTCATGCAATTTATCTGCTGGAGTTCCTCAATGGTATATTCGCGGTACAAGAAATACTGGATTTGGGTACCGTATCTGAGGTTCATTTTCTGAGCCAAGGCTGATACCCGCTGATACACTGCTTTCGTTGAGCAGTGCAGAAGTTGGGATGTGGCAGTAATATTTATTTGTCGGCGTAACGCACAGGCTACGGAAATCTCGGTATGGGTAAGGTTACGTAGCTCCCGCAAAGAATCAATTATGGTGAGTATATGATAGACAGTATATCTTCGGCCTTCATTAATATACCGGATAAACTCCGTTACAGAGGCGGTTCTGGAGATACCCTCCAGTGATGAAAGCACCTTTGATAACATTCCACGGCCTTTTACAAAAATGATAGAATAGCCGTCGGTCAGTTCATTGCAAACACGATGTTTAATATCATGCAAGCTGAAGAAAGATTCAATATCAATAATACATAAGTTCTCTTCGCGCAGGCTATCTATTGGCATCAGCCCTCCCGCAGACCGGGTAAAAAAAATATCATCAGAGAATACGACAAACGACATTGGGAAAAACCTTAACTCTTTGTTTTTAAGAAAAATGAGTCCGGTGCTTTCCTCAAAGGGATACACTGGACAATAAATGATTTACGGATTTTTTGAGATGAAACTAAGAAATTACAAGAAGATCCTCATTCAGACGCTATTTTTTGTCTGACATCATTAGCGTTATCTCTTTTTTATTTAGCATGGAAATAATCCCCTGATCCTTCAGGCTATCCAGGGCACGCGACAAGGTGGATATCGAAATGCCCAGAACCTGGGCCAGTTCTTTCTTACTGATCGGTAACTCAAGGTTGAGATGCTCAAAGCCATACTCTTTATAAGTGCGAGACAACAGTTGCAGGAAATATTGAACCTTCTGCAAGGTATCACTTTTGGTCAATACTGAAATAAATTGCTGTTTTTCCTGCGCCGAACGTGACAGGATCCTGACAATAAAATCTGTAAATCCTGGCATCAGCTGGCTCATTTCGTAGAAATGATCGCTTCTCAGTACGCAAACTTCTATTTCCGTTGCGGCTTGAATATCCTGCTGACTGTAACCGATGTGCAGCTCCTCCACGCCCATCACCTGTCCTGGCAAAACGATCCCCATCAGCTGCCCGCGCGTATCGTAAACCTTAGCGGCCCCGCTACGTAGGGCATATAGCGCGTCTATTTTCTCTCCCCGACGATAAATATATTCACCTCTGGCAATCTTCTTTTTTGTCTCCAGATTGCGGATAAACAATGGATCTTTCTGCCTGAACAGATAGGCAGAGCACAGTTCTGCAAAACCGCACTCTTCACAATTGACACAATTATTTCTTTTCATAGTGAATGTATAACACTATCCCTGTTATTGAATCACACAGTTCATTAAGGGTGATAAGGTATTTGCAATCGTAATATAGTTATTGTCTTTTTTGTCTAAGGAGATAACGTATTCGCCTTCCATCCCAAATATTTTTGTTGTCAGCAGGGTAATGTCTTCCGGCACATTATCGTGAGCCATGATATCTTTTGTCGTCGTATTCATACGATACTGGTTGCCACTGACGTTATGATAGGTAAATGTTATATAACGCGACAATCGATATTGACGCCCCTGATAGTCAATGTTGCCGGAAAGATTAAATACGCCCGTTTCGTTCTTGTTAAATTCAAACGTGATATTTCCTTTGAATAAGAGAGCGTGATCTGAAGCGTCAACATAGGTGATATTCGCAAAGCAGCGTTTGTCAAAATAAACACCCGATCGCAGGCTTAGTTGCCATGTTAACAGACAAATCAACGCGACCACTGCCAGCACTAAGGTTGTCATCAGCTTCATTTTAATTTCCAGTTAAAAGCATAATAGTTCTCACAATAGACAATTTTTGCTGTTGCCTTATCTGTTGGACAATAAGAGTAGAAAAACCGACCATGACTACCGTAAAGAACACTGGGTTGAAAATAAACCATAATCTGCGCGGGTTTCTGGGCGCACTTTAGCTCAAGTTCAGGCTGTAGCTGACGGATAATATTCATGACCTGAGGGTCAACTTCCTCCGATAAATCTTCATAGGCAGTAAATTTGCAGTTCCCGATTTCACCAATACGGTATTCGGCTGCAAAACGCGGTGAACCCTGTTTCTGGCTGAGTATCCAAAGGTTGGCCAGCAGCAAAAACGCGATAGCCGCAATCAGCCAGAGGTTTTTTTTATCCTTCGTTGCCGCCTTACGCAGGGATACCGGAAGAGGTGTGGTACTCACCATTTCTTCATCATTCTGCAGTTCAACGGCGATTTCCGGTGAGAAGTAAAAGCCCACCTTGGGTACGGCTACAATAATTTCCTCAATGAATATTAAGGATGTTAATGTTTTTCTGAGGATACTAATGTACTGGCTCAGCGATGAACTGGAACCCGGATGGCCCGCTTCCTCCCAGACTTTATCCAGAAGATAATCACGTTCAAGTACCCGGCCTGGCGACGCAATCAGTAACGAAAGAATACGGTTAGCGGTATTTGTTAGCCTTTTACTTTGCTCGTTTCCGGGTTCCTTGACCACAAGTTCCCCGCTCTCGCTATCGTAAATGACTCTATTGGCTATCAAATATTTCATTCGCGTTTTCTTTCGGTAAATTTATACAATATGCATTCTGCGCGGCTGCGATTTCGGGTTATGCCTGGCTTAGTACATCGCAACCAAAGGTCTGAGCACTGCAATATTATGGCTTAGCAGATCGACAATGTCCCGATCCAGACGAAAATTTGACGCCTCTTCCTCGAGAATAATCAATGCTTTTTCGCTGGACATCCCCTGACGATAGGGGCGGTTCTCGGTCATCGCGGTGAAAACATCAGCCACAGCAATAATACGCGAAGGGATATCCAGCGCAGCCGCACCCAGACGAAAAGGGTAGCCGCTGCCGTCGAGGCGTTCATGATGTCTTGCCGCCCAGTGTACGATTTCACCCAGCTCTTCAATAGGGTGTAGCATCTCCAGCGTCTTATAGCTATGGCGCTTCATTTGCGCATACTCGTCCGGCTCCAGCTTTCCCTGCTTCTCGAGGATTTCCAGTGGAATACCCAGCTTGCCAATATCGTGCAGGTACCCCGCGATGCGGATTTTATCCTGGGTGTAGCGATCGCAGCCGTACAGCTCCGCAAGCTTCGCCGCCACGTGAGCCACGCTGGTACTGTGAGTCTGCGTAAAGCTGCTGTATTTATCGACGATATTCGAAATCAGCAGGCAGACCTCCAGAAAATCATGGTGATCCAGCACCACATCATTGAGCGGGCTGATAACACGCAGCACCTGTTGTAATGAGGGCGAACTCAGGCGAAACCAGAAGCCATCCTCATGGCTGGCATCCTGTAGCGCCTCGACCAGGCACGATGGCCATAGTGGGCTACTGGCCAGAAAACCGGAAACAATATTATGCCGTTGGGCCACATAGTCACCTTCAATCCCGCGCAGCCACAGCTCAAACTCATCGGCCAGATGCACCAGATGCCAGGTATTCAGCATTGTATTCTGCGTGTAACCCAAGGCATCCGCGTGGCGCGTTTCAAGAATTGCGGTCACTGGCTGTAAAAAACGTACGCCGGACATCATTGAGGCGCCAAGCCGTCCATGCTCTTCAATAAAGGCTTTACCATGGGCGCCACTGAAGGGATGCACTTTGCTCAGCGCCCCGATATTGTGCAACATACCCGCAAGCCAGGCGTTATTGATGGCTGCACTGTCAAAACCGGCTCGATTCCCGAGATACCAGCAAATGAGACCCGTGCGTTGCAAATGATGCACCAGTTCAGGAGAAAGCGGGTGCATAATGCTGTGCAGAAGATCAAGCACGGTTTGAACAGATATTTTCATAAAATCCTTTAAGAGAATTAAATTAAAAACTTACTGTAGCCCGTCTGGGCCACAGTAAAATAGGGGGGTTAATCGTAGCCAAACATTATCTGCGCAGTCGCCACCACGCTACCGGTTGATAATGCTGATGCGTTATAAACTTTGTAATAAGCATGAAGATAAATGTATTGCGTATTGCTTATATCATCATCTTTAGCGATATCTAATATTTGTGAGGCATGTTCCATATTATTGCTACTGGATATTTGCACCTCATCATAGTCACCCATAAACATCCGGCTACGAATGGCAATACCTACCCCTCCCGCCGTGGTTTCATCGTTGACCATTATCTGGTAGCTGGTATCCGAACTGACTAAATCATTGCTGGATAACCAGGCCTTAACATTGCGGGTAGACGTTTTAATTCCGGCCAGGTTGCCACACTTCAGCGGGATCGTGAAATCGGCACCAGCTGCCTTTCCATTTTTTTTCAGGACGCTAAACGGAGCGGGGGGTAATTTCACGCTCATGTCCCGCGTCATATTGCAGGTTGTTTCTTTTGGCTCAAACTGAATCGTCAGCTTCTCATAAGCAATAAAATAATCGGTATTCCAGCTTTTGCGTGCGGTTTCAGACATCATATTGGACCAGGCGCGATAAGCATATGTTTTGCTGGAAAGGAACGGTGAGCTGGAGCCGCTTCCGGTACCGCTCATCACCGCAGGTATGACCGACAGTGCGCCGCTGGTTGTGGTTTTGGTATAGCTTTCCATGCCCACAGGCGGAGCCGACATTAATTCCGCTCGCAGCGTATATTGTGTCTGATATGACAGAGAGTGAATGCCCACGATACCGCTGACAGTCACTTTGGTATCGCCACTAATGGTGGACGTTAATTTTATCCAGTAGCTACTTTCACCATCCACACTGTTGAAATTCAAATAAACAGGAGAACCGTTGAAACCGGTAAAATAATATAAGTGGTCTTGCGCCAGACCACCGATCCCAATATTCCCGTAAGTACAGGTCATACTACCCGACCAACTGGTGGTATAGGAATATTCAACGACGTTTGAATTCACGAAAGCCGATGAAAGATTTAGCGACTTATCCGATTCTGCGACGCTGGTAAAAAGTATACCGGAATTACGGCAGGTATCGCCTGTTACACCGCGAGACTGAGCCTGCGACTGTGCTTGTGCAGATAATATTGGGATTGCGGTCAGTATTATGGCCGTAACCATAAAATAAAATAATTTTTTCATGATTGATTCTGTTAGCTGAGTAAACTGAGTTAGCGACAAATATTTTCAGCATGCTCTGCAGGCTGGGAAATAGTGCAGAATTTTTTAGTCTTACCTTTGCTGATATTCACCTTCAGGCTGGCGGGAAGCGTCTCTGACTTAATAAAAATCTGACTCCCCTGTGCGACATAGCCGACTTCTTCATTCCCGGCACCGCTGACAACCGCGCCAAACGGCAACTGACCCCCTTCAGCGGTTTGCACATCAAAAGTGAAGAGTCTGCGCGTGTCAGTTTTGTACTTCAGCCAGCTGATACTGCCTTCGTACGGCGCCACATTGAGTAAATTACCTTCAAGGTCGACGTCGCTTTTTTGGGTTCCATCCTGCTCCAGATGGAAATTATTCTGTCGGTACGGTGTCGCGCTGGTGATGAGGGCGATACCTTTGCTGTTGGTGTGTGCGGAGGTATCGCCGTTAACGACCGCGTTCACCACTCCTGGCGCTTCAATAATGACAAAATTACGTCCGTTATGAGGAGACGCCAGCAGCCCACCCTTCCATGCCAGCAGATTGCCGCTGGCACCCAGGCTTAGCTGGCGATATTCACGGGCCAGCGTCGCGCCGCTGTTCATGCTGGTATAGTCATTTTTCCAGCTGGTGTAGAGATCGGCTGCTCGCGAATCGTTGTCACTGTCGTGGCTCAGCATCAGGCTGTAGTCAACATCATGCATATTCCCGCTCATGCTGACGTCAGAAGAGGAATATTTGCCGTTCTGCACGCTGGCATGAGAAGACAGGCTGCCGCCGCTGCCGAATATCGACATCGGTATCGTGACAGAAAAATAGAGGTTGTTTTCCGTCTTACCGCGTGAACGCAACGCGCTCACCAGGTCGCCTTCATAATTGGTTTCATAGTCGTAATAGGACTGCGTAACCTCCGAGCGGCGCAGCGAAACCGAGTAGTTGACGCCGTGACTGGCATTGCTCCAGGTCAGGTTGTACTGACGGCTACTTTTCTGACCGCGCCAGTAATCGCGCCAGTAGGCTGAAAGCGACAGTCTTCCAAATTGTTCCCCCAGCGGCTGATTAATATTGGCGCTAAAGGCTTGTTTGCTGTTGATCGTTGAGGTGCCCGTTCCGCCATAATCCTTAATATTGGATTTGGTCAGGATATAATCGCTAAAAGAAGCGTAATCCTGAGTACGGTAATAATACGAAGCCAGCGAAATATTGGTGCGGGTCGGGAAGTATTTACTCCAGGACAGCGCGTATTTTTCTCCGTGGCGACGGCTATCGCCAGGCAGACGATACTGCGACTCCTCCACGGAAGCCGAGAGTGACCCAGCGTAGGGGACGGAAACCGCTCCTCCCAGAAGCAGAGACTGATAATCCTGGCTCCAGATCCCGCCCGCTGACGCGGTGAGGTAGTTATTCACCCCGCGTGAATAGCTCACCTGGGCAAAATGGCTGCTATCGTCGACGTTGCGCATGTCCACCGCCCCGACGTTAATCTGATAGTCGCTGCTGCCGGGGCGCTGCATATCCGGGATCGAGGAGAATGGCACAATGAAGCGCTCAATGTTGCCGCCGGTGTTTTTTACCTCGACGGATAAATCGCTGCGTGAGCCGGTAGGCATCAGATCGCGGATGGCAAAGGGGCCTGGTGGGACATTGATCTGGTGGATGATATGACCATCCTGGGAGATACTGACCACCGCTGAACTGGTTGCAACACCTTCGATCACTGGCATATAAACGTTTTCGCTGTCCGGTAACATCTGACGACTTTTATTCAGTGTCACCCCACGAAAACGGACCGTGTCAAAATAATCAGACGTCGTATAGCTTCGACCAATGCGCAGTACCGAATCGATTGCCGCAATTGGTTTTTCAACAAAACGCGTGGTATTTATCCAGCTACCTTTGTTCATTGCGCTGTAGCGCATCCACGATGAGCTATCGAGAAAATGCCAGCCATACATGTTTAGTCCGCTGTTCAGCGATAAATACAGATTATCGCTGTCACTATAGCCATTCTGCAGGCCGTGAAAATTGTAATAGTTGAAATTGTAATTGGTATACAGGCCATTAATTCCCTGATCCCATTTTTGCGGTGACACCCAGTTACGGCTATATTCTTTTACGAAAGCCTGAGGTACTTCTAAATCCAGACGCAGTGTGCCGGGTATCAGGGCGCTTTTCCCTCCGTGTAGCAGGGTATTAACATCGAGCTTTTCAGCGGTGCTTTTATTTACAATATCATCCAGCCCCTGAATATCCAGTAGAGATGCGTCGTCTTTATTAATAAGCAGAGTACCTTTATCGTCATTAGCGACGGAAATATTAAATTTCCCGCGCCAGACGTTATTCACATAAACATCCAAATCATAAGCCCCCGGCGTCATAACCAGCCGAGAATTACTCCAGTCCATATCTGCTGAATTACCTACCAGCAGGCTGCTATTAAAATCCTCCGCCAACGCGCCGTATGAAAATATCGCGAGGCTGACAGAGTGAACTAGCAAACTTATACGAAACAGAGAACTGTTTTTCATCAGAATTGAACCTGGAGTCATTTATCTGGGATATCAGTGGATAGTGCTGAATCTCTTTGCGCCATAATCATCAAGCCAGGTAAGGCGATATTGCCCACCGGACTGAATTTTGCTGGATACCAGCGCGCAGCCAAACGGCGGTATAAACGCAGTCTCAGCCAGTAAATTATCTTTTCGGCTTTGCTTTAGCTCGCCCCCCTGCCAGGTCACGACCTGAGGGATGGTCATGTAATATGGCGAATTATTCTTCAGGCAAGTGTGACCGCCAGAAGTCGAAACGGTAATTTTCTCCGCCACGCTGCTGTCGAGATCGCTCAGTTGATCCGGACGATAGAACAGTTTTATACGATTGCGAATGGCCACTTGTAGGTAGCTATCTCCACTCCCTTCAGGGACGGGAGGGACATCCAGAACGTTAAGCCAGAACACACTTTCGCGGTCTTTTGGCAGCGAATGGGTGTTCATCGCCGAGATTTTCAGAGCCTGTCCGGCGTGTCCGCTCATTTTTACGACCGGAGGCAGCAGAGAAAACGGCACTTTGACTTTCTCCGGCGCGGCGGAAGCATCGCCCTCGTCAATCCAGGACTGCACCAGATGGGTTTGTTCGCTGTCGTTTACCAGTTGCACCGACACAAATTTGGCGCTGGCCGGATAAATAACACGCGTTTCGTTGATCACAACGCTTGCGCTGGCATTCATGGAAATGAACGTAGCCGCAAGAAAAAATATCAGAGTTTTCATAATGTCGTAGAGGAGAGCCGGGGAGACCCCGGCTGAATGAGTTAGTCGTAGCTGAAGGAATAAGTTGCGTCAGTAACTACTTTACCGGTTGTTACGGCCGCGCCACCGTAGTTGTAGTAGTTGGCATACATGGTCAGTGTGACGCCATCTTCGGTGGCAGCGTCAGCGGAACTCAGACCAGTATCGAAAGCGGTATCAAACGGTACGGCAGTGTTACCGTCTTTGGTTAGCGCAATACCCACACCCTCGGCGCCATTGTCGCTGTAGTTTTTCAGGTATTTAGCGTCATCCGACAGGTTGCTGCTGCTGAAAGTGATTTTAAGCGTTTTAGCTTCGTCCGATGCCGCAGAGCAGTTTTTCAGATTCATGGTGAAGTCTTTGGCGTTGGTTTTAACAACACCGGCGGTGGTGCCCATATCACCCACAGCAATAGGGGAAAGGTTTACCGTGAAGTCTGAACCGTTATTGGTCACCACGTTACAGGTGGTATCGGACACTGAACCGTTAAAGGTAATAGTGCCACCCGCTACGCCGGTTGATTCAGCTGCAAATGCAGAGCCGGAAACCATCAATGCCACTACGATGAATGTTTTGTTAAACATTTGTGTATATCCCATTTTCATAATCAAATTTACTTTTGTCAGTAGCGTGAAACTTTTTCCCTGCTCCCTGGTTCGCGCTACATCATCCCTGGCATCTGAACAGATGTTGATGATTCATTTCACCTTCTCTGGAGTGGCGCATTAGGTTGCAGAACAACATTTCGCGTCACGCTGTAAGGTTGGAATATAAGACCATTGTTTGAATATTCGGTAAATGTAAATATCGATTAAATTGTTTTTTTAAGATTAAAACGCTATTTTTAATGTTGTTTATAAATTTATATCATGAGCGAGGGGGTGAAGAGGCTAGCGTTAAGAAAGTAATTACTGGTTAGATGATGGACAAAAGCTGCAAATGACGTTTTTGCAGAACAGCGGAATAGGCGAATGAATAAATTAATTAACTAATTGTTATCAAAAGCTTAATAAAATAAACGTGTTAGATACAATTACTGTGTCGGCCCTGGGCTAAAGTGGACTCCCGGGCAGGGCAATCAATCGGGTTATGAACATGCTCAATACCTGTCTGACCGGATGATTGTGCCGCATTGCAGAATATCAGCTTGGCACACCGTCAAATTTCACCGCTAACTCTGCGCCTGAAAAGTCGCCCGAGCTATAAAATCATCGTTGCATCAATATACAACTGTCGGTGACATTTATTACTGGCGGTCAGAGAGGGAAGGGATTTTTGGAAAACCAGAAAGTTATAACGCTGGACGAGCAGGGTAACAATGTTCGCATAATCAGCGAGTTATGGTAGTGTAGGTTAGAATAGGGTTTTTATATTATGAGAGAAAATAATCTTTATGAATCAGCATTAACACACCAAGGCATCTTGGGCGTGTAGTTCGTGATGCCCGTATCAAGTGACTCTTTCAAATCGTTTTTGCTCTTTTTTAATCTTCGCTTATTGATTATTCATTTTCCGGCAACGCATAATTCTGGCAGTACAGATAGGGGATCCCCTCTTTGGTAATCAAATACGTCTCTCTATTCAGCGCAAAAAAATCGACATTGGATACGCTGGTGTTGGTCAGGAAGAAGTCGGGGAGGAGTTCCTGAATGAGACTGGCGGGTGCTGTTTCGCGATTGGAGATTTGGATTTTCTGCGAAATCCAAACCGGGCTTGAGCCGTAGCTGGATTGTGTAAAAAGTACCATGCGTTGCACGGTCTGCTCATTATTTTCGGCATCTTTGATAATGCCATCAATATTCACAATACCTTTGCTGCCGCCGGTTTTGATATCAATGATCCCTCGGAATGAGCTTGTATTGCGTACAATCTCGATGGCAGACCGACAGGTCAGATTATGTAACTGACCATTGTTTTTACTGTACCGGTAGACGGCGGTAACAATTAGCGCAGCAAAACAAAGCAACAGGATAATACCTGTCTGGATGCGGGGCGTTCGGGAATAAAAATTCATTAGCTATCATACCGTGGGTAATAAACCGACTGACAGGCGTTTTCCTGCCTGTTTTTCATCGGTGAGCGACATACAAGCACGGATAATTTTTTGGATTCAGGGTAGGTGGTGATATAGATAAATTTATGGCTCTGACACAGCCCAGGATTTTTGTTGATAAATGCCGTATGTCGGGAGAAGTTACTGGCATCATTATTAAAATAGTACTGACAGTCAGTGGGGGCGTTGTCTGCGGTGATATAGCCGGAGAAATAGTTATCACTGGTTTGCCACGGATACATCATAAGCACACAAATTATCAGGGTAATAGCAAGTATTACCATTTCAGCAGTGGTGATCAAAGGTTGGCGCGCTGTGTCATCTGACAGTTCTTCGATGGCGACATCCGGCACTAAGGGTTCTGCTGTAAAAGATACGCTCTCCTCCGGAGTTTCAATCACCTGAATATTGAACTCTTCCTGGATGATCAGCCCTTTGCGGGGGATCGTGGTGATAAGCGGTTGCTCCAGTTCCAGCTGCAGCAAACTTTTGCGCAAAGAGAGAATGCTTTGATAAAAGGCGTTGAAGCTCACCTGGCGGTGATTTTTACCCCAGCCGAATTCCAGTAGTTCGTTTTGGGAAACCACTTGCCCACGATGTTGAATAAGTAATAAAAGACATAATGACGCCGAGTGTTTGAGTTTTATCCGCTGATTGGGTTGATCTATCCGCGCCAGCGATTGTGTAGCTGGCGTAAATATTATTATTTTTTCAATCAGATAACTGACATTGCCAGTCTCAGACATGATGTTTCTACTCTTGCTGGTGCGCCAGGCGGTTGGCGAGTCATGATACCACTTAGCCCATAAAGACCACCAGTATGGACCCGACCCTGCAGCGAGAACCGCGAAGTGTTTCAATTTCGTATCATAATATAACAACAATGATAACTTTTTAATGAAAATAAACTATATATAAATCAATGTATTGTATCTTTTTGGCTACATTGCAAAGAACAGAAAGATGAAATAACAACGACAAAGATGATTGCCATTAATTCTTTATGGACAGCGTCATATACTGCCTGGCGCCACCACGCGAAAACAGCATGAGTCTGAACGCGTCAACGGCACCAGGGAATGCCGGTGGTAGATGTAGATGGGAATAAATGTCAGCTTGTTGGTGAGCTGACATTTATTTTTCGTGTTGAGTAAAATTCCACCCTCGTTTTGACAAAGCCATAATTTGCGGTAGAGAGTCCCATGTTTCAGAAAGATATTGAAAATGCTGTAGTGCTTGTTGGTGATGAAATGAAAAAGTCAGATAATGCCTGGCTGTCCTTACGCAAAAAACGCCAGCGTATTGATCTGAAGAGTGATGGAAATATCTTGTTTCTGGAGAAAGGGGCCGTCTCTGTTCATCGTGTGGAAAATGATTTGGTGATGGTAAGTATATCTGCACCGGCCATCCTCGGCTTGCCACAAATGCGTACGGAAGTTGCCGGACACTATTTACGTTGTGATACCGATTGTGAAATGTGGGCGATGAGTGCACCCAATGCCGAACTTTTGTTCACTGCGAAGAATCTTTGGAAACATGCATTTGATATTTTAACGCTACATCTGCAACGCTATTTTCAGCGAGAAAAATTGCAATCGCATCGCACTATCCGTGAATTGATTATTGAACACCTGAAGTATATTTGGTCGATGGAGCCTGAGATGCGTGAAAACACATCTGTGTATACATTCATTCTCGCTCGAAATCATATCTCACGCAGTGCTATCCACAAAGTATTGCAGGAGTTAGTGAGTGACGGAAAAATAATTATGAAGCGAGGGAAACTCTCTTTTTTTGTATGTTAAAGTTAACATTAAAAGCATCTGACGTGTTTTTTTTGCACTCAGCTGGAATGATAATGAAAAAACTGGGTTTGTGATTTTTGTTGATTATCAGTATGTTGGTTTTTGTCTTTTTCTTCACCGCTGATGCCAGCTACGCGGAATGTCCATTTTTATCTATAAATTAGTATTTATTTATTAATTTGATATGAATATGATGTTCCCTCCAATAATAACAAAAGTCATATCGCCAATGACCAACGGCAGGCCGGAAAACCTTGAGGCACAGCATAGCCGACTGTTTGGCAACCCTACTACCGATACAACGGATGTTCGCGCTGCACTGCAAAACGCGTTGGATCACAATACCTTTGTCCTGCTGGCCCAGCCTATCGTCAGTACTCGTGGTGATGAATCCTATCATGAGATATTGATCCGCATGCTCAATGAGCACGGGGAGTTTATTTCCCCTGACCATTTTCTGTCGGTTGCACGCGACACAGGGTTAGCACCCGATATCGATCTTTGGGTTATTGAGAACACCCTGAAGTACATGCGCTACCATCCGCTGAGTTGTTTTTCCATTAACCTTGCGCCAGTGACGCTATGTCGTTCAGGTATCGTTGCAAAGATAACTGCGTTGTTGCAGGAATATGTGGTGATACCGCAACGGATTATTTTTGAGATAACCGAGGCTGATACCCTGTCAGATAAAGAACACGCGGCAGATACACTACGCTTACTACGTCAATTGGGATGCCGGATCGCGATTGATGACTTCGGTGCCGGGTTTGCAAGCTATGAACGCCTGATGAACATTGAAGCAGATATTTTGAAGATTGATGGGTCTTTCGTTCGTGGGATTATAAAATGTGAGGTTAGTCGCTATATCATCGAATCTTTCTGCCGGGTTGCGGCAATGAAAGGTATGCAGGTTGTCGCCGAGTTTGTTGAAAGTGCCGAAATCCAGATGCACCTGGAACACATGAATGTCGGGTGGTTACAGGGATACCACATTGGCAAGCCACAACCGTTGTTCACGTTAGAGTAATCTATAATCCGTTTATTTAAACGTATCATCACGATGCTGTAATCTGCCGATAATATAACCTCCTGGCGGAGGCTATATTAATATCAAGAACATTAGCTGACCAATAATTTACGGATCCTGTAGCTGAAGCTGATTCTCTAAACGCCGATCGCGCAGGGTTGCATAAATAAAGGTAATCACAAACAGCAGGGAAAATAGTACGACGATGGTGGGAGCCGGCGCGCTGTCGATGAAAAATGACAGGTACACGCCCATAAATGAGGTAATGACCGACATCGCCACCGCCAGCCATAAGGCGTGGGAAAATTTGCGCGTCATTAAAATCGCGATGGCGCCAGGTGCAATCAGTAATGAAATTGACAAAATAATCCCTACCGATTTTAGCGTGGCGACAATCGTCAGGGCGATCATGCACAACAGGCCGTAATGCAGCAGTGCGGTGTTAAGCCCACTGGCCTTTGCCTGATGTGGGTCGAACGCATGCAGTAGCAAATCTTTCCATTTAAGTCCGATGATAAGCGCGATCCCCAGAGTAATAACCGCGGTTTGCATGATATCGCTTAACGATACGCCCAGCATGTCGCCGAACAGAATATGATCGAGATGGACTTCTGACTGGATAGAGACGTACAGCACCAGACCCGCACCAAACATCCCGGAGAAAACAATACCCATGATGGTGTCGCGCTTGATGCGGCTGTTATCGTCGAGGTATCCGGTCGCCACCGCGCAGAACAGACCGGCGATAAACGCGCCAATTGCCAGCGGGATGCCCGCAATCCACGCCAGGACAATCCCTGGGAAAACCGCATGACTCATGGCATCGCCCATCAACGCCCAGCCTTTGAGTACTAAAAATACCGACAGCAGCGCGCAGGGCACAGCGACGATGGTAGAGATGACCAGCGCATTAACCATAAAGCTAAACTGAAAAGGTTCCAGCAGCGTTGTTAAGATCATACTTGCTCCTTGTTCACCAGACGGGCGCGGCGGCGATTCGCCAGCAGACCGTGTTTTGGTGCGAAGACAAATGCCAGCAGGAACAGCAGCGTTTGCAGAACGACGATAATTCCGCCGGTTGCCCCGTCCAGCCAGTAGCTTAGCCAGGCGCCGAAAAAGCTGGTCAGGCTGCCGAGTGCCACGGCGATGGTGAGCAGGCGAGGAAAACGATCGGTCAGCAGCCAGGCCGTCGCACCGGGCGTAACCACCAGGCAAATCACCAGAAAGGCGCCGACGGTTTGCAGTGCGGCGATCGTGGAAACGGAGAGCAGCGTAAAAAACAACAGCTTCAGCCGACCCGGGTTCAGACCGATAGACCGCGCGTGGTTTTCATCAAAAAAGACCACCATCAGATCTTTCCACTTCAAAAACAGAATGGTCAGCGAAACCACGCCGATGATCGCCAGTTGCAGAATATCTTCCGGCGCAATCGCCAGGATGTTACCCAGAATAATGGTCTGGATGTTCACCGACATCGGATTAAGCGACACCATAAACAGCCCGATACCGAAAAAGGACGAAAAAATCAGCCCGATAATGGCATCTTCCTTCAGGCGTGAACGCTGATTGAGAAACAGCATGCTGCCCGCCGCCAGTCCACCGGAAAGAAATGCGCCCAGCGCAAAGGGAAGCCCTAACATATAGGCTCCGGCCACGCCTGGAACGATCGAGTGCGACAGCGCATCGCCAATCAGCGACCACCCTTTGAGCATCAGATAGCAGGAGAGAAATGCGCACAGGCCGCCGACCATCGCCGAAACCCACATGGCGTTGAGCATGTACTGGTAGCCAAACGGCTCCGTCAGCCAGTTCATGATTACTCCCCCTCGCTTGCCGCGCGTCGCGAAATAAACGGACGTTCATCATCGGTAATCACGTGTTGTTCACCGCCGCTCAGCGCGACGTGACGCAGAACGCCGCTGAATGCCAGTTCGAGATTCTCGTGGGTAAAGGTGGTTTCGGTTGGTCCACTTGCCAGCACCGTGCCCTTAATCATCACCGTGTAATCGCAAAATTCGGTGACGGATCCCAGATTATGGGTAGAGACCAGCATAGTCCGGCCTTCATCACGCAGTTCACGCAGTAGATCGATGATCCGGGCCTCGGTTTTCACATCCACGCCGGTGAAGGGTTCATCCAGTAAAATAACCTGCCCGTCCTGTGCGATGGCTCTTGCCAGAAAAACGCGTTTTTTCTGCCCGCCGGACAGTTCACCTATCTGGCGATGGCGATAGTCCAGCATATCTACCCGCGCCAGCGCCGCATCCACGCAGTCGTGGTCGATTTGTTTTGGTCGACGCAGCCACCCCATATGGCCAAAGCGGCCCATCATCACTACATCTTCCACCAGTACCGGAAACGACCAGTCCACCTCTTCTGACTGGGGGACATAGGCGATAAGATTCTGTTTGAGCGCCTTATTAACCGGTTGTTGCAGAATAGATATTTCCCCTTTCGCCAACCGGACAAAACCCATCAGCGCTTTAAAAAGCGTTGATTTTCCCGAACCGTTTACGCCGACCAGAGCGGCAATTGAGCCGCCCGGAACCTGAAAAGTGGCATCCCGCAGCGCGGTGTGGCCGTTGCGATACGTCACCGTAACCTGATTCACGGTAATCGCAGATTGACTCATTTTTGGCTCCTTAACCCGTCGTTGATGCCGCTGAGGATGGTTTCTGTCGTCACGCGTAGTAAATCCAGATAGGTCGGTACCGGACCATCGGCAGCGCTGAGCGAATCGACATACAGCACGCCGCCGTAATACGCGCCAGACTCGCGGGCGACCTGACGCGCAGGTTTGTCGGACACGGTGCTTTCGCTAAATACGGTAGGGATTTGATGTTTTCTGATCGCATCGATCACTTTGCGTACCTGCTTGGGCGTGCCTTGCTGATCGGCATTGATCGGCCACAGATACAGCTCTTTCAGGCCGTTATCACGCGCGAGGTAAGAGAATGCGCCTTCGCTGGTGACCAGCCAGCGTTTATCAGCAGGGAGCTTCGCCAGTTCTGCATGCAGTGGCGCCAGAGTCTGCTGGATTTTCGCTTTATAATTCTCCGCATTTTTCTGGTAGGTTGCGGCATGGTCGGGATCGTATTTCATCAGCGCATCGCGAATGTTATCCACGTAGATAAGCGCGTTCTCTGCTGACATCCAGGCATGCGGATTCGGTTTGCCGTTGTATGGCCCTTCGCTGATACCCATTGGCTGCACGCCATTTGAGACCATGACCTCCGGTACGCCGGACAAATTTTGGTAGAAGCGGGCAAACCATAGTTCGAGATTAAGGCCGTTGGAGAGAATAAGCTGTGCGCCTTGCGCCCGTTTAATATCCCCCGGTGTGGGTTGATATTCGTGAATTTCTGCCCCGGGTTTGGTGATGGAACTGACGTCCGCCGCGTCACCTGCCACGTTGCTTGCCATATCGGCAATCACCGTAAAGGTGGTTATCACTTTGAACTTTTCTTTCGCCCAGGCAGGTGACAGCGTAAGCGCCGTTAACACGCTGGCAAGGAGAAAGGACTTTAGATGGGGCAGATGCGGCATAGTATCCCTCACAACAAAGTGGTTAATTTATCATCGAATATAGCCTTTGCTATGTTATATAGCACATGGCATAAACAAATGAAAATAATTCTTATTTGCGTAGGATGCTAAGGAATGTATCACCGCCAGGTAATAGTCCTGCGCTTAGTTAAGGTGTATTATTTATGCAACTTAATTATGGAGGCATCATGTCCGGCAAACGTATTGCACGTGAGAAAATGACGATCCAGAGAATGATCTCGCTGTATGAGAGCCAGTGTCCGCAGGCTTCAGATGAACCGGGGCATTACGATGCGTTGTTTGCCTATGCGCAAAAGCGCCTGGATAAATGCGTATTTGGTGAGGAAAAACCGGCCTGCAAACAGTGTCCGGTGCACTGTTACCAGCCCGCTAAACGCGAAGAGATGAAGCAAATTATGCGTTGGGCTGGACCCAGAATGCTCTGGCGTCATCCGATTCTGACCGTGCGTCATCTGATTGATGACAAACGTCCGGTGCCGGAGTTACCCGAGAAATACCAGCGGAAGAAGTGATTTAGCTATTCTATGCCGGGTGGCGGCTGCGCCTTATCCGGCCGACAAAGACAAACGCACCAGTGGCGTAGGCCCGATAAGCGTAACGCTATCGGGCAATAATCCGTTAAACCAGTGCGTCCTTATCAATGCCCAGGCGCTTCATGCGCGAGAGTAACGTTGTGCGTTTCAACCCCAGTCTTTGTGCCGCGCCTTTAGGACCGGCGACAACGCCATTGGTTTCTTTCAGAACGCGCATTATCAGCTGGTATTCATCTTCGCCATCCTGCGCGACTTCGGTCGCCACCGGCGGCGTAGACGGCGCCATAGCGATTACATCCGGCAGGGACAGTTGCAGCACGTTGCCCCGGGTGAGCAGAACCGCGCGTTCTACGACGTTTTCCAGTTCGCGCACGTTACCCGGCCATTCCATGCTGCTCAGCGTACGCAGGGCTTCGGCGGGAATGCTGTCGATATTGCGCCCCATCCGGCGGGCAATTTTGAAGGTGAAGGCTTTCACCAGCAGCGGAATATCTTCCGGGCGCTCGCGCAGCGGCGGCAGATGGATCGGGAAGACGTTCAGTCGATAGTAGAGATCGTTACGAAACTCGCGATCGGCGACCATCTTTTTCAGATCGCGGTTAGTGGCAGCGATCAAGCGAACGTCGGTCTGGATCAGTTTATTGCTGCCCAGACGTTCAAACTCCTGCTCCTGCAGAACGCGCAGCAGCTTGGGCTGAAGCTCCAGAGGCATGTCGCCAACTTCATCGAGAAATAACGAACTTTTGTCCGCCAGTTCAAAGCGTCCAATCCGCTGCGTGCTGGCCCCGGTAAATGCGCCACGCTCATGGCCAAACAGATCGCTTTCCAGCAATCCGGCAGGCATTGCCGCGCAGTTCATTTTCACCATCCGACGGGCGTTACGTCCGCTCAGGTTGTGAATTGCTCGTGCAATCAGCTCCTTACCCGTCCCGGTTTCACCAAGAATCAGGACAGTGCTGTCGCTTTGCGCCACCATTTCGACCTGTTTGAGTACGCTGTACATCGCTTCGCTGCGGCCAATGATTTCTCCGAACTCACTTTCCACGTTGTTGAGTTGTTCAGTCAGCGCCAGGTTTTCATCGACCAGCCGCTCCTTCAGGCGGTGGATCTCCTGGTAGGCGAGGGCGTTATCCACGGCGATCGCCACGCGTTCTGCGATTTGGCGCAGCAGTTTGAGATTGGCGGTGGTGAATACTTTCTCTTCGCATTGCGCCAGCTTAAGTACGCCGAGCATATTATTGCCGGACATCAGCGGCAGCAGGCACAGAGTCTGTAGCTGGTTGCCCCAGGTTTCGAACAACATTCTTTCGTAAGGGGCCAGGGTATCGCGTTCGCTCAGGTTAATCAGCAGCATCTCTTTACTTTTGAAGACCCGTTCAGAGAGCGTGCCGGCTTCGTCCACTTCACTTTGTTCGTGTGCCGGATGATGTTCATCCAGATAGTGAGTGGAATAAATGCTGAGCTTGTTTTTGCGATCGCTGCGTAACACGATGCTGATGGCATCAATGTCGAAGTAGTGATGGATCTCTTTGGCGACTTCGCTGACCAGCTCATCAATATCCAGGCGGGAGAGCACAGCATTGGTGATGGCGACCAGGATGCGAAAGTTATCACGCTCACGGCACAGGAGATCGTAATCGACATTGTTGCTGACCCGGCTTTGAATTTGTTCAGCAACGACGCCGACTATTTGGGTGAAGGTCTGCAGCCGGTTGTACTCTTTTTCACTCCACGGTTGGTCTTCGTTACGGATAAATTCGCAACCGCCAAAGATTCGCCCATCTGCTGCCAGCGGTAGCAGGCAGTAGTGACCAAATTTAGAATACAGCCCGCCAGAGGCCAGCTGTGGCCAGGTTTCGTTAAACTCGTGATAGTTGCAGTGCAGCGCATCGGGGCGAGACAAAATACGGCGTACCGGGCCATGCGCCAGCACCGTTTCGTCTTCATAATCGATGGGGTTACCATTTTCACGCGTCGCAAAATAACGCGCACGCTGCGTTTGTGCCTGCCATAAGACAATAGCCGCGCAGTCGGCCAGCGCTGAACGCTTGACCAGTTGCGAAAGCGCCTCGCTGAGAGACGGCAGGTCGGGCTGCTGTAATAATGTACGAGTAATATCGAACAGGCCTTGCTGTCCGAGGTCACTCATCGGTGTATACGACATATTGCTTTTCCAGGAAAAGCACCGCAGAACGGTGCGAAAACGGTAAATGAATTATAGGTATAAGTCGTAAATTATTGCCGGACTGGTCCCGCTACACGAACCGTAGACCCGATCGGCAAAACGCCATCAGGTGATAATGCAGCGTTAAGGCCGGATGTCGACGCAAATGCGTCTTACCCGGCCTACAGCTTGCTGCCAACCGGCTGTTAGCATATACGAGGTAATGGTTCGGCGTGTGGTAAATCGAGAGTGCGTTTCACGCCGTAGAGTCCGGCAAGACGCACACCTTTGCGTTCTACCACTTCACCAATCATTGCGGCATCGCGTCCTAACGGATGTGCGCGCAGCGCGGCAAGCACCGTTTCAGCAGCCTGACGCTCAACGGCAATCACCAGCTTGCCTTCGTTAGCAAAGTTAAGCGCATCCAGACCCAGCAGTTCGCAAACGCCACGCACCGCGGGCTTCACGGGCAGGGCCGCTTCAGACAGCTCAATACCAAACCCGCATGAGGCGGTAAATTCATGCGTTACCGCATTTACGCCGCCACGGGTCGCGTCACGCAGCGCCTTCACGCCGGGAATATCACGCAGCGTCTGGATAAGCGGTGTCAATACCGCGCAGTCGCTGACCAGTTCGCCATCAAGACCCAGCTGTTCGCGCAGGTTAAGGATAGTTGCGCCGTGATCGCCAAGCGTACCGCTGACCAGCAGCACATCGCCTGGGCCGAGGGTCTGTGCGCCCCAGTGAATGTTGGCGGGGATCGCCCCCATTCCGGCCGTGTTGATGAACAGCTTGTCTGCAGCGCCGCGCTGCACGACTTTGGTATCGCCGGTCACGATGGCGATGCCCGCTTCACGCGCGGTCGCCGCCATACTGTTGACGACGGTTTTCAACGTCTCCATCGGCAAACCCTCTTCGAGGATAAAACCGCAGGAGAGGTAGCGAGGGATCGCGCCGCTGACCGCCACGTCGTTAGCCGTACCGCAGATGGCCAGCTTGCCGATATTGCCACCCGGGAAGAACAACGGATCGATAACATAGCTGTCGGTTGAAAACGCCAGACGATCGCCTTCTGCAACCAGTTGCGCCAGGTCCAGACGGGCCTGATCTTCTTGTTCCGCCAGCCACGGATTAGCAAAAGCCTCCATAAACAGACTGTTGATCAACTGCTGCATAGCCTGACCGCCGCTACCGTGGGCGAGTTGTACGCTGTTCATGCTTCACACTCCTGCTGACGATACTGATACCAGGCGGCACATGCGCCTTCTGAGGAGACCATCAGGGCGCCAAACGCGGTCTCCGGGTTACAGGTTTTGCCAAATAGCGGGCACTGATGCGGTTTGCATCTGCCGGTCAATACCTCGCCGCAACGCGCGCGCGGATCGTCATACACCTGCTGCGGCGCTGGCTGGAAATGCGCTTCGGCATCAAAGCGCTGATAGTCTGGCGTCAGGTGAACGCCAGAGGATTCAATGACGCCCAGACCGCGCCATTCGCTATCGCCATTGACGCAGAACACTTCGGCGATGGCCTGTTGCGCTAACAGGTTACCGGCGTCCGGCACCACGCGGCGATACTGGTTTTCAACCTGGCTATGCGCGGCAATCTTCTGTTCAATCAACATCACCACGCCCTGCAACAGATCGAGCGGTTCGAAACCGGCGACCACCAACGGACGATGGAAATCTGAAGCAATGAAATTATAGGCATCAGTGCCAATCACCATGCTGACATGGCCCGGCGCTAAGAAGGCGTCGATGCCGTTGTCCGGCTGTTCCAGCAGGCTGCGCAGCGTGGGGATAAGCGTGATGTGCTGGCAGAAAAAGTAAAAGTTCTGCACGTCACGCTGTTTTGCCTGCTGAAGGGTGATGGCGGTGGTTGGCATTGTGGTTTCAAAACCCAGGCCAAAGAACACAACCTTACGCGTTGGGTTTTCCTGCGCCAGCTTCAGCGCATCCATCGGTGAATAGACGATGCGGATATCCGCGCCGCGCGCTTTGGCTTGTAGCAAAGAACCTTGTTTACCCGGAACGCGCATCGCATCGCCAAAGGTGCAAAAAATCACTTCCGGATGGCTGGCGATTTCCACACAGCTGTCGATTCTGCCCATCGGCAGAACGCAAACCGGGCAGCCCGGACCATGAATAAACTCGACGTTGTCAGGCAACAATTGGTCGAGACCGAACTTGAAGATAGCGTGGGTATGACCACCACACACTTCCATGATGCGCAGCGGACGTTCAGCAGTGTAGGGGAGGTGTGCGGCACGTTCACACAGGTGCTCTATCAACTGCATCACCTGTTCTGGTGCGCGGTATTCGTCAACAAAACGCATTATTTTTCCTCGCCATACAACAACGCGCCGACATCCGGCTCAACGTCAAACATGTTTTGCAGCGCGTCGAGCGTGTCGCGCGCTTCAGCTTCATTAATGATGCTCATGGCAAAGCCGACGTGGACCAGTACCCACTGGCCCAGACGGGGTTGGCCGTGTTCATCGCAGCTTCCGACCAGCGTCAGGTCGACGTCGCGCTGAATACCGCAAACGTCGACTTTGGCCTGGTTGCCATCAATGGTGCGGATTTGACCCGGAACACCTATGCACATCGCTGCGTCTCCAGCCAGGAGAGCCATTGGTCCATGCCTTCGCCACTGGTGGCGGAAATCAGGATAATCTCAATTTCCGGGTTCACTTCCCGGGCGCTGGCGATGCACTTTTCTACGTCAAAATTGAGGTACGGCAGTAGGTCTACTTTGTTGAGCAGCATCAGCGACGCGGCGGCAAACATATGCGGGTATTTCAGCGGCTTGTCTTCGCCTTCGGTGACGGAAAGCACCGCCACTTTATGGCGTTCGCCGAGGTCGAAGCTGGCCGGGCAAACCAGGTTCCCGACGTTTTCAATGAACAGGATGCCGTTGTCTTCAAGCGGCAAACGTGGCGCGGCGTCAGCAATCATTTGTGCGTCAAGGTGGCAACCTTTACCGGTGTTGACCTGGATGGCGGGCGTACCTGTGGCGCGAATACGGGCGGCATCGTTAACCGTCTGCTGGTCGCCTTCAATGACGGCGCAAGGCACGCTGTCTTTGAGCTTCATCAGCGTTTCGGTCAGCAGCGTGGTTTTACCGGAGCCTGGGCTTGAGACAAGGTTTAATACCAGATGTTGACGGGCAGCAAAGCGGGCGCGGTTGCGCTCGGCCAGACGGTTGTTTTTATCCAGCACGTCAATTTCCACTTCCAGCATCCGGCGCTGACTCATGCCTGGCGCGTGGGTGCCTGCTTCACCGTGACCGTAATGCAAATCGCCTTCTTCATTCTGGCTCGGTGTGAAACTGGAGGTCTTCACCCCGGTAATATTCAGCGCCGGACGAGCCGCTGGGGCAAATGGCGCGCTGCGAAACGCCGAGTGGGGATTATGCTCATCACCCTCTATATAAAGGTTGCCTTCAGCGCAACCACATGTCGTACACATCGCTCACTCCTGATCTTATTACTTGCGATACTTCAGTTGCCGGATGATGACGCTTAGGCGTCGGCATCCGGCGCTGGAGTTTCATCTATTTCAATACGTCGAATCTGTAAGCCGTCATCGGCCACAATTCTCAGCATATCGCTGTTGCATTGCGGACATCTGCGCACGCGTTGCGTCAGTAAGGTGACGTATTGCTGACAAGATTCGCACCAACATTCGGCTTCTTGTTCTTCGAGGTGGAGTTTACAACCTTCTGCAAGGGTCCCGCGGCATACCAGATCAAAACAAAAGGCGAGAGCGCTGGTTTCTACGCAAGAAAATGCGCCAATTTTGAGCCAGACCCCAGTTACTCGTTGAGCACCGTATTGCGTGGCCTGTTGTTCAATCAATTCCAGTGCCCGTTGGCAGAGGGTTATTTCGTGCATACCGCCTCCTGTGAAGTTGCCGTATTAAAAGCAATAAACATGCCAGCTTGAATTTTTTCGATCGTGACAATGACGACGATGACGAAATGACATGTCGTCACCGCTCTTTGATTTTTTATCTATATGAAAATTAAGGTTTTTAATTTTGGCATGAAATGTGCTTAAAGCTGTTCATCTCTGCTAAACGGGTAACCTGACATGACTATTTGGGAAATAAGCGAAAAAGCCGATTACATCGCTGAACGGCATCGTCGCCTACAGGACCAGTGGCGTATTTACTGCAACTCGCTGGTTCAGGGGATCACCCTGTCAAAAGCGCGTTTGCATCATGCAATGAGCTGCGCACCGGACAAGGATCTCTGCTTCGTCCTTTTTGAACACTTCACTATCTACGTCACGCTGGCGGACGGCTTTAACAGCCACACCATCGAGTACTACGTTGAAACGAAAGACGGTGATGATAAGCAACTGATTGCACAGGCTGAGTTGACCATCGACGGTAAGGTTGATGAGCGTATCAGCAACCGCGATCGCGAGCAGGTGCTGGAGCACTATCTCGAAAAAATCGCCACCGTCTACGACAGCCTCTATACCGCGGTTGAGAACAATATGCCGGTGAATTTAAGCCAGCTGATTGAGGGACATAGCCCGGCTTAAGCCTTGGGTGTGCCCACTTTTGTCATGATGCGCTTTCATACTGCGTCACGACGTTTAGGGAATGGGCATGTCGAAAAATGTCGAAATGACATTTTCCAGACATGTTTTCGTCAAAAATGACTATCACCTGAGGAATGCCTGGTGAATCGTTTTGTAATTGCTGACTCCACTCTTTGCATCGGCTGCCACACCTGTGAAGCCGCCTGCTCAGAGACACATCGCCAGCATGGCCTGCAGTCAATGCCGCGCCTGAAAGTGATGTTAAATGAAAAAGAATCCGCCCCGCAGCTTTGCCACCATTGCGAAGATGCGCCTTGCGCCACCGTTTGTCCGGTTAATGCGATTAATCGCGTTGATGGTGCCGTGCAGCTGAATGAAAGCCTGTGTGTAAGCTGCAAACTGTGCGGGATTGCCTGTCCGTTTGGCGCGATTGAGTTTTCCGGTAGCCGTCCGCTGCATATCCCGGCAAACGCCAATACGCCAAAAGCGCCTCCGGCTCCGCCAGCGCCTGCCCGCGTGAGCACGTTGCTGGACTGGGTTCCGGGTATTCGTGCCATCGCGGTGAAATGCGATCTGTGCAGTTTTGACGAGCTTGGTCCGGCCTGCGTACGCATGTGCCCGACCAAAGCCCTGCACCTGGTGAGTAACGTGGATATTGCCCGCGCCAGCAAACGTAAGCGTGAGCTGACTTTCAATACCGACTTCGGCGATCTCACCTTGTTTCAGCAGGCTCAGAGTGGGGATGCAAAATGAGCGCAATTTCACTGATTAACAGCGGCGTAGCCTGGTTTACGGCGGCTGCGGTTCTGGCATTTCTGTTTTCATTTCATAAACCGCTGAGCGGCTGGATTGCCGGGGTTGGCGGTGCGGTTGGCAGCCTGTGTACGGCGGCTGCGGGTTTCACCGTACTGACTAATGCTCTGGCGGTAAGCGGTGTGATGCCATTTATTGGTCACAGTGTGCAAATTACCCCGTTGAACGCTATCTGGCTGATTACGCTGGGCCTGTGCGGCCTGTTTGTCAGCTTGTACAACATTGACTGGCATCGTCATCCGCAGGTAAAAGCCAACGGGCTGCTGGTGAATTTGCTGATGGCCGCGGCGGTATGTGCGGTGGTTGCCAGCAACCTCGGAACGCTGGTGGTGATGGCGGAAATCATGGCGCTGTGTGCCGTGTTCCTCACCGGCTGCAGCAAAGAGGGCAAACTGTGGTTTGCGCTGGGCCGCGTCGGCACGCTACTGCTGGCTATTGCCTGCTACCTGGTGTGGCAACGCTACGGCACCCTGGAGCTGCGCCTGCTTGACCTGCGCGCACAGGAGCTGCCGCTCGGGTCTGATATCTGGCTGCTGGGCGTGGCGGGTTTTGGCCTGCTGGCCGGGATTATTCCGCTGCACGGATGGGTGCCACAGGCACACGCCAACGCCAGTGCACCGGCTGCGGCGCTGTTCTCTACCGTCGTCATGAAGGTGGGTCTGCTGGGTATTCTCTCCCTGTCGCTGCTGGGCGGTAACGCGCCGCTATGGTGGGGCATTACGCTGCTGGTGCTGGGAATGATCACCGCGTTTGTCGGCGGTCTGTATGCGCTGATGGAACACAACATTCAGCGTCTGCTGGCATACCACACGCTGGAAAACATCGGCATTATTCTGCTGGGTCTGGGCGCAGGAGTAACCGGAATTTCCCTGAATCAACCTGCGCTGATTGCCCTGGGTTTGACTGGCGGTCTGTACCACCTGGTAAACCACAGCCTGTTCAAAAGCGTTCTGTTCCTGGGCGCAGGCAGCATCTGGTTCCGTACCGGTCATCGTGATATCGAAAAACTGGGCGGTATCGGTAAACGTATGCCGGTTATCTCTCTGGCGATGCTGGTTGGCCTGATGGCGATGGCCGCACTGCCGCCGCTGAACGGTTTTGCCGGTGAGTGGGTTATCTACCAGTCCTTCTTTAAGCTTGGCAACAGCGGTGCTTTTGTCGGTCGTCTGTTAGGACCGTTGCTGGCGGTAGGACTGGCGATTACCGGCGCGCTGGCGGTGATGTGTATGGCGAAAGTCTATGGCGTTACGTTCCTTGGCGCACCGCGCACGAAGGAAGCTGAAAATGCCTGCTGCGCGCCAATCCTGATGGGCGTTAGCGTAGTCGCGTTGGCTATCTGCTGCGTGATTGGGGGCGTTGCTGCGCCGTGGCTGCTGCCGATGATCTCCGCTGCCGTTCCGCTGCCGCTGGAAACCGCGAACACCACCGTTTCTCAGCCAATGATCACGCTGCTGCTGATCGCATGTCCGCTGCTGCCGTTCATCATCATGGCGATTTTCAAAGGCAACCGTCTGCCGTCGCGTTCACGCGGTGCGGCATGGGTGTGTGGTTACGATCACGAGCAGTCAATGGTCATTACCGCACACGGTTTTGCCATGCCGGTGAAAGAAGCCTTTGCGCCGGTACTCAAACTGCGCAAATGGCTGAATCCGGTATCACTGGTTCCGGGCTGGCAGAATGCGGCTGCACCGGTGCTGTTCCGTCGCCTGGCGCTGATTGAGCTGGCGGTACTGGTGGTGATTGTGGTTTCACGAGGAGCCTGAGAATGAGTGTTTTATATCCGTTAATTCAGGCGCTGGTGCTGTTTGCCGTTGCGCCGCTGCTGTCCGGTATTACCCGCGTGGCACGTGCGCGTTTGCACAATCGCCGCGGTCCGGGCGTTTTGCAGGAATACCGCGACATTATCAAACTGCTGGGCCGTCAGAGCATTGCGCCTGCGGATTCCAGTTGGGTTTTCCGCCTGACGCCGTTTGTGATGGTGGGTGTGATGCTGACTATCGCCACCGCGTTGCCGGTAGTGACCGTTGGCTCACCGCTGCCGCAACTGGGCGATCTGATCACCTTAATTTATCTGTTCGCCATCGCCCGCTTCTTCTTCTCTATCGCGGGCCTGGATACCGGTAGCCCGTTTACCGCTATTGGCGCCAGCCGCGAAGCGATGCTCGGCGTGCTGGTTGAACCTATCCTGCTGCTGGGTCTGTGGGTTGCGGCGCAGGTTGCTGGCTCAACGCATATCAGCAATATCGCCGATACCATTTATCACTGGCCTGCTGCACGCAGCATTCCGTTGATTCTGGCGCTGTGCGCCTGTGCTTTCGCCACCTTTATCGAAATGGGCAAACTGCCGTTCGATCTGGCAGAGGCAGAGCAGGAGCTGCAGGAAGGTCCATTGACCGAATACAGCGGCAGCGGTTTTGCGGTGCTGAAATGGGGCATTAGCCTTAAGCAACTGGTCGTTCTGCAAATGTTCGTTGGCGTGTTCCTGCCGTGGGGACAGATGGAAACCTTCACCTCGGGTGGGCTGCTGCTGGCACTGGTAATTGCCGTCGTCAAACTGGTTCTCGGCGTGCTGGTCATCGCCCTGTTCGAAAACAGCATGGCGCGTCTGCGTTTTTGTGCCACTTCACGCGTGACCTGGGCCGGTTTTGGGTTTGCGTTTTTAGCATTCGTCTCCTTGCTGGTGGCGTGATTTAAGAGAGTTTGAGCATGTCTGAAGAAAAATTAGGTCAACAATATCTCGCGGCGCTGCACCAGGCCTTCCCGGGCGTCGTGCTGGATGAAGCCTGGCAGACCAAAGATCAGCTGACGATCACCGTCAAGGTGAACTACCTGCCGGAAGTGGTGGAGTTCCTGTACTACAAACAGGGCGGCTGGTTGTCCGTGCTGTTTGGTAACGACGAACGTCAGCTGTGTGGTCATTATGCCGTGTACTACGTGCTGTCGATGGAGCAGGGTACCAAGTGCTGGATTACCGTGCGCGTTGAAGTCGATGCTAATAAGCTGGAGTTCCCGTCCGTCACGCCGCGCGTGCCTGCTGCGGTCTGGGGCGAGCGCGAAGTGCGCGATATGTACGGTTTGATCCCGGTTGGTTTGCCCGATGAGCGTCGTCTGGTACTGCCGGATGACTGGCCGGACGAACTCTACCCGCTGCGTAAAGACAGCATGGATTATCGCCAGCGCCCCGCGCCGACTACCGATGCTGAAACCTACGAGTTCATCAACGAACTGGGCGACAAGAAAAACAACGTGGTGCCGATTGGCCCATTGCACGTCACCTCTGATGAACCCGGTCACTTCCGTCTGTTTGTTGACGGCGAGAACATCATCGACGCCGACTACCGTCTGTTCTATGTCCACCGCGGCATGGAGAAGCTGGCGGAAACCCGCATGGGTTACAACGAAGTGACCTTCTTGTCCGACCGCGTGTGCGGCATTTGCGGCTTTGCGCACAGCACCGCCTATACCACCTCCGTCGAGAACGCGATGGGCATCGTCGTGCCGGAACGTGCGCAGATGATCCGCGCCATTCTGCTGGAAGTTGAACGCCTGCACTCGCACCTGCTGAACCTCGGCCTGGCCTGTCACTTTACCGGTTTTGACTCCGGCTTTATGCAGTTCTTCCGCGTGCGTGAAACCTCCATGAAGATGGCGGAGATCCTCACCGGGGCACGTAAAACTTACGGTCTGAACCTGATCGGCGGTATTCGTCGTGATCTGCTGAAAGAGGATATGATCCAGACCCGTCAACTGGCGCAGCAGATGCGTCGTGACGTGCAGGAACTGGTCGATATGCTGCTCAGCACGCCGAACATGGAACAGCGTACCGTAGGTATTGGTCGTCTTGATCCGGAAATTGCCCGTGATTTCAGTAACGTCGGCCCGATGGTACGCGCCAGCGGCCATGCGCGTGACACCCGCGCCGATCACCCGTTTGTGGGCTATGGTCTGCTGCCGATGGAAGTTCACAGTGAGCAGGGTTGCGACGTTATTTCTCGTCTGAAAGTCCGTATCAATGAAGTCTACACCGCACTGAATATGATCGACTTTGGTCTGGACAACCTGCCAGGCGGCCCGCTGGCTGTGGAAGGTTTTACCTACATTCCACACCGCTTTGCGCTGGGCTTTGCTGAAGCGCCGCGCGGGGATGACATCCACTGGAGTATGACTGGCGACAACCAGAAACTGTATCGCTGGCGCTGTCGCGCGGCGACTTACGCCAACTGGCCGACGCTGCGCTACATGCTGCGTGGCAACACCGTTTCCGATGCCCCGCTGATTATCGGTAGCCTCGATCCTTGCTACTCCTGTACCGACCGTATGACCGTGGTCGATGTGCGTAAGAAGAAGAGCAAAGTCGTGCCGTACAAAGAACTTGAGCGCTACAGCATCGAGCGTAAAAACTCGCCGCTGAAATAAGGAATCGCCATGTTTACCTTTATCAAAAAAGTCATCAAAACCGGGGCGCCGACATCGTCGTATCCGCTGGAGCCGATTGCGGTCGATAAAAACTTCCGTGGCAAACCGGAACACAATCCGCAGCAGTGCATTGGCTGTGCGGCCTGTGTGAATGCGTGCCCGTCGAACGCGCTGACGGTAGAAACCGATCTGGTCACCCATGAGCTGGCGTGGCAGTTCAACCTCGGCCGTTGCATCTTCTGCGCCCGCTGCGAAGAAGTCTGCCCGACTGCGGCAATCAAGCTGTCGCAGGAGTATGAACTGGCGGTGTGGAAGAAAGAGGATTTCCTGCAGCAGTCCCGCTTTGCGCTGTGTAATTGTCGCGTATGTAACCGCCCGTTTGCGGTACAAAAAGAGATCGATTACGCCATTGCGCTGCTTAAGCACAACGGTGACAGCCGTGCGGAAAACCACCGTGAAAGCTTTGAGACCTGCCCGGATTGTAAGCGCCAGAAATGCCTGGTGCCGTCTGACCGTATTGAACTGACTCGCCATATGAAAGAGGCCAGCTGATGAGCAATTTATTAGGCCCACGTGACGCCAACGGTATTCCGGTACCGATGACGGTGGATGAATCCATTGCCAGCATGAAAGCGTCGCTGCTTAAAAGCATCAAGCGTTCAGCGTACGTTTACCGTGTGGACTGCGGCGGCTGCAACGGTTGTGAAATCGAAATCTTCGCTACGCTTTCTCCGCTGTTTGATGCCGAACGTTTTGGTATCAAAGTTGTACCATCACCGCGCCATGCGGATATCCTGCTGTTTACCGGCGCGGTAACGCGTGCCATGCGCTCTCCGGCGCTGCGCGCCTGGCAGTCTGCGCCAGATCCGAAAATTTGTATCTCTTACGGTGCCTGCGGTAACAGCGGCGGTATCTTCCACGACTTATACTGCGTATGGGGCGGCACGGATAAAATCGTACCGGTGGATGTGTATATTCCTGGCTGTCCGCCAACGCCTGCGGCTACGCTTTACGGTTTTGCAATGGCGCTGGGTCTGCTGGAACAAAAAATTCACGCGCGTGCGCCAGGTGAACTGGACGAACAACCGGCTGAAATTCTGCATCCGGATATGGTTCAGCCGCTGCGCGTGAAGGTGGATCGTGAAGCCCGCCGTCTGGCGGGCTACCGCTACGGTCGCCAGATTGCTGATGACTATATGACACAGTTAGGGCAGGGCGAGCATCAGGTGGCGCGCTGGCTGGAAGCGGAAAACGATCCGCGTCTGACCGAGATCGTCACGCATCTTAATCATGTTGTCGAAGAGGCGCGTATCCGATGAGTGAAACGGTGGTGTTCAGTCAACTGAGCCGTAAGTTTATTGATGAGAACGATGCAACGCCCGCTGAGGCGCAGCAGGTTGTCTATTACAGCCTGGCGATTGGTCACCACCTTGGGATCATCGATTGCCTGGAAGCGGCGTTAACCTGTCCGTGGGATGAATATCTGGCGTGGATTGCCACGCTTGCCGAAGGCAGTGAAGCCCGCCGGAAAATGGAAGGCGTGCCGAAGTACGGCGAGATCGTCATCGACTTCAACCATGTGCAGATGCTGGCGCGCGCGTTCGATGATGCGCGTGCCGTGCAGACCCCGCAGCAGCAGGAGTGGAGCAAGCTGATGCTTAGCATGCTTCACGATATCCACCAGGAAAGCGCCATCTATCTGATGGTGAGGAGACATCGTGACTGACGTTTTATTATGTGTGGGTAACAGCATGATGGGCGATGACGGCGCGGGGCCGCTGTTGGCCGAAATGTGTGCTGCAAATCCTCAAGGTCAATGGGTTGTCATCGACGGCGGTAGCGCGCCGGAAAACGACATCGTCGCCATCCGTGAGTTGCGTCCGCAGCGTCTGTTGATTGTGGATGCCACCGATATGGGGCTAAATCCTGGTGAAATCCGCATTATCGATCCTGATGATATTGCCGAGATGTTCATGATGACCACCCACAACATGCCGCTGAACTACCTGGTCGATCAGCTGAAAGACGACGTTGGCGAGGTGATTTTCCTTGGCATTCAGCCGGATATTGTCGGTTTTTACTACCCGATGACACAGCCGATCAAAGATGCGGTAGATACCGTCTATCAGCGATTAGCCGGGTGGGAAGGACACGGTGGATTTGCTGAATTAGAGGCACCGGAAGCCTGAGCCTGAGGGCACTGAATACCGGATGGTGTGTCGCATTACCACCATCCGGATAACGTCGACACCCTCGAAACAGACTATTCACCTGCTTGTTCAATAATTAATTTCCCCTGCGTAACCGATACTTTTACCGACGTGCCCGTTGGGAACCCCGCCTGTTCCAGCCAGTCTCCGTTCATCGTGAGTGAAGCATGGCGGCTTATACGTCGTGTAAAACCGGTCTTGCGATCTTCATGCCGTACTCTGACATAGCTGACTTTAAAATGACGTAATGGCTTGTTGATAACCGCTTCGGCATTACCATTTTTACCAGACATAAACACTCCCTTGTTACGAATAAAACGATGGAAAACTACTGAATAAAATGCCAGTAAAAAGGCGGGAGGGCAAACCCGAAACTGGAAGGCAGATCCATAAAATAGAATGCAAATAATGAAAAAGATGAGAAGTTGATAATAGCTGGGGGGAGAATATTCTCTTCTTTTACTAATACGGGAGTTATATTATATTTCGGCGTTGTTCAGGGAGGTTATATACTCGAATTATTTAGAATTTGAATGTATGGGAAATTAATATACAGGAGTTATTTATGCGTTCAAGTATTCGTTTGGTAAATTTAATTATTATTTCCTCTCTTCTTAGCGGGTGCGAGACGGCGGCTGACGCGTTCTTCTCTGCGGGAGACCGATTATTTCAACCGGGGGAGTCATCAGCTGCGTCAATGCCAACCTTGTCCGTCGCTGATTTTATCGCGCCCTATACCTTAAATCCTGTTAAAGCCAATAAGGACTATCTTGGTGAATGGGTGAAGCTGCGGGGCGTGGTCATTGATATTCGTAAGATTAATGGTATTTCCAATGCTTATTCTTATCTTGTCAGCCTGAAAGACGAAAATAATAAAACGAACAACGTGATTCAGTTCCAGTTTGGCTCCCATAATAGTACGAATGTTGAGTCATTACAGATTGGCCGGAGCGCGACAATTATTGGTCAGGTCCACGCGTTGGGCGAAGCGCCTTTGCCGCTGCTGCAAAATCCTAAAGTTGTACAATAAAAATGATAACAGACAGCGGGTATATATATTCTGAATAATACGTGTTGCCGGATGGTGGCGTCATCCGGCAATATTGTTATTCCAGATCGGTCCCGTTGCTCGCAATCACTTTCTTATACCACCGGAACGATTTTTTGCGTTTACGCGCTAACGTGCCGTTGCCCGCGTCATCGCGGTCCACATACACAAAACCGTAGCGTTTGCTCATCTCACCGGTTGAGGCTGAAACCAGATCGATACAGCCCCAGGTGGTGTAGCCCAGCAGCGGCACGCCATCTTCAATAGCATCTGCCATGGCGCGAATGTGCTCGCGTAAATAGCTAATGCGATAGTCGTCATTGATTTCGCCGTTAGCATCGATCTCATCTTTCGCCCCCAGCCCGTTTTCCACCAGAAACAACGGCTTCTGGTAGCGGTCATACATCATATTCATGGTGATGCGCAGACCGAGTGGGTCGATGCCCCAGCCCCATTCGCTGGCGGCAATGTACGGATTACGCAGCGACTTCACCACGTTAGCGGCGCTGGTATTGCCAGTATTCATTTCAGCGGAGGCGCAGCGCGATGCGTAATAACTAAACGAGACGAAATCGACGGTGTTTTTCAGGATATCGTCATCTCCCGCCGCTTTTTCTATCACCACGCCTTTTTCGCGAAACACACGGGCAGAGTAAGCGGGGTAAGCCCCGCGCGCCTGCACATCAATAAAGAACAGGTTTTCGCGGTCTTTTTCCAGTGCGGTCCACACATCTTCCGGTTTACAGGAATAAGGATAAAAATTACCGCCCGCCAGCATACAGCCGACCTGGTTTTGCGGATTAATTTCATGGGCAATTTTAGTTGCCAGGGCGCTGGCAATCAGTTCGTGGTGGGCGGACTGATATTTCACCTGATCCTGATTCTCACCTTCTTCAAACACCAGTCCGGCGCCAGAAAAAGGGCTGTGCAGCATAATGTTGATTTCGTTGAACGTTAGCCAGTACTTCACCAGACCGTCAAAGGCCTCGAAGCAGGTACGGGCGTAGCGGGTAAAGAACTCCACCATTTTGCGGTTACGCCAGGAGCCATACTCGCTGACCAGATGCATCGGCACATCGAAGTGACACAGCGTAACTAACGGCTCAATACCGTATTTTTTACACTCGGCAAACACGGCCCGGTAAAACGCGATACCCTCTTCATTAGGCGTCAGCTCGTCGCCGTTGGGGTAGAGACGGCTCCAGGCAATGGAAGTACGAAAAACCGTAAACCCCATTTCCGCCATCAGCGCGATATCTTCTTTATAGCGATGATAAAAGTCGATTGCCTGATGGCTGGGATAAAATTCGTCATCCCGCAACGTAAAGCGTTTTTCCTGACCCAGTTTGACGGCCATGCGGTTTGTGCCGTGGGGGATCATATCGACGGTGGTCAGCCCTTTGCCGCCTTCCCGGTATGCCCCTTCAGACTGGTTGGCGGCCAGTGCGCCGCCCCATAAAAATCCTTGCGGAAAAACAGACATAGTTAACCTCAGTTCATACCAGTCAAATGCTGGCTCTATTGATATTGCCTGGTTGCGCGGCCTGGTTGCTTCTGGCCTGCGCGGCTGCATCTTCGACAGGAATATCTTCAAAGCCGAGGAGCAGTGTTAATACAAAGGAAAGCACGACCGCCAGCGCCATCACGCCAAACACCCAAACGATGGTCATCGGATTGGCTGGATCGAAAAACTGTACGCTGGTGAACAAGCCTGGAGCCGCCATGGAGTGGCTCGCCAGTCCGGCCATTCCGGCAACGGCACCGCAGATAAAGCCGCTGATAAGACTCGCAATCAGTGGGCGTTTCAGGCGGATCGCCACGCCATACAGCGCGGGTTCGGAAATGCCTGCCATGATGGCCGAGGCGGCTGCCGCTAACGCCGTCTGACGCAGTTCCGGGTTTTTGGTTTTCCATGCCACTGCCAGCGATGAACCGCCCAGCGACAAATTGGCGCCGATTTCCGACGGCATCACCATGCCTTCTTTTCCGGTTTCGGCAATGGTCTGAATAATGGTTGGCGTGAAGACGCGGTGCATACCGGTCATCACCAGCAGCGGCCACAATGCGCCCATAATGGCCACCGACAGCCAGCCGAGATAGCCGTGAATGGTATAAACCAACGCAGAAATTGCACTACCGATCCAGATGCCGATCGGGCCAATGATGACGATGGCGAGTGGGGCGGCGATCAGCACGATTAGCATCGGTTTAAGGAAGTTTTTGGTTACCGCCGGAGTGATGCGATCGACCCAGCGTTCGATGTAGGACAGACACCAGGTCATGACCAGCGCCGGGATCACCGTGTAGGTGTATTTCACCGCCGTCACCGGGATCAGGGCAAACTCAACGTGCTCACCCTGCGCGGCCTTCGCCATCAGTTCGATGAAGCTGGGATGCACCAGTACGCCTGCGATGGCGATTGCCAGCGACATGTTAGTTTTGAATTTTATGGCTGCTGAGGCGGCGACCATCAGTGGCAGGAAGAAGAAGGCGCCGTCGCCGATTACGGTCAGAATAGTGAGCGTGGACGATCCTTTCACCAGCACGCCGGTCATTTCGAGGATCATTGCCAGCAGCTTGAGCATTGATCCGCCGATAATAGCCGGGATCAACGGGGACATTGTGCCGATCAGCGCGTCGAGGATCCCCGCGCCAATCCGCTTCAGCGTCAGCCGAGGTTTGGTTTGCGGCTCTGCAGGTTGCATATTGGCAGGTAACAGGCTGACTACCTCGCGATACGCCTGCGAAACGGTGTTGCCGATGATCACCTGGCACTGGTTATCGCTGCGCACCACGCCGAGCACGCCAGGGAGCGTCTTCAGCGTCGTGCTGTCGACCTGCGAGTCATCTTTGATAACGAAACGCAAACGGGTCATACAGTGGGTCACTGCTGTGATGTTGTCCACGCCTCCCAGAGCCGTCACAACCGAGCGCGCCAGCGCTGCATAATTTTTGGACATCGGATTTAATCCTGTTTTATCAGTAGAGTACGTTATGTTTTATCCGTTCACGTTGGTCACTTTTCTGGGTTGATGAATCGCAGATAGGAAACCGGTTCCACAAAATCATGTTTAAATTACACACAATGGGCAAGTTTTAATTTTGATCATTTTTTATAATTGTGACTCCGATCACCAGATGTCAGCGTTTGCAATTTAGCAGCAAGGACAGCGGCGAAACGGTGCAGTACACTGCGTCACATTGAGAGAAAAGGGATGAGTAATATGACCACGATGCTGGAGGTGGCGAAGCGTGCCGGGGTGTCAAAAGCGACGGTTTCCCGGGTGCTTTCCGGGAATGGCTATGTCAGCCAGGAAACCAAAGACCGCGTGTTTCAGGCCATTGAAGAGAGTGGTTACCGCCCTAACTTGCTGGCACGCAGTCTGGCAGCGAAAACCACGCAGACGCTGGGTCTGGTGGTAACTAACACCCTTTATCACGGCGTCTATTTCAGCGAACTGCTGTTTCATACCGCGCGGATGGCGGAAGATAAGGGACGCCAGTTGTTGCTGGCTGACGGTAAGCACAGCGCAGAGGAAGAGCGTCAGGCGATCCAGTACCTGCTCGACCTGCGCTGTGACGCGATTATGATCTATCCGCGTTTTCTTAGCGTGGATGAGATAGACGATATCATTGACGCCCACGCCCAGCCGATTATGGTGCTTAATCGGCGGCTGCGGAAAAATACCAGCCACTGCGTGTGGTGCGATCAAAAGCAAACCAGTTTTAACGCCGTTACTCAGCTCATTGCCGCCGGGCACAAAGAGATTGGTTTTATTACTGGCTCGATGGATTCGCCAACCGGCGTGGAGCGACTTTCAGGCTATAAAGACGCGCTGGCACATCATGGCATTCCGCTTAATAATGATTTGATTGTTAAAGGGAAATGGACGCCAGCCTGCGGCGCGGCGGGAGTCGATACTTTGCTTTCGCATAAGGTCAATTTTACCGCGCTGGTGGCCAGCAATGATGATATGGCGATCGGTGCGATGAAGCAGTTGCACGCGCATGGCGTGCGCGTCCCTGCTCAGGTGTCGGTGATTGGCTTCGATGATATCGCTATCGCGCCATACACTATTCCGGCGCTTTCCAGCGTCAAAATCCCGGTAACGGAAATGATTCAGGAAACGATAGGCCGCCTGATCTTTATGCTGGATGACGGGGCGTTTACCCCGCCAAAAACCTTCACCGGTGAACTCATTCAACGCGACTCTGTTGCGCCGCTCGTTTTGCGCTGACGGCTGTCATTTGTCATCGTCACTAGTGACGATGACACGGCTTCTCTGCATTCATCAAAATAAAAAACCTTTAATAACAGTCAATTAAATTCTGGCACGATTTATGAATGCTTCGGCAGATAATCTGTCATTGCTGGAGAAATTGATGAACCGTTTCATCATTGCAGACGCCAATAAATGCATTGGTTGCCGTACCTGTGAAGTGGCCTGCGTGGTATCCCATCAGGATAACCAGGACTGCGCATCGCTGACCCCTGAAACCTTTTTACCCCGCATTCACGTCATCAAAGGCGTTAATGTCTCCACGGCGACGCTGTGCCGCCAGTGTGAAGACGCGCCGTGCGCTAACGTCTGCCCGAACGGTGCAATCAGCCGTGATAAAGGCTTTGTTCACGTGATGCAGGAGCGCTGCATTGGGTGTAAAACCTGCGTTGTGGCTTGCCCTTATGGCGCAATGGAAGTAGTCGTGCGTCCGGTTGTTCGTAACAGCGGGGCAGGTCTGAACGTCCGGGCAGAAAAAGCCGAAGCCAATAAGTGCGACCTGTGCCACCATCGTGAGGCCGGTCCTGCCTGTATGGAAGTCTGCCCGACTCACGCGCTGATTTATGTGGATCGCAATAAGCTTGAGCAACTGAGCGCTGAAAAACGCCGTCGCGCGGCGCTGGATTCCACTGCATCTTTGCTGTTCTGATATCTGAAAATCCGCGTAAAATACGTGCCGGATAAGGCGAAGCCGCCATCCGGCAAACGGACATTTCAGGGATACAATACCGCGGGAATTCATCATGACAATAAACAACCACTCCGGCGTACAGCTGCGTATTCGCGGTAAGGTACAGGGCGTCGGATTTCGCCCCTACGTCTGGCAACTGGCGCAGCGGTTACAGCTACATGGCGATGTGTGTAACGACGGTGACGGTGTGGTTGTGCGTATACAGGAAGATCCGGCAGAGTTTATTGCGCAATTGCATCAACACTGCCCGCCGCTAGCGCGCATTGACAGCGTTGAGAGCGAACCGTTCGCCTGGACGCAGCCGCCTGCCGATTTCTCGATTCGGCAAAGTGCTGGCGGAACGATGAATACGCAAATCGTTCCGGATGCCGCGACCTGTCCAGAATGTCTGGTTGAAATGAATACCCCCGGTGAACGCCGCTATCGTTATCCCTTTATCAACTGCACCCACTGTGGCCCGCGCTTTACGATTATCCGCGCCATGCCCTACGATCGCCCGTTTACCGTGATGGCGTCATTCCCACTCTGTGCGCAATGCGATAAAGAGTATCGTGATCCGTACGACCGTCGCTTCCATGCCCAGCCCGTTGCCTGTCCGGCATGCGGTCCCCACCTCGAATGGTTTAGCGCGGGTGAGCGGGCGGAGAAAGAAGAGGCGTTGCAGGCGGCAGTATCGCGCCTGAAAGCGGGCGGTATTGTGGCCGTTAAAGGGATTGGTGGGTTTCATCTGGTGTGCGATGCACGAAATGATGACGCCGTAGCGCTGCTCAGGCTGCGCAAACACCGTCCGGCAAAACCTCTGGCAGTGATGCTGCCCGGTGATGACGGACTGCCTGAACCCGCTCGTCGTTTGCTGACAACCCCAGCCGCGCCGATCGTGTTGGTGCAGAAACGCTATATCGCAGCATTGAGCGAGGGCATTGCGCCAGGGTTAACGGAAGTGGGCGTCATGCTGCCAGCGAATCCGTTGCAGCATTTGCTCTTACAAGAGATGAATTGTCCGTTGGTAATGACCTCCGGCAATCTCAGCGGCAGACCGCCCGCTATTACCAACGCGCAGGCGCTGGAAGATTTACACGAAATTGCCGATGGTTTCCTGCTGCATAACCGCGAAATTGTGCAGCGGATGGATGACTCTGTGGTACGCGACAGTGGGGAGATGCTGCGTCGTTCACGGGGTTACGTGCCGGATGCGGTGGCGCTGCCGCCAGGATTTCACGACGTGCCGCCGATGCTTTGCCTGGGCGCAGATCTGAAAAATACCTTCTGCCTGGTGCGTGGTGAACAGGCGGTTATCAGCCAGCATTTGGGCGATCTCAGCGATGACGGCATTCAGCAGCAGTGGCGTGATGCGCTGCGCCTGATCCAAAACATTTATGACTTTACGCCGCAGCGTATCGTGCATGATGCACACCCTGGTTATGTTTCCAGCCAGTGGGCCAGCGAAATGAATCTGCCAACCGAAACGGTGCTGCATCACCATGCGCATGCCGCTGCGTGTCTGGCCGAGCACGGCTGGTCGCTCGACGGTGGTGACGTGATTGCCCTGACGTTAGACGGTATCGGCATGGGGGAAAACGGCGCGCTGTGGGGGGGAGAGTGTTTGCGGGTCAACTATCGTGAATGCGAACACCTTGGCGGCTTGCCAGCGGTAGCGCTGGCGGGGGGCGATCTGGCGGCAAAACAGCCGTGGCGCAATTTGCTCGCGCAGTGCCTGCGTTTTGTTCCTGACTGGCAGCGCTACCCGGAAACATCGGTGCTGCAACATCAAAACTGGAACGTGCTGGCGCGCGCCATTGAGCGGGAGATTAACGCACCGCTGGCGTCATCGTGCGGACGGCTGTTTGATGCCGTTGCCGCCGCGCTTCAATGTGCGCCGGAATCGCTGAGTTATGAAGGTGAGGCGGCCTGCGCGCTGGAGGCGATGGCATCGCAATGTGCTGGCGTTGAGCACCCTGTCACGGTGCCGCTTGATGGCAATCAGCTGGACTTAGCGGTTTTTTGGCAGCAATGGCTGACCTGGCAGGCCAAACCTGCCGAAAGAGCGTGGGCGTTTCACGACGCGCTGGCGCGTGGGTTTGCTACCCTGATGCGTTTGCAGGCCGAAGAGCGGGGGATTAAGACGCTGGTATTCAGCGGAGGTGTGATGCATAACCGCTTATTGTCAGCCCGGCTGGCGTTTTATCTGCATGATTTTACCTTACTGTTCCCGCAGCGTTTACCGGCGGGCGACGGCGGGTTGTCGTTGGGGCAGGGCGTGATTGCCGCGGCGCGGGCGTTGGCGCAAAAATAAAAAAAAGCCCCGGGACTGGCGGGGCAAGAACTACAGGTCGGGGCATACCGACAAGTGGCAACGCACATCCATGTGCGTGAGGTTAATAAATCAAGCAACGGTATCCTGTACTTACACGGGCAGCGTTTTCAGCAGCGCAAAGGCCTCTTTCATGCGGTCTTCGCTGACGACAAAGGCACATAGCTGGCCTGCGTCGTTCATCCCTCTGGCCACCATCCCTTGCGCTTCGGCGGCAATATGCCAGTTCAGATCGCGGCTCTGGGTATCCCCAGCCAGATGCAAGGGTAATTCCGGCGTTTTGACTTTTACCAGCATGGCAGGCAACTTCAATGGTGCATTGCCGCCGAGCAGGTTTTTCGCCAGATACATGGCGCTCAACTGAATCGGTTGCAGGAACGGGAGTACCTGACCGTTAATTTCTGCACAGTCGCCGAGAGCATAAATGTCCGGGTGGCTGGTTTGCAGGTAGCTGTCGACGCAGACGCCGCGATTGATGTTCAATCCGGCGCGACGCGCCAGCGCGGTTTCAGGGCGCAGACCCGTAGCGGCGATCACCGCATCGACTTCTACGCTGCGGCTACGATCGAGCGTGGCGCGAATCCCCGACTCCGTTTTCTCCAGCCCCTGAAGCTGCGATTTCAGCAGCAGGTGTACGCCCATATCGGTCAGACGATGCTGTAAGCGACTGCTTACTTCTGGCGGCATCAGCGAAGCCAGAATGCTGGCGGCGTTGTCGATAAGCGTCACCGCTTTACCAGCACGACAAAAATCCATCGCCAGTTCGCTACCAATCAAGCCGCCGCCGACAATCAGCACCCGTTGGGCGTCACGCAGTTGTGTTTCACAGGCGCGATACTCTTGTTGGCTGTTCAATGTGAGCATTAACTCACGTCCGGTAATCGGCGGTACGAACGCCGACGCTCCCGTCGCCAGCACCAGTTTGTCGTATGGCCACTGTTGCTCCTGGCTTTTCACTACGTGAGCATCGGCATCGATGTCGGTTACCCAGGTGTGCGGAAAGAGGCGCAAATTAAACTGTTCGGCAAACTCCCCCGCCGACTGGCGGGTGAGGTCGTCTGCACGTTGCGACTGACTAATAACATGGCTGAGATCGGGCTTGTTGTACTCATCCATACTGTCTGCAGCAACCAGGGTCAGCGGGACATTTGCATCCTGCTTACGGATATTTTTGACTAACTGGCGGGCGGCGAAGCCTGAACCAATAATGACAATTCCGCGGCTCATTTTGCCTCCGTTGCCAGTACGTCAAAGACGTCTTTACCTAATGAACATTCCGGGCACAGGAAGTTATCCGGCACGTCGCTCCACGGTGTTCCCGGCGCGACATCCTGCAGCGGTTCACCTTTTGCCGGGTCGTAAATCCACTGGCATACGCTGCACTGCATGCTTGGACCAAGATCAGCGGCAACCGCCGCGGCACAGGCGCACTCTTCCTCTTTGGTTGCCGTTTTGACGATTGTTTCCGGCAGCGGAGCAAGCGCCCACTGACGTGCGATTTCACGGCCATGCTGGCGACACAGTTCCAGCGCGTCCAGATCCGGACGCCATTTCGCTTTCAGACTCAGCGACATCTCGAAACCGGCATCCTGCAAGCGTGTGGACAAACGGTCTACCGCACCGCCGCTCCAGCCGTGTGAACCAAAGGCGCTGGCGCGTTTGTTACGAAAACGCAGGCCGGTCATCTCTTCTACCAGACCGGCGATTTTTGGCATCATTACGTTGTTCATCGTTGAAGTACCAACCAGCACGCCTTTAGAGCGGAAGACGTTAGTCAGGACTTCGTTTTTGTCGCTACGGGCGACGTTAAAGATTTTCACCGCCACGTTCGGGTCAACTTCGTTGATGCCCTGGGCAATGGCGTCCGCCATCATGCGGGTGTTGTTGGACATGGTGTCGTAGAAAATGGTGATACGGTCTTCCTGATAGTCAGCCGCCCATTTCAGATACATTTCAACGATTTGTGTCGGGTTGTCGCGCCATACCACGCCGTGGGAAGTGGCAATCATATCCACCGGCAGGTTGAAGCCGAGAATCTCAGTGATTTTCGGTGTAACCAGACGGCTGAACGGCGTCAGGATGTTGGCGTAGTAACGCTGGCACTGTTCGAACAGTTCGGTCTGGTCAACTTCGTCGTTAAACAGACGTTCATCACAGTAGTGCTGGCCGAAGGCGTCGTTACTGAACAGCACCGCATCGCCGGTCATGTAGGTCATCATGCTGTCAGGCCAGTGCAGCATCGGCGTTTCAACGAAGATCAGCTGCTTACCGTTGCCAATGTCCAGCGAGTCGCCGGTTTTCACCACGTTGAAGTTCCACTCCGGGTGGTGGTGGTGCCCGTTGATAGAGTCAATAGCGTTGGCTGTGCAGTAAATTGGCGTATCCGGGATGCAGGACATCAGTTCAGTCAGCGCACCGGCATGGTCCTCTTCCGCGTGGTTAATGATGATGTAGTCGATATCTGCCAGGTCAATTTCACTGCGCAGGTTCTGCACGAATTCACGGCTAAACTTGTGGTCTACTGTATCGATCAGGACATTTTTTTCTTCACGGATGAGATAGCTGTTGTAGCTGCTACCGCGCAGCGTTTTATATTCAGTCCCGTGGAAATCACGAACTTCCCAGTCACGTTGGCCAACCCAATGAATGTTATTTTTAACCAGAATAGACATAGCAACCTCAGTAATTAATTCAGCGTTTTTCTAAAAAAGATGTTTTGCTTATTGCAGGTTGCGTGCCAACTTTTTATTTTGTTGATTTTAAAGGGTTTGTTTTTTAATGCCTATAAGGTGGTAGTCAAAATGACTATTCATTTTATTGTCAATATGACAATATGAATTGTCAAAATGACAATGAGGTCGTCATGAGTTTTTCCGTAGACGTGCTGGCGGGTATCGCCATTGAATTACAAAGCGGTATTGGACATCAGGACCGTTTTCAACGCCTGATAACCACCTTGCGTCAGGTGCTGGAGTGCGACGCGTCGGCATTGCTGCGCTATGAGTCGCGACAGTTTATTCCGCTGGCGATCGATGGGCTGGCGCAGGACGTTCTCGGCAGGCGCTTTACCCTGGAAGGGCATCCTCGTCTGGAGGCGATTGCCCGCGCCGGGGACGTGGTTCGTTTCCCTGCCGACAGCGATTTGCCAGACCCTTACGATGGGTTGATTCCGGGCCAGGAGAGCCTGAAGGTACACGCCTGCATTGGCTTACCGCTGTTCGCCGGTCAAAATCTGATTGGCGCGTTAACGCTGGATGGCATGGAGCCCGATCAATTCGATGTTTTCAGCGATGAAGAGCTTAGGCTGATTGCCGCGCTGGCGGCGGGCGCGCTGAGCAATGCGCTGCTGATTGAACAACTGGAAAGCCAGAATATGTTGCCGGGCTCGTCGACGGCCTTCGAGCAGGTGACTGAAACCCAAATGATTGGCCTGTCGCCCAATATGCTGCAGTTGAAAAAAGAGATTGAGATTGTGGCGGGATCCGATCTCAACGTACTGATTAGCGGCGAAACGGGGACCGGGAAGGAGCTGGTAGCTAAGGCTATCCATGAAGGTTCGCCGCGCGCGGTGAATCCGCTGGTGTATCTGAACTGCGCGGCGTTGCCGGAAACCGTAGCGGAAAGTGAGCTGTTTGGTCACGTAAAAGGCGCCTTTACCGGGGCTATCAGCAATCGTAGCGGTAAGTTTGAAATGGCTGACAATGGGACGCTGTTTCTCGATGAGATTGGCGAGCTCTCGCTGGCGTTACAGGCTAAGTTGCTACGTGTGTTGCAGTACGGCGATATTCAGCGTGTGGGTGACGATCGCAGCCTGCGCGTGGATGTTCGGGTGCTGGCGGCAACGAACCGTGATTTACGGGAAGAGGTGCTGGCCGGGAATTTCCGTGCGGATTTGTTCCACCGTCTGAGCGTCTTTCCCCTTTCCGTACCGCCCCTTCGTGAACGCGGCGAAGATGTGGTGCTGCTGGCCGGTTATTTTTGCGAACAATGTCGGCTGCGGCTGGGACTTTCCCGCGTGGTGTTAAGTCCCGGCGCGCGTAGTCATCTGTTGAATTACGGCTGGCCCGGGAACGTGCGTGAGCTGGAACATGCCATTCACCGGGCGGTTGTTCTGGCCAGGGCCACCAGGGCAGGGGATGAAGTGGTGCTTGAGGCGCAGCATTTTGCCCTGCAGGATGAAACCCCGGTTCTGCAGGCGGAGGTTGTTGCGGAGATCCCGCAGCATCGCAACCTGCGTGAGGCAACGGAGTCATTCCAGCGGGAGATGATCCGCCGGGCGTTGGCGCAAAATAATCACAGTTGGGCGGCAAGTGCGCGGGCGCTGGAAACAGACGTCGCCAACCTGCACCGGCTGGCGAAACGTCTGGGGCTGAAGGATTAGAGAATACCTGCCTGATAGAAATCCTGCAGGTTGATAGCACCGGTGAGTTTACCGTTTTCATCTACCACCGGTGCGGCAGTGATTTTGCGCTTCATCAGGATCTCTTTGGCGTCAATGGCGCGGCTCTGCGCCTGCAGCGTAATGCCATTATGGGTCATTGCTTCGCTAACCTGAGTGGTGAGCGCTCCGCCGCCAACCAGCCAGCGGCGCAGGTCGCCGTCGGTAAAGACGCCTTTCACCAGCGACTCGTCGTTGCAGACTGCCACCAGACCAAGACCCGTACGGCTTAGTTCCAGCATCGCGTCCATGACGCTGGTGGTGAGCGTCACCTGCGGAATGGCATCGTCACGGCGCATCAGATGATGCACTTTATTTAACAGGCGAGCGCCCAGTGCACCCGCCGGATGCGAGCGGGCAAAATCTTCTTCGTTAAAGCCGCGCGCCTGCATCACGGCGATTGCCAATGCGTCGCCCATCATCAGAGTGTTCACGGTACTGGAAGTCGGTGCCAGGCGCATCGGACAGGCTTCGCGCTCAACGGAAATATCCAGCACGGCTTTGGCTGCCAGACCCAGCGGTGAGGTCGGTTTTCCGGTCATTGCCAGCAGAGCGACGGATTTGTCTTCCAGGCGCGGAATGATGAGATCCAGTTCTTTTGCGCCGCCGGAGTAGGAAATAAACAGCATGACATCACGGCTTTCAATCATCCCTAAGTCGCCGTGCAGCGCTTCAGCCGGATGCACAAAAAAGGCGGGCGTGCCGGTACTGGCGAGGGTCGCGGCTATTTTTTTGCCAATATGGCCTGATTTGCCAATCCCGGAGACAATCACTTTGCCTTCGCAGTGGATGATAGTATTGGCGGCGCGGACAAAATCATCGCCCAGTCGTTCAGGCAGTCGGCTGGCTTCCTGTAGCTCCAGCATTAACGTCTGACGGCCCGCGTTCAGTAGTGCATCACTCATTGGTTTCTCCGGTTATGATCACTTCAATCCCTTTTGCTTCCAGCGCCTGACGAAACGCAGGGTCGATACCCGCATCGGTAATCAGCTTGTCGACGCTTTCCAGACTGCACACAACATTGGGGCTTTTACGCCCAAATTTTGACGAGTCAGCCATCAGAATCACTTCGCGAGCGGCATTGCACATCGCTTTACTGACGCTAAACACCTCATTAAAGGTGGTCACGCCGGCATTGAGGTCAATGCCGTCGGTGCCCATGAAGAGTTTATCAAAGCTGAACTGCTCAAAGGCGTTTTCTGCCAGCTGACCGTGAAATGACGCAGATTTTTTGCGAAAGGTCCCGCCGGGCATCAGGATAGTTTGCTCGTTGTCCAGCTCTGAAAGGGCGTTAACAATGTGCAGACTGTTGGTCATGACGGTGATGTTGCTAAAGCGGGTGAGCATCGGCACCATCTGCAATACGGTGCTGCCCGCATCCAGAATAATCGAGTCGCCATCGTGAATAAAACGGACGGCGGCTTCGGCAATCTGCTCTTTTTTATGCGTATTGATTAGCGTTTTGTGATCGATTGGCGGGTCGGATTCATCTTTATTTAATACCACGCCGCCATAGGTACGAATGACGGTTCCGGCATTCTCCAGAATGACCAGGTCTTTGCGAATGGTCGTGCCGGTTGTGTCAAAGTAGTGGGCCAGTTCTTCAACCGAGCATTTCCCCTGCTTTTGCAGGTGCTCCAGTATGGCTGCCTGTCGCTGACGAGGTTTCATAGGCGTGATTACCCTGACTTATATATACCCGTCATACTTCAAGCTGCATGTGTGTTGGCTTTCCTCGCTCACCCTAGTCACGTACTTATGTACGCTCCTGGGGATTCGCTGCGTCGCCGCCTTCCTGCAACTCGAATTATTTAGGGTATAGGTTGCAAAATGATAATTTCGCAAGCTATTAGCATTCACAACGAAATTACCCATGTTTCAGTTTAAGCGCCAATGATAGTGCATTCTGCGCTAACGGATCATGGGGAAAGATCACATCAGGCTGTAAATCATCAAGATGTTTGCCCATTATCGTGGCAATTTTACCGGGCCTGGCAAATACAGTAAGACCTTTCATAAATAACGAATCGGTAACCCGCTGCTGCTCATCCAGCGCGATGGCGACCACCACGCGGGGTTTAAACCGTCCACCGGAACGACCTACGCCAACCCGACCCCGCTGGCAGAGTTGATCAAACGCCCGGTTAAAGCGGGATATTTGCCAGCCGCCGAGCGCCAGTTGCAGGCACCAGGCGATAGCAGCGACGGTAATCAGTGCGGAAACCATAATGTGCTCCTTTGATTTTGCCGGATGGCGGCTGTGCCTTATCCGACCAGATGTGTGTAGGCCCGGTAAGCGCAGCGCCACCGGGCAATCATGTTTCTTAGAACATCACCTGACCACCGGTCACGTTAATGGACTGACCGGTGCAGTAAGAGGCTTTCGGGCTGGCGTAAAACAGCAGCATGTTCAGCACGTCCTGATAATCGCAGCCGCGCTTAAGCGGAACCTTATCAATGTAGTACTGCTCGACTTCGTCTGGCTTAAGGCCAAGCTTGGTCGCATATTGCGGTAATAATGACTGAAACATCGGTGATTTCAGCAGATTGCCGAGCATCAGTGAATGCACGGTGATCCCGTATTCCGCCAGATCCAGCGCCAGCGACTGGGTTAAACCTACGCCGCCAAATTTTGCCGCGCTATAGCCTGAGTTGTGTTTACTGCCCACTTTCCCTGATTTGGAGTTGATCTGGATAATGCGTCCCTGGACGCCATCGCGGATCATCAGGCGTGAAAATTCCCGTGCGCAGAGGAAGTAGCCGACCAGATTCACCTGCAACGAGCGATCGAAATCCCCAAGCTGAAAGTCGCTGATAAACGCGGCTTTAGCGATACCCGCGCTGTAAACCAGCAGATCGACGCGGCCAAATATTTCATCCACTCCGCGCGACAGCGCCAGCACACTTTGTTCGCTGGTGGCATCAGCGCCAAAACCGTAGGCGGTACCTTCGCCAAACTCGGCGTTAATTTCCTGCGCGACGTTGGCGGCTTTATCGCTTTGGATATCCACCACCGCGACGCGGTACCCTTCTGTCGCAAGCCCACGGCAAAGGAATGCCCCCAGGGTCTGGCCTCCACCAATGACAACGGCAACCTGATTCATCTTTATCTCCTTCAATCTTAAGCAATAAACTTCAAAATACAGCCCGGTGCGATACCGTCCGGTACGGGGCCCGCAACGTGTACGGTGCCGGGAAATTCCGCTTCACTCAGTCCGTCAAAACGCAGAGTGATATGCCCCAGTTCACGTAAGTTTTGTTCCGCCACGCTGCCAACGGCTGTGACCGGGTAGTGATGCTGGCCTAGCTCAAATTGGATCCCAGCCTGCAAAGAGCCGTTCAGCTCCCCATGGCAATGGATGAAGCAAAATTCTTCGATATCCGCAGGCGCGCCTTCACGAAAGGTAATTAGCATCTGGTCGCAGAGTGCATCCGGGGCGCACTGGCCGATGCGGGTGATGGTGGTTTCATAAATCACGGTCATTTTTGAGTGCCTCTTATTGGTAAATAAAGCCGGAAACAAACCAGGCGATTAGAACGGTCGGTGCGCCGGTCAGAAAACGACTCACCAGTACAGATGGCACACCGACGCGGACCGTGTCCTGGCGCGCTTCGGCTAGCGACAATCCGACTGGAATAAAGTCGCATGCCGCCTGAGCGTTAATGGCGAACAAGGCAGGTAGCGCCAGATGCGGAGGAATGTTCCCCAAACCAATCTGTACGCCGATCAGGACGCCGATAACCTGGGCGATGACCGCACCAGGGCCGAGGAAAGGGGACAGCAGCGGGAAAGAGCAGATCAGCGCCAGGGTTACCAGCCCCAGCGGATGGCTGGCCAGCGGTGCGAGTCCATGGGCAATCCAGTCCCCCAGGCCAGACGCCATAATGATGCCGATCAGCGCCGAGACGAACGCCATAAACGGCAGAATGGTTTTCAGGACGGTATCGATAGTGTCTCGCCCGGCCTGAAACAGAACCGCAACGGCTGAACCCATTCCCATGCCGACTTTTGCCAACAGACCGTCGCTTTGTTCGGTAATTTTCTTGCTGGTGTCGTACTCGCGACCCATCGTGCTGTTTGCAGGCGTTGGCGCAGCGGATGCTTCACCGATAACGGTAATGTTTTCTTCTTTCACGCCAGAGACATAGATATCTTCGATAATATATTGGGCCAGCGGACCGGATTTACCCGTCGCGTGAATATTCACTGTTGGTATACGACGTTTTGGATAGATCCCGCAGCGCAGCGTGCCGCCGCAGTCGATGATCGCCACGCCAATTTCGTTCTCTGGCGGCTCGCCTTCTTTGAAGCCATCAACGGCCTGCCAACCTGTCAGGCTGGCTATCCTGTCGACTATTGCGGGGCGAGTCCCTGCGGTGATATAGACAATTTTCTTGCCTGGCACGGCATCCAGTTCAAGCGGGCCGCCCCAGCCGCCGGTGCCTTTTTCAATACGAATACGCGTCATGATGCTGCTCCCGCCAGATGTACTTTCTGCTCAAGTTGAATGCCCATTTTTTTCTCAAAGATGGTGGTGGTGAAATCGGTCACCCAGCCGCGGAAGAAGTTGGTCACCAGGCCGACCAGCAAATAGCTCACCGCCAGCGGGCCGAGCGGAAGACCCAGCGTGGTCAGTCCGCTGGCGATCCCCAGATAGACGAACAGCTCACCGGGGTTGATGTGGGGAAATAAGCCGTTCATTGAATGGCAGCTGTAAGAGGCGGCTGCGTAGTAGCTGGGCTTGAACTTTTCCGGCATAAAGCGGCCCAGGCTCAGCGTCATAGGATTACAAAACACAAATGTGCCGATGCATGGCAGCAGTAGATAGCGGGACAGCGGGTTTCCGGCGCAGCGCTGGGCAAAACGTTCAATACGTTGCTGACCGATAAAGTTAATCAGCGCATTCATGATGACCAGCAGACTGATCAGCAGAGGCAGAATACCGGTCACCATGCCGGTAAACACCTCTCCGCCTTTCTGGAACAATCCGATAAACCACTCAGCACCGAGTGTGATGGTGTCGATCATTATTCTCTCCTGTAGGGGTTTTAGTTATCTTGCCAAACGGTAACTAATTTTAATCAGATCGAAAGATTTAAAAGTGTTATTTTGATCGCAAAATGAAAGATAAATATTTTAATTTGAAAGATTGTGCGTGAGAACGCGCAAATGTGCCGGTCAGGAGTGCAAGAGGGGAGAAATTCTGTGAAGGAGAGCGACTACTGCTTCCTTGTGTGGCGGAGGATGCTTTACCATACTTCTCCCAGGCTGAATTTGTTTAATGGATGTCTCATGTTCAAGCGTCGTTATGTAGCGTTACTGCCCCTTTTTGTATTGCTTGCTGCTTGTAGCAGCAAACCTAAACCTTCAGAGACTCAAACGACTACGGGTACGCCATCCGGCGGCTTCCTGCTTGAGCCACAGCACAATGTCATGCAAACGGGCGGCGATTTTGCCAATAATCCAAACGCGCAGCAGTTCATCGAGAAAATGGTGAACAAGCACGGCTTTGACCGCCAGCAGCTGCAGGAGATCCTGTCGCAGGCCAAGCGTCTGGACTCAGTATTGCGTTTGATGGACCGTCAGGCGCCGACGACTCAACCGCCAGCCGGACCTAACGGTGCATGGCTGCGGTATCGTAAACAGTTCATCACTCCGGATAATGTACAAAACGGTGTGGCCTTCTGGAACCAATATGAAGATGCGCTGAACCGTGCATGGCAGGTCTACGGCGTACCGCCGGAAATTATCGTTGGCATTATTGGCGTAGAGACTCGCTGGGGCCGGGTGATGGGTAAAACGCGGATTCTGGATGCGCTGGCGACGTTGTCGTTTAACTATCCTCGTCGTGCGGAATACTTCTCTGGTGAACTGGAAACCTTCCTGCTGATGGCGCGAGATGAAAGCGACGATCCGCTCGATTTGAAAGGTTCTTTCGCAGGGGCGATGGGCTACGGCCAATTTATGCCATCTTCCTATAAGCAATATGCCGTTGATTTCAATGGCGATGGTCACATTAACCTGTGGGATCCGGTTGATGCTATCGGTAGCGTGGCGAACTATTTCAAAGGCCACGGCTGGGTAAAAGGCGATACGGTCGCGGTTCCGGCGAATGGCCAGGCGCCTGGGCTGGCGAACGGCTTTAAAACCCAGTACAGCATTTCTCAGCTTGCCGCCGCAGGCCTGACGCCGCAGCAGTCATTGGGGAATCATCAGCAGGCCAGCCTGCTGCGACTGGATATCGGTACCGGTTATCAGTATTTGTATGGACTGCCGAACTTCTACACCATCACCCGCTATAACCACAGTACCCACTATGCAATGGCCGTGTGGCAATTGGGTCAGGCGGTCGCGCTGGCGCGCGTGCAGTAATCATTTGTTATCGGTCTACAGGGGCAATCCCTTGTAGACCGAATAGGCTATCCTGGTGCGTTATCCGGTACTCTTTTGAATGCGGTTTATCTATTTTCTGAATGCCCCTCGTAAAATTGTCTCCTCATCCCCATCTTGGTTATGAAAGTGCTATCTTGTCCGGCATATTTTTTTAACTGACAGAGGCTGAAATGACCGACAGTGAACTGATGCAGTTAAGCGAGCAGGTTGGCCTGGCGTTGAAAGCGCGCGGGGCAACCGTGACGACGGCGGAATCCTGCACCGGCGGCTGGGTAGCTAAAGCAATTACGGATATTGCCGGCAGCTCCGCCTGGTTTGAACGCGGGTTTGTGACCTACAGCAATGAAGCCAAAGCGCAGATGATTGGCGTGCGCGAAGAGACGCTGGTCCAGCATGGGGCGGTGAGCGAACCTGTGGTGGTGGAGATGGCGATTGGCGCGCTAAAAGCGGCCCGCGCGCATTTCGCTGTTTCGATTAGCGGTATTGCGGGGCCAGATGGCGGCAGTGAAGAAAAGCCCGTGGGGACGGTATGGTTCGCTTTTGCCAGCGCGAGCGGCGAGGGGATTACTCGCCGGGAATGCTTCAGCGGCGATCGCGATGCGGTACGTCGACAGGCGACCGCCTACGCGTTACAAACCCTGTGGCAACAATTTCTACAAAACACTTGATACTGTATGAGCATACAGTATAATTGCCCCAACAGAACATTATCTATCACGTTTCGCGGTTTAACCCGAAAGCGGCATGACAGGAGTAATTAATGGCTATCGACGAAAACAAACAGAAAGCGTTGGCGGCAGCGCTGGGTCAGATCGAAAAGCAATTCGGTAAAGGCTCCATCATGCGCCTGGGTGAAGACCGTTCCATGGATGTGGAAACCATCTCCACCGGTTCGCTTTCTCTGGATATCGCATTGGGCGCGGGCGGTTTGCCAATGGGCCGTATCGTTGAAATCTACGGGCCTGAATCTTCCGGTAAAACGACGCTGACCCTGCAGGTTATTGCTGCCGCACAGCGCGAAGGTAAAACCTGTGCGTTCATCGATGCGGAACACGCACTGGATCCCGTCTATGCGCGCAAGCTTGGCGTTGATATCGACAATCTGCTGTGCTCTCAGCCTGATACCGGTGAACAAGCGCTGGAAATCTGTGATGCGCTGGCGCGCTCCGGTGCGGTTGACGTTATCGTTGTCGACTCCGTTGCCGCATTGACGCCGAAGGCAGAAATCGAAGGCGAGATTGGTGACTCTCACATGGGCCTTGCGGCACGTATGATGAGCCAGGCCATGCGTAAGCTGGCCGGTAACCTGAAGCAGTCCAACACGCTACTGATTTTCATCAACCAGATCCGTATGAAGATTGGCGTTATGTTCGGTAACCCGGAAACCACCACCGGTGGTAACGCCCTGAAATTCTATGCTTCTGTTCGCCTGGATATCCGTCGTATTGGCGCGGTGAAAGAAGGCGACAACGTGGTTGGTAGCGAAACCCGTGTTAAGGTCGTGAAAAACAAAATTGCAGCGCCGTTCAAACAGGCTGAATTCCAGATTCTTTACGGTGAAGGTATCAACTTCTACGGCGAACTGGTTGATTTGGGCGTGAAAGAGAAGCTGATTGAAAAAGCCGGTGCATGGTACAGCTACAACGGTGAGAAAATTGGTCAGGGTAAAGCGAATGCCACTAACTGGCTGAAGGAAAACCCGGCAACTGCGAAGGAAATTGAGAAGAAAGTACGCGAGTTACTGCTCAATAACCCGGATTCAAAACCAGACTTCTCTGTTGATGACAGCGGTGAAGATGTAAAAGAAACGAACGAAGATTTCTGATAATCTGACGTTATCGCACATAGAAGGGCTGCATACCATGCAGCCCTTTTCCATTTCTGAAGGCTCACTATGACAGAAGCAACTTCCCGCCGCTCCGCTTATTCCCGACTTCTTGACCGCGCTGTACGTATACTGGCGATGCGCGATCACAGCGAGCAGGAACTGCGGCGTAAGCTGGCCGCTCCGGTGATGGGAAAAAATGGACCGGAAGACATTGATGCAACGCCGGAGGATTACGACAAGGTCATCGCTTGGTGTATTGAAAGTCGTTATCTGGATGATGACCGCTTCGTTCAGCAATTTATCTCCAGCCGTAGCCGTAAAGGTTATGGACCCGCGCGTGTGCGTCAGGAATTAAACCAAAAAGGGATTTCGCGGGAAGCCGTTGAACGAGCCATGCGCGAGTGTGAAATTGACTGGGCAGCACTTGCGCGCGCGCAGGCCATTCGTAAATACGGAGAACCTTTACCTGTAGATTTTTCAGATAAGGTAAAGGTCCAGCGCTTTTTGCTCTACCGTGGCTATCTGATGGAAGATATTCAGGCAATATGGCGAAATTTTGACGATTGAGCGCATACGGGATTTTACTTCCCAGTAAAGAAAACTTATCTTATTCCCACTTTTCGATTGCCAGAGGCGCAGTTTACGTGCCGATGCTGGTAATGACATTTCGTTAGCTTGATTTCTTCAGGATAATTATGAGCAAGAGCACCGCTGAGATCCGTCAGGCGTTTCTCGATTTTTTCCATAGTAAAGGACATCAGGTAGTTGCCAGCAGCTCCCTGGTACCGAACAATGACCCTACTTTGTTGTTTACCAACGCCGGGATGAACCAGTTCAAGGATGTGTTCCTTGGCCTCGACAAGCGTAATTATTCCCGCGCAACCACCTCGCAGCGTTGCGTGCGTGCGGGCGGTAAGCACAACGACCTGGAAAACGTCGGTTACACTGCACGTCACCATACTTTCTTCGAAATGCTGGGCAACTTCAGCTTCGGCGATTATTTCAAACATGATGCTATTCAATACGCATGGGAACTGCTGACCGGTGAAAACTGGTTTGCCCTGCCAAAAGAGCGTCTGTGGGTCACCGTCTATGAAACTGACGATGAAGCCTATGAAATCTGGGAAAAAGAAGTCGGCATTCCGCGCGAACGTATCATCCGTATCGGTGATAACAAAGGCGCGGCTTATGCTTCCGACAACTTCTGGCAGATGGGTGATACCGGCCCTTGCGGTCCGTGCACCGAAATTTTCTACGACCATGGCGACCACATTTGGGGTGGCCCTCCGGGAAGCGCAGAAGAAGATGGCGATCGCTACATTGAGATCTGGAACATCGTCTTCATGCAGTTCAACCGTCAGGCTGACGGTACCATGGAACCGCTGCCGAAGCCGTCCGTGGATACCGGTATGGGCCTTGAGCGTATTGCGGCCGTGCTGCAACACGTTAACTCCAACTATGAAATCGACCTGTTCCGTTCACTGATTGAGTCCGTGGCGAAAGTCACCGGCGCGACCGATCTGAGCAACAAGTCGCTGCGTGTTATCGCTGACCATATCCGCTCCTGTGCATTCCTGATTGCCGATGGCGTTGTCCCGTCGAATGAAAACCGTGGTTATGTGCTGCGTCGTATCATTCGTCGCGCGGTACGTCATGGCAACATGCTGGGCGCGAAGGATACCTTCTTCTACAAGCTGGTTGGTCCGCTGGTGGACGTCATGGGCTCCGCAGGTGAAGAACTGAAGCGTCAGCAGGCTATGGTTGAGCAGGTTCTGAAAACCGAAGAAGAGCAGTTTGCGCGTACACTGGAGCGTGGTCTGGCGCTGCTGGATGAAGAACTGGCAAAACTGTCCGGTGATACACTGGATGGCGAAACCGCATTCCGTCTGTATGACACCTACGGTTTCCCGGTTGACCTGACGGCGGACGTTTGCCGCGAGCGCAACATTAAGGTTGACGAAGCGGGCTTTGAAGCTGCAATGGAAGAACAGCGCCGTCGCGCGCGTGAAGCCAGCGGCTTCGGCGCAGACTACAATGCGATGATTCGTGTTGATGGCGCCTCTGAATTTAAAGGCTACGAACACCTGGAACTGAACGGCAAAGTGACCGCGCTGTTTGTTGATGGTAAAGCGGTAGACGCAATTAACGCAGGTCAGGACGCAGTTGTCGTCCTGGATCAGACTCCGTTCTATGCGGAATCTGGTGGTCAGGTTGGCGACAAGGGTGAACTGAAAGGCGCAGGCTTCGCGTTTGCCGTGAGCGACACGCAGAAATATGGCCAGGCCATTGGTCACATCGGTAAGCTGTCTGCGGGTTCTCTGAAAATTGGCGATGCAGTACAGGCTGATGTTGATGAAACTCGTCGTGCGCGCATTCGCTTGAACCACTCCGCAACGCACCTGATGCACGCGGCGCTGCGCCAGGTACTGGGCACGCATGTGGCACAGAAAGGCTCGTTGGTTAACGATAAAGTGCTGCGCTTCGACTTCTCTCATACTGAAGCTATGAAGCCTGCTGAAATCCGTGCCGTTGAAGATCTGGTGAATGCGCAAATTCGTCGCAATCTGCCGATTGAAACGAACATCATGGATCTCGAAGCGGCGAAAGCCAAAGGCGCAATGGCGCTGTTTGGCGAGAAATATGACGACCACGTGCGTGTTCTGAGCATGGGGGATTTCTCTACCGAACTGTGTGGTGGTACTCATGCCAGCCGTACGGGTGATATCGGTCTGTTCCGTATTGTGTCTGAGTCAGGCACTGCGGCGGGCGTTCGTCGTATCGAAGCTGTGACCGGTGAAGGCGCTATCCAAACCGTGCATGCTGAGAGCGATCGCTTAAGCGATATTGCGCAGCTGCTGAAAGGCGATAGCCAGAATATTGGTGACAAAGTTCGTTCCGTGCTGGAGCGTACGCGTCAACTCGAAAAAGAATTGCAGCAATTGAAGGAACAGGCTGCGGCGCAGGAGAGTGCAAATCTCTCCAGCAAAGCGGTTGATATCAATGGCGTGAAGCTGCTGGTCAGCGAACTCGCGGACGTTGAGCCGAAAATGTTGCGTACCATGGTTGATGATCTGAAAAATCAACTGGGGTCTACCGTTATCGTTCTGGCAACGGTAGTGGAAGGTAAGGTTTCTCTGATTGCGGGTGTGTCTAAGGACGTGACAGATCGCGTGAAAGCAGGGGAACTGGTTGGAATGGTCGCTCAGCAGGTAGGCGGTAAGGGTGGTGGTCGTCCGGACATGGCGCAAGCCGGTGGTACGGATGCTGCGGCTCTGCCAGCAGCGTTAGCCAGTGTGAAAGGCTGGGTCAGCGCAAAACTGTAATAATTATAAGCGTAAGTCGACGCTGCGGACTTCAATCCGCAGCGTTTGTATCAACGCTATCGACAACGATAAAGTCAGGTTGAAGTTGTGTATATCGGCTAAACTTAGGTTTAACAGAATGTGATGCCGTGACTGCTTACACTTAGGTGTTTGTCATCGCTTACTTTTTGGCGTTATATGATGGATAATGCCGGGATACAGAGAGACCCGACTCTTTTAATCTTTCAAGGAGCAAAGAATGCTGATTCTGACTCGTCGAGTTGGTGAGACCCTCATGATAGGCGATGAGGTCACCGTGACAGTTTTAGGGGTGAAGGGCAACCAGGTGCGCATTGGCGTAAACGCCCCGAAAGAAGTTTCTGTCCATCGTGAAGAGATCTACCAGCGTATCCAGGCTGAAAAATCCCAGCAGTCCAGTTACTAAGGTTTTCGCGTCTCACCTTTCTGGTGAGGCGCAACCTGATTGAATTATCCCTTTTCTTCTCTTTTCTTCTTCGTCTTCCTCATTTTTTCGATTCTCATCCGCGCATTGCCTTTCCCTGCGATTTTTCCGTTTGTTCATTGCCTCAGGAAATTGCCAATTTATCTGTTGATAAAACACTCTTTTTGCCGTTTTTGCAGACTAATTGCGCGTGAAATGTGCAAACGATAAAAGCGCTGGAAAAATTGTTTGACTTATAAGTCCCAGAAAGTAATATGTGCGCCACGCAGCGACGATGAGCAGAAACAAGTTCTTCGAAGCACTCGCAAGAGGCGTGTTGGTGAGGTGGCCGAGAGGCTGAAGGCGCTCCCCTGCTAAGGGAGTATGCGGTCAAAAGCTGCATCCGGGGTTCGAATCCCCGCCTCACCGCCATTTGCATCCGTAGCTCAGCTGGATAGAGTACTCGGCTACGAACCGAGCGGTCGGAGGTTCGAATCCTCCCGGATGCACCATC
>NZ_JAOWCH010000055.1:0-103576 GCF_030337065.1 Citrobacter sp. Cb004 | reverse complement strand
GGTGATGCTGCCAACTTACTGATTTAGTGTATGATGGTGTTTTTGAGGTGCTCCAGTGGCTTCTGTTTCTATCAGCTGTCCCTCCTGTTCAGCTACTGACGGGGTGGTGCGTAACGGCAAAAGCACTGCCGGACATCAGCGCTATCTCTGCTCTCACTGCCGTAAAACATGGCAACTGCAGTTCACTTACACCGCTTCTCAACCCGGTACGCACCAGAAAATCATTGATATGGCCATGAATGGCGTTGGATGCCGGGCAACCGCCCGCATTATGGGCGTTGGCCTCAACACGATTTTCCGCCATTTAAAAAACTCAGGCCGCAGTCGGTAACCTCGCGCATACAGCCGGGCAGTGACGTCATCGTCTGCGCGGAAATGGACGAACAGTGGGGATACGTCGGGGCTAAATCGCGCCAGCGCTGGCTGTTTTACGCGTATGACAGGCTCCGGAAGACGGTTGTTGCGCACGTATTCGGTGAACGCACTATGGCGACGCTGGGGCGTCTTATGAGCCTGCTGTCACCCTTTGACGTGGTGATATGGATGACGGATGGCTGGCCGCTGTATGAATCCCGCCTGAAGGGAAAGCTGCACGTAATCAGCAAGCGATATACGCAGCGAATTGAGCGGCATAACCTGAATCTGAGGCAGCACCTGGCACGGCTGGGACGGAAGTCGCTGTCGTTCTCAAAATCGGTGGAGCTGCATGACAAAGTCATCGGGCATTATCTGAACATAAAACACTATCAATAAGTTGGAGTCATTACCCAAAAGCCGTTCTGATGACTTTACCGATTTGCGGATCGTCAGCCGTCAATCCAGGAATACCCCAGAAAATATCGAACTGTTTTCTGGCATACGCCATCTGATCTTGCATTTGATTCACTGTCTGTCGGGCATCGGTCGCATTATGTTGTTGAATATTATCACGAACGCTTCTGACTTTATAAACAGCCTCAACGACCTTATGCAGGGTATCCTGCTCCTTAATGATGTTATGTAGTAATAACGTATTTTTTTGATTTCCTTTGAGATCAACTAACTCAAATCCATTGGAAAAGAACTGCATGAAGGTAAATAACAACAGCAATAATAACAGGCTGGTTTTAATTCTCATATTCTTTAACATTTAAACATCTCCATAACAATAAAAATCCTCTACGACTTAATTGTTATCGACACATCACGCAATACCTTAACCTGTAAAATGGTTAATTATTAGAAAGTTTCCGCATTCATTCTCACGTAATAAATTAATTACTCAGGGGGACATACTGCGATAAACAGCAGCCCTCTAACATTGGCAAAAATAAGGCCAAAACTATTCAACATTAATATTATTTATGGATATAAACGGTAATGTCTTTCTGACTATCGACAGGCACCCGCACCCAGGACAACGAATCGACGGTGATCGGTGCCATTTCATTTTCTAAACGTAACAACGGCGTGCTGGCGTCTGGCACACCTGTACTTTCAGTTATCTCGAGAACGCCCCGAAAAGAAATGGACACACTGTCTGGAATATCAGACAACCTTATCCATTCGTTGGCAATCACTAACTTTCGAGTAAACATTTGCTGTCCTTGGCGCGTGGTTTCTATCCGATAAATTTACAAGTTGATCAATCTATTCTTTGCATTAACAGCACATTGTTCACATCGCCAGTTAAGCATTACTTACCAGAAGAAAATGGAAGTGATAAAACTCATTTGAAACGTGCTTTACAAATTCAGCCGGAAGGTTATGTTTAATGAACGTTAACTTTGCAAACTCAACATCGCCATATACCCGGATACAGAAGGGTTTGACAATCTCACCCTGCACGCCAAAACACGCCTGCAGCCGAGTGTCATCCATAAAAATAAAATTACCTTCTCTTACCTTAATCTTTTCATGCAGATCTCGCCATTTCTCTGGCGTAAGCAGAAAGCTTTCCCAGCCATTATTTCTCAACACCTCAATCGTATGAGTAAACTTAAAATAGTCGTTTTGCATCGATACATCGCCACTCGAAGTCGAGTATAGATATTCTATTTTAAATTTAAGTTGTGCATTGAGGCTTTTTTTCTTGCCTTCATCAATTAGCCATTGAAGTTCATTGATTACGTTCCTTGAGAAGAGTTTTCTTTTTTTAGCGATGGCCAGCCATTGCATAATAAAAAGATGCTCTGACATTTTAGAATGAATCTTACGGTCCCGTATTGCGATACCAATTGCTACCAATGCACTCCAGGTAAACGCTTCCAGGTCATCCTGATAATGGTGTCGTAACGTACTAACTTTTCCTGAATCCCTTACCACTTAAACCTGCCCAAATAAATCATTATCACATGTAAATCTTGCATTATTTCATTTTAAAAAATACTACAACTAAAAACATCAAAATATGATCCAGATTAATTTATCCCTATGTAATAAAATTGCAAACTTAACACATCACTCTTATTAATCATTGATGCCCGGATGGCTCAGCGATAAATAATAAGAATTATACGATAAAGATAAAAACTAATAATACTCACAGGTTATCAATTCCACCTACTGTTAAAAATATGATCATCATAAAACTTCAAAAATTGCTGATTAGAAGAAATATCCTGATAGTTTTGACCAGACACCCCAGACAAACACCCATTTCAACGCTAAACAGCCATTAAACATCCTAATGGAATCGCATTTTATCCTCCGCTGAGCGACAGACAGCCTCACAGCAGCAGGCCAGGCTTTTTATACAGGTATCAGTAATATTAACGCGTTTAAATTTCGCCTAATTCAAAAAGCCAACATCCGGATTCAATGAACCGGAGGTTGGCTTGTCGCTGGAACGGTTAATAGAAAATACCGATGATCAGAGTGTGAGTAACGAACCCCACAATCAGCGGTACGGCGGTACGCTTCACCACATCGAATGGGGTTATTTTCGCTCCGCTGGAAACGGCAATCACGACGCCGGATACCGGTGAAATGGCCCGTCCCATATGCGATGCCTGCTGCATCGGCAGGATCATGGCAACGGCGTTAGCGCCCATACTGGCGGCAATTTGCGGGATGAGCTCAACGAAGGCGAGGAATGGCGCATTCCCCGACCCCATAATGATAGCCGCGGCCAGCGTCACTAGCGCAAATACTACCGCCATGGCAAACGGCGGTAATCCCACGTGTTCGGCCATCAGAATGAGCTGATCGATCGCACCGATGACTTTAATTCCGTGAGCAAAAACCCCTGCCGCAACCAACAGTCCAACCACACCGGTAAACGCAGTGCCCATTCCTTTCAGGAAATGGCTGAAACCTTCGCAGACCGACTTTAAATCACGCACTCGCAGCCATTCAATCAGCATACAGATGGTCATTGAAATGAGGACAATGGTGATAATATTCAGGTTGATACCCCTGACGAACATTTCGGATGATCCTACTGCCATCAGTATCGGAAGCATGGGGAGCAGCGCGTAAAAAGCCGGGGATTTTCCTGAATCAGTCACTTCTGCGCTACCGATTTCCCGCGGTAACGTCCCTGCTTTACGGTCGCAATGCCGCTGCCAGAAAAAATGGCACACACCGACAACCAGAACCGTCGCCAGCGCGGCGGGTCCCTGGTGGTAAACAACATATTCCACTACATCCATATTCACTGCTTTAGAGCCCCTGATAGCATCGATTGCCGTCGGGGTGTAAGCCACGCCAAGCGAAGTAGCAATGACCCCGGCAGCCGAGGCCGCTGAGAGCCCTAACCCCAGCATAATGGGGAACATCGTCCCCATCAGCAACACGGCAAGCCCGGTTGCAGAAGGAATGGCCAACTGCAGGAGGCTGGCGAGCAGGTAGGAGAAAAAGAGGAGCACATAGGGTGAACGCAGCGCCCGTAAGGGTTTCGTTACTACCCGCACGACCGCCTCATTTGCGCCGATATGATCCATGTAATGCGCAAATCCCATTAACGCCATGATCATCAGGCCGAGATCGGCGGCGCGCGTGCTGAAGAGATCGCGCATTACCTCGAAAGGATCGAGAAAGGAAATTCCCGTACTGGCAACCCCCTTCGGTAATACGGAACCCCATCCGGTTAACGCGGTGCAAATCATCAAGACTAAGCCCGCAATGAAGAGCACCGGTTCAGCGCGATAACCTTTCAGAATCAGACGCGCGACCACCACGATAACCAGAAGTGCGATTAACACCTGAATCATGACTGAGCTCTCCGCTGCGCGAACTCAGTATAAGTTTCCTCAATCACCGCCACCACCACATCACTGGCGGCCTGCAGAGAACGCACCGGCAGATACTCATAAATTGAATGGAAGTTATGAGCACCGGTAAAAATATTCGGGCACGGCAATCCTTTCTGCGACAGCACCGCGCCATCATACCCGCCACGCATGGCGACAGGTGCGGGCGTTATGCCGCATTTCTGATACGCGCGGAATGCAATATCAATCGGGTAGTGAGCATCCCCCTGCAAACTGTTCAACACATTCGCGTAGCGATCGGCTAAATGACAGACCACGCTGTTTTCCCCCCACAGGGCACAGGTGCTGACGGCAAGCTGGCGAATAAACGCCATACGCGCCTTATAACCTTCTTCACTGAAATCGCGGATATCCAGCTTAAGTACCGTGCGGGCGCTGTTACCCTGTAGCTGTTTTACCCAGTAATACCCTTCGCGCCCTTCCGTATATTCAGGCGCTTCTCCCCCTGGGAGCATGGCAATAAACTTATGCGCCATCAGCAGCGAATTCTTTAACTTACCTTTGGCCGACATCGGGTGTGCGGACTGGCCGGTAAAGATGATTTCCGCATCGCCCGCATTCCAGTTCTCGTAAACAAACTCACCGATACCGCAGCAATCCAGGGTATAGCCAAAATCAGCACCAAACGCGGCAACATCAAACGCTTTTGCGCCACGCAAGCCCTGTTCCTCATCCGGGACAAAACCCACTTTTACCGGCCCATGTTTTATTTCCGGGTGTGCGACCAGATACTCAAGAGCATTCATAATCGCGGCGATGGCTGCTTTATCATCAGCGCCCAACAGACTGGTCCCGTCGGTCACCAGTAGGTCATCACCGATATAATTTTTCAGTTCCGGAAATTCACTTTCGCGCAGGTAAATATTCAGCTCTTTGTTCAGGCATAAATCCCCGCCGTGATAATGCAGGCGTTGTGCTTTGGTGTCTGCCGTCTGTTCCGCACTGGTATCCAGATGACCAAAAAAAGAGACCACCGGGATCGTGTCATCGGTATTTGCAGGTAAGGTTGCCGTCACTATAGCGGTATCCCTGACCTCAATGTTTTCCATTCCTAATGCTTCAAGTTCTGCTGCAAGCAGTTTTGCCAGTTCCATTTGACCAGGAGAAGAAGGCATTATCCCATTAGCGCCATTTTCCCTTGATGTCGTGGTATTGATTTTCGTGTAGTTAATAAAGCGTTCAACAATATCCATTCCAGGAGATCCTTTAATGTATCATTTATGAGGTACTGCGAGAGGTGTTCTGCATGCAGCGTGGAGTAAATAATCTGAGAACCAAATAAAATCAGCGCTCATCCCAGAACGCTGATTTTATGGGCATTACGACAACGATTTATATAAAGGAAGATAAAAAGGCCAGTGATTATACCTGCGATTAAAAAACTCCTTTCTGATTGATAAAATCATATTCCCTGTCTATTTTTACTGCTATTTCCCATGGTGTTAAGCTAACAGAAGTCATAAACGGCATCCCTATACCTATGAGATAATAGAAATCATTTAGATTCCTGTACTCTGTACTGGCATAAGACATACCATCGCGATATTTTTTTAATGAACGAATACTGTATCAGCAACATGCAACCGTTTGCACCTCTCTACAAATAGCCACTTCGCGCACTAAAATCCGTGAACAAAATCACAATTACCTCAAAAGCAAAAAACTTCTATCGCGCTGAAAAAAAGGCAGTTATAAGGAAAGCTATATAATACCCACATAAACATAGCCAGAATTATACTATTCACTATGAAATAGATTCAGGATGATACTATTTCAATATTGCCGTAGAGGTCAGTAGAGCTAAATCGTCGTAACCAATAATGTTGAATATCAATAACGATAATATTAAAATTTCTATTTATGACGATAAGCCAAATAATATGCAGGCAAAAAAAACCTCTCCCCCGAGAAGAGATTCAGGGCAGAGGTAATACGGGTGTTAAGGACATACTTATAGTTTTAATGATAACAGAAGCGCTTCTTGCAGGACCGAGTATACACACTTAGCCACGTTAAGAAAATTCTTAAAAACATTAAATTGCAAATTTCATTTAAAACCACAATTATGATAAAGGATCATTTATCAAAGAACAAAATTAACCAGCAAAAAGAGTAAACCATACTAATCAATGAGGTGATAAAAAAGCAATGCTGTATGGCTACCGATAGCGTTTCTGGCGACGCTGAAACATTAAATTAATTTAATGAATAAATGCGATTTACATAACGAGAATTAAAAAGTCATTAAATAAAAGAAATACAATTTTTCGTTACAGATCACACTTCCACTATAAGGAGGTTCCCCTACTGTTTCTTGCAGGTATGATTCAGCATGTAAATACCTTTCAACTCAACCCGAGGCTTTGATGCTGGAGAATGTAATCATCTGATAATCAGCTTCCCGACCTTTTCAGGCCGGACTGGTTATCAATGCGCCGAATTCGAATGCGGACACCGCTGTGTGTTTGCACGTTTTGCACATGATGATTAAACAGGTTTTCCAGTATGAATTTATCCCGTCAGGAACAACGTACCTTACACGTTCTCGCCAAAGGTGGCCGTATTGCTCACGTCCGCGATGCCTCTGGCCGCGTCACTTCCGTCGAATGCTATAGCCGTGAAGGGTTGCTGCTCTGCGACTGCACGCTCGAGGTGTTCAAAAAGCTCAGAACCAAGAAACTGATCAAATCCGTCAATGGTCAGCCCTACCGTATTAATACGACCGGCCTGAACAACGTTCGCGCCCAACTTGATAATCGCTAAGGAGAGAGAGATGGATATCCCGAAGATTTTTACCATCAGCGAAAGCGCACATCGCATTCATAATCCGTTCACCGCACAGAAATACGCCACATTAGGCCAGGTTTTACGGATGGCACCGGGAACACGCATTCTGGACCTCGGCAGCGGTTCGGGTGAGATGTTGTGCACCTGGGCACGCGATCACGGTATTTCCGGCGTTGGTATCGATATGAGCCGGCTGTTCAGTGAGCAAGCCACCCTGCGGGCCAAAGAGTTGGGTGTCAATGAGCACGTGCGTTTTATTCATGCCGATGCAACAGGTTATATCGCCGAAGAAAAATTCGATATTGCCGCCTGCGTTGGTGCGACCTGGATTGCCGGCGGCGTCGCTGGAACGGTCAGACAACTGGAACAAAGTCTCAAACCAGGCGGAATTATGCTCATCGGCGAACCTTACTGGCGTCAGACGCCTGCAACGGAGAGCATCGCCCAGGCTTGCGGCGCGACTTCAGTGACCGATTTTCTTTCTCTGCCAGAGCTCGTTTCATCTTTCGACCTGCTCGGTTATGACGTGGTTGAAATGGTACTGGCTGACCAGGAGGGTTGGGACAGATACGAGGCGGCAAAATGGCTGACGATGCGCCGGTGGCTGGAGGCAAATCCGGACGATGAATTTGCCCCGGAAGTCAGAGAGCAACTGAGGAGTTCACCAGCACGCCACGTAGCCTTCACCCGGGAGTACATTGGTTGGGGCGTGTTCGCACTCATACAGAGGTAATATCTACAGTCGGTATAACCAGGCAGGTTATACCGACTTTTTTCATTGCTTACTTCATTAATACTTCAACAAATTTAGCCAGCCATTGCGGATGTGCGGGCCATGCAGGCGCGGTAATCAGATTGCCATCCACGTGGGCTTGATCAATGCCGATATCTGCGTAATGCCCGCCGCTCAGACGAACTTCTGGCGCACAGGCCGGATAGGCGCTACAGGTCCGGTTTTCTAACACCCCCGCCGCCGCTAATAGCTGAGGTCCATGACAGACCGCGGCGATAGGCTTACCGGCAGCGTTGAAATCTTGCACCAGCTTAATAACATCCGGATTCAGCCGGAGATATTCCGGAGCACGTCCGCCGGGGATCAGCAGCGCGTCGTAATCGGTGGCCCGCGCCTCGGCAAAATTTGCATTCAGCGTAAAACGATGACCCGGTTTTTCACTGTAGGTCTGCGCCCCATCAAAATCATGAATAGCGGTTTGAACGTAGTCCCCCTGACTTTTATCCGGACAGACGGCATCAACACGATGGCCCAGCATCTGCAATGCCTGAAAAGGCACCATCGTTTCATAATCTTCGACATAATCGCCGACCAGCATCAGTATCTTCTTCATTCACATCCCCCGCTCACGGTTATTAATGATGAGAAATAACGGCCATCTTTACTATAGCCCACGCATTTCACGACATTAATAAATACCGCAGGACACGCCGTCACCGGACGTCTGAAGGGGGTTGCCCCTGACGGCGCGCCCTGTTGTTAATACCTGAAGTTTCTGTCACTCCCAGGCTTGCTCAGATTTCGCGGCGTCAAACTGCGGCGGCGGCTTGCGGAAACGTCCGGTCAGGTAGGCGAGATACACCAACCCCACGCCAGCCCATACCAGTCCCAGCGTCAGCGATGTCACCTCCAGGTTCACCCACAGTACGGCAACGGTGGCGGCGCCGACCATTGGCAATACCAGGTAGTGCAACTTTTCCTGCCAGGTATGCTTACGCCCTTCACGACGCCAGAAGTGGTTAAACACGGACAAATTAACGAACGTAAAGGCCACCAGCGCGCCAAAGTTAATCAACGCCGTGGCGGTCACCAGGTCAAAAAACAGGGCCGAGAGTGCCACAATCCCGACCATAATGACGTTCAGCGCGGGTGTACGCCATTTCGGATGGACATAGCCGAAGTACTTCTCCGGAAAGACGTTATCGCGGCCCATCACGTACAGCAGACGCGAAACGCTGGCATGGGACGCCAGACCTGACGCCAGCGTATTCACAAAGGTCGTACACAAGAAAATAGACTGGAACAGTTTGCCGCCGACGTACAGCGCAATCTCCGGCAGCGCCGCGTCCGGGTCTTTAAATCGGCTAATATCTGGAAAAAATAGCTGCATAAAGAACGAGGCAGCAATGAAGATCAGTCCACCGTAAAGCGCGGTAAGGAAAATTGCTTTTGGAATGGTACGCGCGGCATCCGGTGTCTCTTCAGAGAGCGTGGTTACCGCATCAAAACCGAGAAACGAGAAGCAGACGATGGTCGCCCCGGTGATAATCGGGATCAAATGCGCATTCTGGCTGATAAACGGTTGCAGCGACCAGACGGTCCCAACCCCTTCGCCTTTGTGCAGCCCCTGCACCACGAGAACAATGAACACCACGATTATCGCAACCTGCACCAGTACAAACAGCGCATTGAAGTTCGCCACCAGATTTACGCTTTTCAAATTGGCCGCGGTGAGGATCGCTACAAACATCACCACCCAAATCCATGGCGCAACGCCCGGGAACAACGCGGAAAGGTAAATTTTCGCCAGCAGGACGTTAATCATCGGCAGGAACAGGTAATCAAGCAGTGACGACCAGCCGACCATAAACCCCACATGCGGGTTGATTGCTTTTTGCGCATAGGTGTAGGCCGAACCGGCTTGTGGAAACTGGCGAACCAGCTTTCCGTAACTGATGGCGGTAAACAGCACGCCCGCCAGGGCCAGCAGATAGGAGGCCGGAACATGACCATTGCTGATACCCGAAACAATACCAAAAGTGTCAAATACCGTCATCGGTGTGAGATAGGCCAGCCCCATCACCACCACCTGCCACAGCTTGAGGGATTTACGCAACTGTGCTTTGCCCGGCTGGGCCGCGAGATCCACAGAAGAATTAGTCGACATAGCTTTCCTCCCCGCCACGGGCCCAGATCTGCGATCGAAACGTGGGTACAGCAGACCTGGGTCGTGTCGGGGTGGAAAGCCAAAAGAAAGGCGTCAATGTTGCACGGCACAGATGCGGTCCGTACTTACTGCGGGAGCCATGGATGCTCACGCGGGGCGGGTTTTTAAACATTGGCATCATCACATTTCCTCGTCACAAACTCTGTCGGTTATCTGAAGACCCGTTGTCGCAAGCCGCTCCATTACGCGACATCCGGGAAATGGCAGGTGATCCTGCAATATTGACGGGCTGGCTCCGCTCAGACCGCATGATGCGACTTCTTTTTTTCAATGACCAAACAATGCGACAGGCCCGACAAACATTCCGCCGCCGGGCCACTTTCCTGTCAGGCGTTTTTCAGCATCCACTCAATTTCAGTGTCGGTAATCAGGCGTTCAAACTGGATCAGTTCATCGTGTTTACAGGCGTGATACACATGGCTAAAACGCTCCCCGAGCAACTCACGCAGACTGTCATTTTGCATGAACTCCCACAGCGCATCGCTCTGGCGGATCGGGAACGGTAGCCCTTCCTGCTCCAGGCCGTTGCCTTCCACCTCTTCCTGCAACGGCAGCTCGTTATCCAGACCATGCAGGATCCCCGCCAGAATGGTCGACATCACCAGATACGGGTTGGCGTCAGCCCCCGCCACGCGATATTCAACCCGATGGTTATCACGATCGCCGCAGGGAATGCGCAGCGCCACCGTACGGTTGTTGTGCCCCCAGGAAGCCTGGGTCGGAACATACATCCCCGGCTGGAAGCGGCGATAAGAGTTCACATTCGGCGCCAGCAGCGCCATTGACGCGGGCATCAGATCAATCATCCCGGCAAGCGCACGTTTAAGTAACGCGGAATCATCGCCATTCGCATCGGCCAACACGTTCTCGCCTTTATTATTCATAATGCTGATGTGGATATGCATTCCGCTACCGGCATGCTCCTCATAAGGTTTTGCCATAAACGTGGCATGCATCTTATGTTTCTCCGCCACCAGCCGTACCAGGCGTTTCAGCGCCAGCGCGTCATCGCAGGCGTCGAGTACGTTATCGGTATGGTAGAGGTTGATTTCAAACTGCCCAGGGGAGGCTTCAGCCACCGCGCCGTCAGCCGGGATCAGCTGCAAACGGGCCAGTTCATCGATATCGTTTAGCACATCAGCAAAGTGGTTCAGGTTATCAACCGAATAAACCTGACTTTGCGTATTCCGATCGTCCGTTCCCGGCGCGCACGGCGGCTGCAGATAACCTTCGGGATCGCGCTTACGATCGAGTAAATAGAACTCCAGCTCTACCGCTACGACGGGGAACAGACCGCGCTGGCGAAGTTTCTGCCAGAGTCGGTTAAGTACGTTCCGCGGCTCAACGTCAAAGGGAGCGCCATCTTCATCCAGCATCGTCAGCATCATCTGCGCAATACATTCCGGATCGGCGGCCGAAGGCGTTAACGTGCCAGGCACCGGGACACAGGTCCGATCCGGTTCGCCAAGCTCCTGGCCTAATCCCGCCTCTTCGACCACATTGCCAAGAATATCCATCGCGAAAACGGATGCCGGGAAATAGCAGCCTTTCTCTAACTTGTGTAATCCCGCAACGGGAATGCGTTTACCACGAAAACAACCATTCAGGTCGGTTAACAGCACATCCACGAACTGCGTGTTGGGGTAGCGCTCCAGATACTGCTTAACTTCACGCGCAAACGCGCTACTTCGTCTCTCTTCAGAATGCTGAACAAAATTCTCAACTTCTACGATATTGGTTTCCATGATTCACCGCCGTTGGCCTGTAAGCTGTTCTGTGATTTGACTGTTAAATATAATGTCCACTCTTCGACTCTGGATGCAAATAAATTGTTTGTCAAATGTTAAATTAAGTTTGCTAGAAGGTTATTCCACTGCTAGATTGAGAAAATAATGAACGGAATGGCATAACAAGGAACCGTTTGGCAATAATTTATTCCAAAACGTGAGGTCGATCATGGGCAATATATTTGACAAGCCAGTTATTGGTGTAGTGATGTGTAGGAACAGGCTTAAGGGTCACGAGACCCAGACTCTGCAAGAAAAGTACCTGAATGCAGTATTAAACGCCGGTGGAATACCGATAGCGATTCCCCATGCGATTGCGGAACCCGAATTACTGAACGCGCTGTTACCGAAACTGGATGGCATCTTCCTGCCAGGAAGCCCAAGCAATGTGCAGCCGCACCTTTATGGTGAAAATGGCGATGAGTCTGACGCCGATCCCGGGCGTGATCTTCTGAGCATGGCGCTAATTACCGCCGGGCTCGAAAGGCGCATTCCCATTTTCGCCATCTGCCGGGGCTTACAGGAATTAGTTGTCGCCACTGGCGGGACTCTGTATCGTCGCCTGTGCGATCACTCACAGTTCCTGGAACATCGTGAAGATGCGGAACTCCCGGTGGAGCAGCAATATGCGCCATCTCATGAAGTCCAGGTTCAACAGGGAGGATTGCTATCTCAGCTAATACCAGGTTGCAGCACGTTTTGGGTTAACTCCTTGCATGGTCAGGGCGCAAAAACCCTTGGCCCGCAACTGCGCGTGGAAGCACGCTCGCAGGATGGATTAGTGGAAGCAGCCAGCGTTCACGACCATCCTTTCGCGCTTGGCGTGCAGTGGCACCCGGAATGGAACAGTAGCGAATACGCCCTGTCGCGTTTGTTACTTGAAGGTTTTATCACCGCTTGTCAGAACCACCTCGCTGAAAAACAGCGACTCTGACCACTACAGTTAAGGAAATGCAATTATGAGCGATGACGGCCTGGCGCCGGGTAAACGTTTGTCAGAGATCCGCCAGCAATTGGGTCTTTCACAGCGTCGTGCCGCCGAACTGTCTGGGTTAACGCATAGCGCCATCAGCACCATAGAGCAGGATAAAGTCAGTCCTGCCATCAGTACGCTGCAAAAGCTATTGAAAGTTTATGGGCTGTCGCTCTCCGAGTTCTTCGCGGAACCGGAAAAGCCTGACGAACCGCAGGTGGTTATCAATCAGGATGATTTGATTGAGATCGGGAGTCAGGGAGTATCCATGAAGCTGGTACACAACGGAAATCCGAATCGTACGCTGGCCATGATGTTTGAAACCTATCAGCCAGGTACGACAACCGGGGAGAGAATTAAACACCAGGGTGAAGAGATTGGGACAATACTGGAAGGTGAAGTGATACTGACCATCAACGGTCAAACGTATCATCTTGTTGCAGGACAAAGTTATGCCATTAACACCGGTATACCACACAGCTTCAGCAACACCTCGGCAGGGATCTGCCGCATCATCAGTGCCCACACTCCTACCACTTTCTAATAAGTAGCGGCCTGAGTTTCTCAGGCCTTCTTAAATAACGCGCATTAACAGGGTACATCCCTGGGGCATCGTGCAGCCTGTTTTTGCCTGAAAAAGATCAGCAACGAACTTTATCTTATTGATATAAAAGGAGTAGCTATGAACTTTCAGAATCTTAAATATTGGCGTGAAAAAGCCAGCCATTATTCGCCGGAGACCCGTTTATTTATTAACGGCGAATATTGCGCAGCCGCCGATAACGAAACCTTTATTACGCAGGATCCGGCAGGACAACGTCCGCTCGCCAAAGTCGCCCGCGGCAAAAAAGCGGATGTAGACCGCGCGGTCACCGCAGCCCGCACCGTGTTTGAACGCGGAGACTGGTCGCAAGCATCACCCGCAGAGCGCAAGGCAGTCCTGCACAAGTTCGCCGATTTAATGGAGCAGCATCACGAGGAGCTGGCGCTACTGGAAACGCTCGACACCGGTAAACCGATTCGCCATAGCCTGCGTGATGATATTCCAGGCGCGGCACGCGCCATCCGTTGGTACGCCGAAGCAATAGATAAAGTCTATGGCGAAGTGGCCACCACCTCGGTGAGCGATCTGGCGCTGATTGTGCGCGAGCCGGTGGGTGTCATTGCGGCCATCGTGCCGTGGAATTTTCCCCTGCTGCTGGCCTGCTGGAAACTTGGCCCGGCACTGGCTGCAGGCAACAGCGTGATCCTCAAGCCTTCAGAAAAATCACCACTGACCGCCATTCGCCTTGCTGCGTTGGCAAAAAAAGCTGGTTTGCCCGATGGCGTTCTCAGCGTGGTGAGCGGATATGGCCACGAAGCGGGCCAGGCGTTGTCGCAGCATCCGGATGTTGATGTGATCACCTTTACCGGCTCGACCCGCACCGGCAAGCAACTGCTCAAAGACGCTGGCGACAGCAATATGAAACGCGTCTGGCTGGAGGCCGGTGGTAAAAGTGCCAACATCGTTTTTGCCGACTGCCCGGATCTGCCGAAAGCCGCCGCCAATGCTGCAGCAGGCATCTTCTATAACCAGGGTCAGGTCTGTATCGCCGGTACGCGTCTGTTACTGGAAGAGAGTATTGCCGACGAGTTCATTGCCCTGCTGAAAGAGCAGGCGAAAAACTGGCAGCCGGGCAACCCGCTGGATCCGGAAACCACGATGGGCACGCTTATCGACAACGCGCATGCCGACACCGTGCACGGTTTTATTCGCGACGGTGAAGCACAAGGCACGCTGGCGCTGGATGGTCGCAGCCACGTACACCCAGCGGCTATCGGCCCGACTATTTTTGTCGATACAGCCCCGCAAGCCCACGTCAGCCGCGATGAGATTTTCGGCCCGGTACTGGTCGTCACCCGTTTTAGCAGCGAAGCCGAAGCCCTGGCGCTGGCCAACGACAGTGACTACGGCCTGGGGGCCGCGGTCTGGACCCGCGATCTGTCGCGCGCCCACCGCATGAGTCGTCGCCTGAAGGCCGGTTCGGTCTTCGTTAATAACTACAACGATGGTGATATGACTGTGCCGTTCGGCGGTTATAAGCAAAGCGGCAACGGGCGCGATAAGTCCCTGCATGCACTGGAAAAATTTAGCGAACTGAAAACCATTTGGATCTCCCTGGAGCCTTAATCATGACTGAACATACCAGCAGTTATTACGCCGCAAGCGCCAATCAGTACGAACCGTTTCCCACCCTTAGCGAGTCGGTTAGCTGTGATGTTTGCGTCGTGGGCGGTGGATATACCGGTCTCTCCTCCGCCCTGCACTTAGCGGAGATGGGTTACGACGTAGTGCTACTGGAATCCGCGCGTATCGGCTTCGGGGCCAGCGGACGTAACGGCGGTCAGTTGGTGAACTCCTACAGTCGCGATATCGACGTCATCGAGCGCACCTATGGCCCGGACGCCGCCAAAATGCTTGGCAGCATGATGTTTGAAGGCGGTAATATCATCCGCGAACGTATCAAGCGTTATCAGATCGAATGCGACTATCGCCCCGGCGGACTGTTTGTGGCGCTGAACCACAAGCAGATGGAAACGCTGGAGGAGCAGAAGTCGAACTGGGAACGCTACGGCAACACGCAGCTTGAACTGTTAGACAGCAGCGAAATTCGTCGCGAAGTCAGCAGCGATCGTTATGTCGGCGCGCTGCTCGACCACAGCGGTGGTCATATTCATCCGCTGAACCTGGCGATTGGCGAAGCTAACGCCATTCGTCTTAACGGCGGGCGCGTCTTCGAACAGTCGCCGGTCACCCGTATCCAGCACACCAGCCCGGCGGTGGTCAGCACCGAAAAAGGTCAGGTTACGGCCCGCTTTGTGATCGTCGCGGGCAACGCCTACCTCGGCGACAAACTGGAGCCTGCGCTGGCAAAAAGCAGCATGCCATGCGGCACACAGGTATTAACCACCGAACCGTTGTCTGCGGAGATGGCACGCTCGCTGATTCCTAAAAACTACTGCGTGGAAGATTGTAACTATCTGCTGGATTACTACCGTCTGACCGGCGATAACCGCCTGTTGTACGGCGGCGGCGTGGTCTACGGCGCCCGCGATCCGGAGGATATTGAACGTCTGGTAATGCCGAAACTGCTGAAAACCTTCCCGCAATTGCAGGGGGTAAAAATTGATTACCGCTGGACCGGTAATTTCCTGTTAACGCTATCTCGCATGCCGCAGTTTGGCCGTCTTGATACCAACATTTACTATATGCAGGGCTACAGCGGCCACGGCGTGACCTGTACCCACCTGGCAGGACGTCTGATTTCTGAACTGCTGCGTGGGGATGCCGAGCGCTTTGACGCTTTCGCCAAACTGCCGCACTACCCGTTCCCGGGGGGGCGCAGCCTGCGCATTCCGTTTACCGCCATGGGGGCGGCATATTACAGCTTACGCGATCGCCTTGGGGTTTAAGTTCTTCCGCAATAAACCCGACGCACAGGGCGGTCTCCCCTGTGCGTTTTTTTATTCCCGGACAGTGAAAAACAGGTAACGGGCACGAAAATATCGCAATAGGACATAACCCTACACTTTGCATTGTTTCTCCCCGCTGATCGGATAGGCTTTTTTAGATTATCGCTGGCGATGTGGCCAGAACTCAACGGGGGAAGAAACGCGTGTTATGAATACGAATAACGAGGAGACCTTTTATCAGGCGATGCGCCGCAAAGGGGTGAGTCGACGCAGTTTTCTTAAATATTGCAGCCTCGCAGCAACATCGCTTGGGCTGGGAGCCGCAATGACGCCCAGAATAGCCTGGGCGCTGGAAAACAAACCCCGGATCCCGGTCGTCTGGATCCACGGGCTGGAATGCACCTGTTGCACCGAATCATTTATCCGCTCCTCTCACCCACTCGCCAAAGACGTCATCCTCTCCCTGATTTCTCTTGATTACGACGACACCCTGATGGCCGCCGCCGGAACGCAGGCCGAAGAGGTATTTGAAGACATTCTGAGCCGCTACCACGGCCGATACATTCTGGCCGTCGAGGGCAATCCTCCGCTGGGTGAACAAGGAATGTTCTGCATCAGCGGCGGGCGACCGTTTATTGAAAAGCTAAAAAGAGCCGCGGCAGGCGCCAGTGCGATTATCGCCTGGGGAACCTGTGCCTCCTGGGGCTGCGTGCAGGCCGCCCGGCCTAATCCAACCCAGGCAACGCCGATCGATAAGGTGATCACCGATAAGCCAATCGTGAAAGTGCCCGGCTGCCCGCCGATTCCGGATGTCATGAGCGCCATCATTACCTATATGGTGACGTTTGATCGTCTGCCTGAACTCGATCGTTTGGGGCGTCCGCTGATGTTCTATGGTCAGCGTATTCACGACAAATGCTACCGCCGCGCCCACTTTGACGCCGGGGAGTTCGTTGAGAGTTGGGACGATGACGCTGCCCGAAAAGGCTATTGTCTGTACAAAATGGGCTGCAAAGGGCCTACCACTTATAACGCCTGCTCCACCACCCGCTGGAATGGCGGCGTTTCTTTCCCCATCCAGTCCGGTCATGGGTGTCTGGGATGTTCGGAGAATGGCTTCTGGGATCGCGGTTCGTTCTACAGCCGCGTGGTCGATATCCCGCAGATGGGGACGCATTCAACCGCCGATACCGTGGGCCTCAGCGCGCTTGGCGTGGTGGCCGCCAGCGTCGGTGTCCACGCAGTCGCCAGCGCCGTCAATCAACATAACCGCCACAAACAGCAATTAGCCGACGCCGGACAACAGTCGCCAGACAATGAGGATAAACAGGCATGAGCAATTCGTATCAAACCCAGGGATATACGGTCAATAATGCCGGCCGCCGCCTGGTTGTCGACCCCATTACGCGCATTGAAGGGCATATGCGTTGTGAGGTGAACATTGATGAGCAGAACATCATCACCAACGCGGTGTCCTGCGGCACCATGTTCCGTGGACTGGAAATTATTCTGCAAGGGCGCGACCCGCGCGATGCCTGGGCGTTTGTCGAACGAATTTGCGGGGTGTGCACTGGCGTACATGCGCTCGCATCGGTCTATGCCATTGAAGATGCCATTGGCATCAAGGTGCCCGATAACGCCAACATCATTCGCAATATTATGCTGGCGACGTTGTGGTGCCACGACCACCTGGTCCACTTTTACCAGCTAGCCGGAATGGACTGGATTGACGTTCTGAATGCCCTGAAAGCCGACCCGCGCGCAACCTCGCAGTTGGCACAAAGCCTTTCTGCCTGGCCTATGTCCTCCCCGGGCTACTTCTTTGACGTACAAAACCGCCTGAAGAAATTTGTCGACGGCGGTCAGTTGGGGATTTTCCGCAACGGTTATTGGGGACATCCGCAGTACAAACTGTCGCCAGAGGCTAACCTGATGGGCTTTGCCCATTATCTGGAAGCGCTCGATTTTCAGCGCGAGATTATCAAAATCCATACGGTGTTTGGCGGCAAGAATCCGCATCCTAACTGGATTGTCGGCGGCATGCCATGCGCTATCAATATCGATCAGAGCGGCGCGGTTGGCGCGGTCGATATGGAACGCCTTAACCTGGTACAGTCGATCATCACCCGCACCGCCGACTTCATCAACAACGTCATGGTTCCTGACGCGCTGGCTATCGGCCAGTTCAACAAACCCTGGAGCCAGATTGGCACCGGGCTGTCTGATAAGTGCGTCTTAAGCTACGGCGCGTTCCCGGATATTGCCAACGACTTCAGCGCGAAGAGCCTGTTGATGCCTGGCGGCGCGGTCATTAACGGTGATTTTAACAATGTCATGCCGGTGGATCTGGCCGATCAGCAGCAAATTCAGGAGTTTGTCGATCATGCCTGGTACCGTTATCCGGACGATCAATTAGGTCGTCACCCGTTCGAGGGGATTACTGAACCCTGGTACAACCCCGGCGATGTCAAAGGCAGCGATACCGATATCCAGCAGCTCAACGAACAGGAACGCTACTCGTGGATCAAAGCCCCGCGCTGGCGCGGACACGCCATGGAAGTTGGACCGTTGGCGCGTACGCTGATTGCCTATCACAAAGGGGATGCCGCCACGATTGAATCCGTCGATCGCATGATGTCCGCACTCAAACTGCCGCTGTCGGGTATGCAGTCGACGCTGGGGCGTATTTTGTGCCGCGCGCACGAGGCGCAGTGGGCCGTGAGCAAGCTGCAATATTTCTTCGACAAGCTGATGACCAATCTGAAAAACGGCAATCTGGCTACGGCGAATACCGAAAAATGGGAGCCAGCAAGCTGGCCGCAGCAGTGCCGTGGGATCGGTTTTACCGAGGCGCCGCGCGGAGCACTCGGTCACTGGGCGTCGATTCGCGACCAGAAGATCGACGTGTATCAGTGCGTAGTGCCGACCACCTGGAATGCCAGCCCGCGCGATCCGAAGGGGCAAATTGGCGCCTACGAGGCGGCGTTGATGGGCACCCAAATGGCGATACCGGATCAACCACTGGAGATCCTGCGTACCTTGCACAGCTTCGACCCCTGCCTGGCATGTTCAACCCACGTCCTCGGCGACGACGGCAGCGAACTTATCGCAGTCCAGGTTCGCTAAGCGTTAAGGAACGGAACGATGACTGGAAAGATATCCCCACGCGTCGGGGAGGCGCGTGATACCGCCGTCAGCCACTATGTGTTTGAAGCGCCCGTACGCTTGTGGCACTGGCTGACAGTGGGCTGCATGTTGGTTTTGATGGTAACCGGATACTTCATTGGCCGACCACTGCCGTCGGTCAACGGCGAAGCCACTTACCTGTTCTACATGGGCGACATCCGGTTAGTGCATTTCGCCGCAGCCATGGTGTTTACGGTGATACTGCTGGGTCGCATTTACTGGGCCTTCGTCGGCAATCGCTATTCACGCGAGCTGTTTATCGTGCCGGTCTGGCGTCGCAGTTGGTGGCAGGGTGCCTTTTCGGTGGTGCGCTGGTATCTGTTTCTGGAAAAAAAACCGGGAGAAGATATCGGCCATAACCCCGTCGCGCAGGCGGCGATGTTCGGTTATTTCCTGCTCTCAGTTTTTATGATCCTCACCGGTTTTGCCTTATACAGCGAGCATAGCCAGTACGCCATTTTTACCCCCTTCCACTATGTGACGGAGTTTTTCTACTGGACCGGCGGTAACTCTCTCGATATCCACAGCTGGCATCGGTTGGGGATGTGGTTCATCGCCGCCTTCATCATCGGTCATGTGTATATGGCTATCCGCGAGGACATCATGTCTGACGATACCGTCATCTCAACCATGATCAACGGCTATCGTAGCCACAAATTTGCCAAACGCCAGCACGATAAGGGGGCGTCATGAGCGAACCTAACGTCATCGTGATGGGCTTAGGCAACCTGCTGTGGGCAGATGAAGGATTTGGCATTCGCGTCGCCGAGCGCCTGTACGCCCACTATCACTGGCCAGAATGGGTAGAGATTGTCGACGGCGGCACGCAAGGGCTGAATCTGCTGGGCTACGTTGAGCAGGCCAGCCATTTGTTGCTGCTGGACGCTATCGACTACGGACTCGCGCCAGGCACTTTGCAATCCTACGCCGGTGAACAAGTCCCCAGTTACCTCAGCGCCAAAAAAATGAGTCTGCATCAGAACAGCTTCTCCGAAGTGCTTGCTCTGGCGGAGATTCGCGGTCATCTGCCCGCCCACATCGCCCTCGTAGGGCTACAGCCGGTGCAGCTGGACGACTATGGCGGCAGCCTGACCGACATCGCGCGCGCTCAGCTCCCGGCGGCAGAACAAGCCGCGCTAAGGCAACTGGCCGCGTGGGGCATCGCGCCACAGACAATCGATGAAACGCGTTGCCTGAACTATGAATGCCTGTCGCTGGAAAACTATGAAGGCGTGCGTATTCGCCAGTATCGTGTAACGCTGGAGAGATAAGCAACATGTTGAATGACAACCCATTTTCCGTGCTATGGCAACGCATGCTGGCGCGCGGCTGGCAACCGCTGACCGCATCTGAACTGAATGACTGGGTAACGCGTGTGCGTGATGGCGTGGTGCTGCTCAGCAGCGATCCCCGCCGCACGCCAGAAGTCAGCGATAACCCGGTAATGATTGCCGAGTTGCTCCGCGAGTTTCCCCAGTTTGACTGGCAAATCGCTATGACGGATCTCGAGCACAGCGAGGCTATCGGCGATCGTTTTGGCGTATTCCGCTTCCCGGCCACGCTGGTATTTATCCACGGCGAGCTGCGCGGCATTCTCAGCGGCATCCACCCGTGGGCCGACCTGCTCAACCTGATGCGCCCCCTCGTTGAAGAACGTATCCCCCGGAGCCTGCAAGATGAGTGATACCTTTTTTCATCTGCTGGGACCGGGAACCCAGCCGGGCGATGACAGCTTCAGCATGAATCCCTTGCCCCTCACCTGCCAGGTCAACAGCAGCCCCAGCATGGCGAGGCTGGAAAACTGTCCGCACAGCCCGGCGGTGATGGCATTGTTAGCCGATGTGCGCCACCAGCTTAGCCAGAAAATCCCCGTAAAACAGGACGTGCTGGGGTGGGATTTATCCACGCTCAACGCAGACGACCTCACGTTTTTGAATACGCTGCTCGGCGAAGGCGAAGTTTCCGTGCGTATCCAGCAGGCCGACGGCAGGGCGAGCGAGATTCAGGAGTCTATTTTCTGCGGAATCTGGCGGGTACGTTGCCAGAATGACTTGGGTCAATGGGAGGAGCATCTGGAGGCAGGCAGCGCGCCACGGGCGCTGTGGCAGGCAGCAACAATCACGACGCTGCCAGACGATAGCCTGTTGCCTCCGCCCGTCGATGGGTTGATGAATGGCCTGACGCTGGCTCAGGAACTGCTGGCGCACGTGCGCGATCTGGCCACGCAACCTCATAGCATTAACCTCACCCAACTCCCGGTTAGCGATGCGGATCGCCAGTTCCTCTCCCGCCTGTGTGGCGAAGGGCGCATTCAGATCCGCACCATCGGCTACGGCGAGAGCCAAATCGACGCCACGGCGCTGCGCCATGTCTGGCATGTGCGCTGTCTGGATACCCTGAAAGGACTTCTGCTCGAGAGTTATGAGATCTGTCCATTACCGGAACTGGTACTGGCTGCTCCGGAGGATCTGCTCGACTCGCTCCAGCGCCTGGATGAAGTCTGTAGCTGGCTGGCATCCGGCCCGCCGGCCTGATCCCCTTCTCCCGACCCGCATACTTTTCTGCTGCGGGTCTGGCGTTTTCTTCCTTATCTATTCACTCTCTAATGCCTGATGGAGTTCGCATGTGGGACGTCATTGACTTATCGCGCTGGCAGTTTGCGCTGACCGCGCTGTACCATTTTCTGTTTGTTCCCCTGACGCTGGGGCTGATTTTTTTGCTGGCCATCATGGAAACCCTGTTCGTGGTGACGGGCAAAACAGTCTACCGCGACATGACGCGTTTCTGGGGAAAGTTATTCGGTATTAACTTTGCGCTCGGTGTGGCGACCGGCCTGACCATGGAGTTTCAGTTCGGGACTAACTGGTCGCTCTATTCCAACTATGTGGGCGATATTTTCGGTGCTCCGCTGGCGATGGAAGCCTTGATGGCTTTCTTTCTTGAATCCACATTCGTGGGGCTGTTCTTCTTCGGCTGGCAGCGCTTAAACAAGTACCAGCATTTACTGGTGACCTGGCTGGTAGCGTTTGGCTCCAATATCTCGGCCCTGTGGATCCTCAACGCCAACGGCTGGATGCAATATCCAACGGGCGCTCACTTTAATATTGATACCTTGCGCATGGAGATGAGCAGCTTTAGCGCGCTGGTTTTTAACCCCATCAGCCAGGTGAAATTTGTGCATACCGTGATGTCCGGTTATGTCACAGGCGCCATGTTTGTGATGTCCATCAGCGCCTGGTATCTGCTGCGTGGTCGCGCTCGCGAGTTCGCCCTGCGCTCCTTCGCGGTAGGTTCCGTCTTTGGCACACTGGCTATCCTCGGCACTCTGCAACTGGGAGATAGCTCAGCCTATGAGGTCGCCCAACGCCAGCCGGTAAAACTGGCGGCAATGGAAGGGGAATGGCAAACCGAACCGGCTCCTGCGCCCTTTCATGTGATAGCCTGGCCGCAGCAGGAGCAAGAGCGTAACGCCTTTTCCGTGAAGATACCGGCCCTGCTGGGTATCCTGGCGACTCACTCTTTAGATACGCCAGTTCCGGGGCTGAAGAACCTGATGGCAGATGCGCTACCCCGCCTGCAGCGGGGTCGGGAAGCATGGTTGCTGATGCAGGAAATCGCCAAAGGTAACCGCACGCCTCAGCTACTGCACGCTTTTCACGCCGTGGAAAAAGATCTGGGTTACGGCATCCTGTTGGCAAACTACGCCCCAGACATGAACCATGTCACGCCAGCGCAATATCAGGCCGCACAACGCGGCGCTATTCCGCAAGTCGCCCCCGTGTTCTGGAGCTTTCGCATCATGATTGGATGCGGTTCCCTTCTGCTGCTGGTGATGGCGATTGCGCTGATACAGACCTTACGCTGGCGTATCGACCAGCATCGCTGGTTACTGCACATAACGCTGTGGAGCCTACCGCTACCGTGGATTGCCATTGAAGCAGGCTGGTTTATGACGGAGTTTGGCCGCCAGCCGTGGGCGATTCAGGATATTTTGCCGACCTGGTACGCCCACTCTGCGCTGAGCGCGGGCCAACTGGCCTTCTCCATGGGGCTAATCCTCACGCTTTACACCCTGTTTTTAATTGCCGAAGTCTACCTGATGCAAAAATACGCGCGTCTTGGTCCAGATGCGATGCAACGTCAACAACCGGCACAACAACAGGTATAAAGGAGAGCATCATGTTGGATTATGAAACGTTGCGGCTCATTTGGTGGCTGCTGATTGGCATTATTCTGGTGGCCTTTATGGTCACTGACGGGTTTGATATGGGGGTCGGCTGCCTGTTACCGCTGATCGCGCGCAACGATGATGAACGTCGGGTGTTAATCAATAGCGTCGGGGCGCACTGGGAAGGTAACCAGGTGTGGCTCATTCTGGCGGGCGGTGCATTATTCGCAGCCTGGCCGCGCGTCTATGCTGCCGCATTTTCGGGGTTTTATGTGGCGATGATTCTGGTGCTGTGCGCCCTTTTCTTTCGTCCATTGGCCTTTGATTATCGCGGTAAAATAGCGAATGCACGCTGGCGCGCCATGTGGGACACCGGGTTGGTTATCGGCAGCCTGGTGCCACCGGTTATCTTCGGCATCGCCTTCGGCAATCTGTTCCTGGGGGTGCCTTTGGTGTTCACACCACAATTACATGTGCAATACCTGGGCACTTTCTGGGAATTGCTCTCTCCTTTTGCCCTACTGTGCGGCGCATTAAGCCTGATGTTGGTCATTATGCAGGGGGGCGTGTGGCTCCAGTTGAAAACCGACGGCCTTCTTCACCTGCGCGCGCTGTCTGCCACCCGCCGCAGCGCGATGTTAGTGGTGCTCTGCTTCCTGTTAGCCGGGTACTGGCTGTGGACGGGGATCGATGGCTATGTGCTGCTTAGCCAGGATCCTAATGGTCCGTCCAACCCGCTATTAAAGGCAGTAACGACCGCACCGGGCGCGTGGATGGCGCACTTTGAAAATTCACCACTACTGTTGGTTATTCCGCTGTTGGGCATGATTTTTCCAATGCTCGCGATCTATGCCTGCGGGCAACGTCGGGCCGTGTGGGGATTTCTGTTTGCTTCATTGACCCAGACCTGCGTGATCTTCACCGCTGGAATCACCCTGTTTCCATTTGTGATGCCATCCAGCGCATATCCACTCTCTAGCCTGACGGTGTGGGACAGTACCTCCAGCCAGATGACGCTCAATATCATGCTGATTATCGTGCTGATTTTCCTACCGATAGTTCTGCTTTATACCTTGTGGAGTTATTACAAGATGCTGGGACGAATCAACGTAGAAACCATCCGCCGCCACAACCACGAACTTTATTAGGGAGGACTGTACGATGTGGTATCTGTTTTGGTTTGTCGGCATTCTGCTGATGTGCACGCTCTCCACGCTGGCGCTGGTCTGGCTTGAGTCACGGCAGAAATAGCCCTGCGCGTGCGTTACGCTTCCGGGCTCCCCTGTTTATTCGGGGAGTCTTTATTCGTTCACACAAAAGCAGCATGGCTGCACCCAACCCCTGGTTGGCACCAAGCTTATCTATAAACCGCAGAGTGGTGCTGCAATGGACTTATGATTTAAGTGGTGAGTTTTACGTCAGTTAACGCAGGCATCCCCCTGTTCCGCGGAATGCCTGATTCACATTAGGAATTACGCCCCGGTCACCATCAACATATCATCTACAAAGTTTTTGGCGCGCGGAATATCCGACTCGTCGACGTGTTCAATGATCAGCGGAATATTTGGGTGGTTTTTCGCGAGCAGCTCCACATACAGCAAATAGTTAAGCACCCCTAGCCCTGCTGCGGGCAGCTCCACCAAACCGGCTCCACGGAAGCTGTTATGCTCCGCTGCGCCGTCCCCGAATTTCTCAATCACCACGTCGGTTTTCTTACAATCTTTGGCATGGGCAATTTTAATTTTGCTATCCAGTACATTGAAGATGCTGTGCAGTGTTTCATCAATGGCGTCGATATTTTTATCATCAAAATAGTTGGTCGGATCCAGCGCCAGCCCCAGGCCGGGGTGATCGATATCGCGCATCAGTCGCGCCACCTGGCTGACCGAGCCGATAATGTTGTTCACGTAGTTTTCCACCAGGAATACCGCGCCGTGATCGTAAGCAAAAGCAGCCAAATCGCGGGCGATGGCTTTAAATTCCTGATACGCCTCTTCAGTGCTGTTTTGCGGATCGTACAACCAGTCGCTATCGAGGTTATAAGTGCCAGTTTCGCTGATCACATACGGCGTACCGAAGTCCCGCGCATGAGCGAGGATCTCTTTCACCGCTGCGATATTCTCGGCACGCTTCACCGGTTCCGGATGCACAAGGTTTGTATACGCCGAAATAGCGACGATAGGCAGATTGGCTTTGCGAAACGCGTCGCGCACCTGGTGCGCTTTCGCTTTGGTGATATGCCCCCGGCTCAGATCGATATCGGTAAACTCGAGGTCAAGCTGCACGCAACCCATCCCCGCCTGCTTAATCTTCGTGATGGTCTCTTCCAAGGAGTAGGGGTAGTAACCAGTAAAGATGCCTACGTTAATCATTTTGTATTCTCCTGAAGGATTTCATTGAGATAAACGGTTCGCTCTTCCTGAATAGAGGCATAACAGGCTTCAATACAGGCCAGCGTGCCGAGGTTGTCCTCAGCGCTGATTTCCGGCTGTGCGCCATGTTCCAGAGCGCACAGCAGGCTCGCCATGGTGCCGATAAAGGCATCCGGGAACCACTGGCGTTTCCATTGCGGGGCGATCCAGCGCTCGGGATACTCGCGTGACGCCAGTTTTAAGGTGCTGCCACAATACTCCGGCGGACGGCGATGCCAGCCGAAATCGCCTTCCGCCAACCCGTCGGTGCCCTCCACCCGCCAGTTGATATAATTATTTTTAGCGCAGAGTCCACCCGGCCAGGCCCAGACGTCGTCCAGACTGGTGGCGATCAGGCCATTGGCATACTGGAAGGTGTACTGGGTGATGCCATCGGTGTGTTCAAAAGCGGTACGCGGATCGGTGCGGCAAACAGCGGTGACTTTAACCGGATCGCCAAACAGGAAGCGGAAGGCATCGATATGGTGGATCGCCATGGCATACAGTTCGAGCTTTTTATACTGCTGAAGAAACTGCTGCCAGTCGGGAATAGCGCGCATATCAATGCTGGCAAGCACCGGCGTGCCGATCAGTTGGTTATCGAGAATGTACTTCAGCGCCCGGATCGACGGGTCGTAACGCATATTGGAGTTCACCGCGATGGGGATACCGCTCTCTTTGCTGAGACGGACGATTTCGCGGCCAGCTTCCAGCGACATCGCCAGCGGTTTCTGACACAGAATGGCCTTCACGTTTTTCGCCGGAGAATGTTTGCCGCAGATAAAACGCACAATCGCTAACTGGATATGCGGCGGCACGGCGATATCAATAATCTCGATCTTCGGATCGCACACCATCTCCTGCCAGCTAGCGTAGGTTTTAGGGATGTTAAATGCCCGGGCCAGTCGCTGGCTGTGGGCATTTTCCAGCGAGGTTATCCCATATGGCGTAAACCCCGCTTTCTGGTAAGCCACCAGATGGCAATGCTCAACGATAAAACCCGCGCCGATAATACCGATTTTGTAGTCTTTTCGCTGTGGTAACGCCGGACGTGTCACCTGCTCTAATAAGCGCTCTAACGAATCCATAATGACCCCGTTTATGTTTGGCGGCGAGAGCTCGTCTCGCCGGAAATATTCAGCGCAGCGTATTTCCCTTCACCGACGCGTTGTCCGCAAGCGGAGAAGCATGGCGCTGTTTTTGCAGCCAGAACTGCTCGATCTCTTCCAGCGATTTTCCTTTGGTTTCCGGCAACATAAATTTGGCAATCGCCAGTTGAATCAGGCACATCACGGCAAAGAAATAGAAGGTGTTATTGCCGCCGAATGTTGCCAGCGTAAAAGGAAACAGCCAGACCACCAGGAAATTGAATATCCACTGGGTAAAGGAAACCAGCGCCACGGCTTTACTGCGTATCGCATTGGGAAACATTTCCGAGACCAAGGTCCAGAATACCGGTCCGATGCAGGCGGAAAAGCAGGCGATATAGGAAAATAAAAAGAGCAGCGTCACCAGCACCGGCAAGGAGTGATGGAACGAGAAGCCCAGGAAAAACAGCGACACGCCCATAATCAACGAGCCATAGAAATAGAGTGGCCGCCGCCCTACCCGGTCAATTAACACCACACCGATTACGGTTGCGATCAAATTGATGACGCCCATAAAGATATTGAAATAGAGCGCTGAACTAATAGAAAATCCGGCGGCCATCATAATCTTCGGTGCATAATCTAGCGCGGCGTTACAGCCAATTAACTGCACCAGCACCGCCAAAATCAACCCTAATACAATGCTGTTGCGTGAATCTCTGTCAAACAGCGCACCGGCATTGGCTGCGTGATGAGCAGCGAGATTTTTCTCTACGTCATTGGTAATGCTTTGTGCTTCGCCTGGCGAATAAAACCGTTGCAGTATCGCCAGCGCTTTTTGTTTTTGTCCACCGATGGTCAGCCAGCGCGGGCTTTCCGGAATAAACAGTAGTCCAATAAAAAACACCGCTGCGGGAACCACGCCGGAGATAAACATCAGCCGCCAGTTATTTTCCAAATCCTTTAGAAAATAATTGGTCATATAAGAGAGCAAAATACCCAACATGATGCACAACTGGTAAACCGCGGTCATCCGCCCGCGCATTGACGCCGGGGCCATCTCCGCCACGTACATCGGCGAAAGCACTGAAATTGCGCCAACACTAATCCCGCCTAATAGACGATTAAGGATGAATGTGGTCTCATTGGTGGCGATGCCAGTTCCCGCACAGGAAATACCAAATATAATCGCGGCAACAATCAGAACGCGTTTGCGGCCAAATTTATTGGTAACGTATCCCGACCCGAATGAACCGATAATACAACCTACAAGTAATGAACTTACGCCCCATCCAAGCTGGAGTTCATTCCAGCTGAAATAACTTTGGATAAAAGGAATAGCGCCAGCAATTATCGCGATATCAAAACCAAACATGATCCCGCCGAAAATGGCAACGCAGCAACTAAAGTACAAATAGAATGGATATTTCATCGTCACAATCCTTACCGGGATACGGGATCTATGAAAGGAAAAGCTGCCCCTATCGCCCTGTCGTGTGCCTGCGATAATCCGCTATTAATTCGGCTGTTGCGGTTACCCAACAGCCGACTGATTAGTTAAGCTCCGGAACGTAATTCTCTTTAATCCGCTGGCGGCGCGTCACATAGTCGGGCAGCGGCTGAACATTAGTGCCTTCGGCAAACCATGCGAACGGATCGGTACTGGCCACCAGCGCGAAATTGGCCCACGGGTTAAACGAGCCGGAGCGAATGACGACTTTGGCTTTGTAGGCCAGTTCATTGCACAGCACTTCATGACTGGCTTCGCTGAAATCCGTTCCGGAGCCAGTAAAGATATCCTGCACCTGGCGGTACAAATCGCCATTGCAGTCGCGGACTTCGCGAGCAAATTTAATATCTTCGATAAACACTTCATGGCGCAGCACACGCAGAATATCGGTTACGTCGGGAATACCCGGCCAGAAACCAAGGTCGATGCGATTCGCGTTTGGCGGAATAGGGAAACCAGCGTCGGTCACCAAGATAATATCGGTATGACCGAGGGTGGACAGCGCCGCCGCGAGTTGGGGATGTAGGATACGTTCAGGTCTCATGGTTATCTCTCCGAATTGAGTTTTTATAATTAACAACCGAGAAATTGTTCGACTTCTTGACGCGTTTTGTAGGAGGGCACGGTTTCCCAGTCGCAGCAGCACAATGCAGCGGTGGCATTGGCGAAAAATGCCGCTTTATCGACGGACTGCCCTTCACTGAGCGCGACAGCTAATCCAGCGTTGAAGCTGTCTCCCGCGCCGTTGCTGTCTACCACGTCCACTTTGCAGGACGGGATTTCCAGGGTATCGGTGCGACTGAACACCGCGCTGCCCGCTTCGCCAAGCGTCATCACCACATATCGGCAGCCGGTCTCCAGCAGTAAATCAGCAATTTCCCGGTTGCTGCGAGTATCGTCGGGAGCCAGCCCAAGCACCACGCGGGCTTCGGTTTCGTTTGGCGTCAGGTAATCGATATGGCTGAGGTTTACGCCGCGTAAGTCCCTGGCCGGGGCGGGATTGAGAATGGTGATGTTGCCGAGCTGCTTAGCGAGATTCAGGCCATAGAGCGCGGTCTCCAACGGGATCTCCAACTGCGCGAGCGCCACGCGGCTCTGCTCGATCAGCGCCTTTGCCTCATCCACGTGCGCCGGGCTGAACAGTTTATTGGCCCCCATATCCACCACAATTACATTACGAGCCTGATTATCTTTGATAATAAGGCCCGCTCCGGTGGGTAATTCTGGGGTTAAGGTTAACGCATCGATATTGACGCCTTCGTCGCGCATCAGGGTCACAAATTCATGGCCGAAGGTGTCATCGCCCACCACCCCGGCATAGGCCACTTTTGCCCCGAGCCGAGCCGCCTGCACCGCCATATCCGAGCCTTTTCCGCCCCAAGTCTGGCGAAAATCGTCGCCGATTAACGTTTCGCCCACCATGGGGATGCGATCTGCCGTCATGACCAGCGCTTTGGCATAACTGCCAAAGATAAAAATACTCATTAGTAATTCCCCTTTTCGACTGAAAGTGGCACAACGCTGCGCCGCCGCAATTACGCTTGCGGCGGCAGCACATTAATAGGCGTTGATATCCCCGGTCAGACCTTTAACCAGTTCCGGCCCGGAACTGGTGCCGACCAGTTCGGCCCCAGCTTCGAACATCGCTTTCATTTTTTCCAGGGTATTGACCTTACCTGATACTTTTACCCGACACGGTAACTGAATATTGGCTTTGAGAAGTCGGACATCTTCTACCGTCGCTTCGCAACCGCCCTTGCCCCAGCCGCTGGACTGTTTCACCCAATCAATACCGGCTTCAAAGGCATAACGGGTGGCTTTGATTTTCAGCGCCTCTTCGGTGATGAAACCAAACTCCAGCATGGCTTTGACTTTCATCCCCAGGTCATGGGCCACATGGACCACGCTTTTCAGCTCGTTGAAATAGAGATCTTCCTGGCCGCCCAACAGATAGCCAGGGTTTGGCGGGAAGTCGAACTCATCGGCCCCCTCTTTCGCCAGCTCGCGTACCACCGCTATTTTCATCGCCGTGGTGTCGTTGGCCATCGGGAAATTGACTGTGGTCGCCACCCGCACGCCGCTACCTTTCAGCATTTCTTTGGCAAGGGAAACCCAGCAGGGTGCAATCATGGCGGCATCAAATTGATACTGCATGCAGGTTTCCAGATGTTGAATCACCCCTTCGCGCGTCAAATCCGGGTTGACGTTGGTGTACTGAATCGCCCTGGCGATCTGGCGCGGATCGTTAAAATCAATCATGGACAGCTCCTGTCTGGTAAGTAAAAAACCTTTAAGTGCGCAGTGAATATGTCGTTACTGTAGGCAGGATGGCGACTAAGCGTGATAGGCAGAATTCTCTCAAACATGGATGAAATTTCCATGTCAACGGAAATGTGAGCAAGCTCAAAAATTAGTCACAATCAACTGAGTACTGGACGGCGAAAAATGCCACCATAGCGGGCGAAACGGTCAGATAACAAACCAGGCAGCTATGTCAAAGCAAAAACAACACACCCGCGCGATCGCCAACTGGTATCGGGGTTCCGACGAGTTTTCCACCCTGATGAACTACCGGATCTTACGCGCCGGGCATATTGAAGCCGCCGCAGATTTCCACGTTCATCGCCAGTCGGTGGTAGGCCACGAGCTGCTGTTTTGCCTGCGCGGAGCAGGGTTTATTCGCATTGAAGACCGGCATTATCCGGTGCGGGAAGGGCAACTCGCCTGGTTGCCGGTGCGCTGGCCGCATGAGCATTACCCCGACAAACAGTCTCCGTGGGAAATCCTCTGGCTGCGGATAGAGGGTTCAAAACTTAACAATATCATGCAGATAATGGACGTACCTCAACGTCCGGTTTTCCAGTTCGAGCAGCCGGAAAAGATCGTTGAAATTTATCACCATATTTTTGATCTGATGAACAGCTACACCCTGGTGGCCGATGCGCACTGCGATATGCTGTGCAGCCAACTGATATTTACCCTGCTGGAAAATCGCAGCTACGAAGCCGCGCAGTCGCAGGTAATCACCCATCGCGGGCTGGGCAAGCTGCTGTATCAGATTCACAGCCACTACAACGATGACTGGAATATCGAGAAATTTATGCACTATTGTCAGGTAAGTAAGTCACAGCTGTTTCGCTTGTTCCAGGCCACGTTTAACCAGAGCCCATTGAAATGGCTCAAGAATTACCGGCTGTCTCAGGCTCGGCGATTATTGGTCGAAACCCAGGAAAGTATCAGCCGAATTGCGGTTCAGGTGGGATATAACGATCCGCTGCACTTCTCGCGGGATTTTCATCGCGCGGTTGGGTTATCGCCCAGCGCGTTTCGCAAGCAGGAGCAGTTGGAAGGGACGCATACAATCTGACATTTGCATCAGACTTCGTTACTTACGGTCCGTAAACGTGCGGCCCCGATAAGGGAGCGATAATTGCCAACTTTTAGGTAACCACCTCGTTCGGTAACCTTGTTTCCATATCAAAATCAAATATTACGCAGGGGTTTACATGAGCGTAAATCAGTGGCGTAACTAAAAAAGTTAACATGGCGAATACGCCCCACGGCTAACATCTTAACAACGGGATCGTCACCTCCATCGCCAACAAATTGTTGAAGAAATGCCAGATAAAATATTAATGTTTTAGGAATACTGACATTGGAAAGAACACTATACAAAACATCGAGAGTAAGTTCTTTCGCGAACTGTCCGAAGTATTTGTTCCCCCCTAATCAGCGTTATCCGGATAAGCATTTGTTAAGTTTTATCCTGTCTAATAAATTATCTGACACGTCATGGGTTAATACTAATGAAAAAATTGGTGTTGTTGCCGCAATTCCTGCAGTTGTTTCTGTTTTTGCATCAGGAACCTAGTCAGACGTACTCTGGAGCTGTGAACTAACGTCTTATTGCCACCAACATGAGCCCTTAACCTGCAGCTATCATTTTTAGAGTTTTTTCACCTCGAAGTCAGGTAGAGAAAATTGAGTAATGAAAGCATTGAGCGCGTTGGTATCCGGCAGTGCGGTCAGTGCCCCTTTGCACGTTGTCGCGAGGGCACCACAGGCACTGGCCTGAGCAATCGACTGGCGAAGCTGTTCAACGCTCTGCGGCATCCCACTATGTGCAATCCAGGCCAGCAAACCTGCTACAAACGCGTCGCCAGCCCCAGTCGTATCAACACTGTCGACGGTATAACCGTTGAAATGTATGACGCTATCGCGCCATAGCACCATGGCCCCCTGCGCCCCGTAGGTCACGACTTTCAGTTGCGCAGGAAGCGCCTTAAGGCTGTCAAGCGCCAAGGAAAAATCATGCGTACCTGTTATCCAGTACCATTCTTCTTCCGAGAGTTTAAGAATGTCGACCTGTGAGGAGAAATGACGCACTGTCTCGACCATTTCATGCTTATCGAGCCACATTTGCTCTCGTAAATTGACATCGAAACTCAGTAATCCCCCATGCTGTTTTACGTGGCTGATGGCGGTGACTAATGTTTCACGACACGTTTTGGCAACCAGGGCCAGAGAACAGAAATGCAGAATATCGTCGCTAAAGTCAGGAAGCGCATCGGGCGTTAAAAATTGATCCGCGGAGGGGTCGGTTAAAAATGTAAATCCCCGCTCCCCAGAGCAACCCAGAGAGACCAATACCGTGCTGGTTTTGTGCTGATTATCCAACTGGAGACTTTCGGTTGAGACACCTGAGTCAGACAGCGTTTTTTTCAGGAAATGACCAAAGTCATCATCACCGACCCGGCCAATAAAACCACTCTGGCAGCCCAAACGCGCAGAACCAATTGCCACATTGAACGGGGCTCCTCCTGCGCAAGCTTGATATTGCATGTCTGAAAGCGGTAGAAGATCCACCACTGCATCGCCAAGAGTCCAGATTTTCATGACATTTCCTCAATAATAATTAACTTATTTTTTAAACGCGACCTGCGGGAAGGTCATTTATTAATAGCGCTTAAGCGTGTTCAGGTGCCATGGATTATCCAGGCGTACGGTTTAAAAGTTATAATCCAGCATCAGTTTATATTCGGTGGTAATAGCTTCACCGTGAGTGACCCAGCTTCCGTCTTGTTTTATCAACGAGCCAGTCACCTCTCCGGACACGGTAAAACGAGAGGTCAAAGGATAATTCGCCGATACCTTCAGGAAGCGATTGCGGGTATTCTGGAAAACTTCGCCATCTTCAGGCCGTGCATTGTATTTCTTATAATGGCCATACCCGCTGCTGAGCGTTGTGGATAATTTCCCCCAGTTGCGCCAGACGCCGACTGACGTGGTCCAGCTTTTTTCGTCTATATCGCCCCACTGCGCCCTGTCTAAAATGGCAGACGCGAATTGCTGGCGGAACCAGATGCCGGTGGTGTTATTAATAATATATTGCACGCCAGGCTCAATCTGAAATGAGCGCACATCACGGTCATTTTGCGACCCACCGCTGCGGCGGTGATCGATTTGCTGATACAGATAGTTAAAGAATGAGAAATTGTCCGTAACACGCAGATCGGTAAAGAACTTAATGCGTCCTTGCCAACGGTCCTCAATTGATGCGCTTCCGCCCATCACATCCCAGCCATAGCGCAGACGTTTGTAAAAATATTCATGCCCGATAATCAACTGAGTCCACTGGTTTTGGCTGAGGTAAGACTGATCCTCCCATGTTCCGTTATAGTTGGTGGTTCTGCCTTCAGAGAAAGCCAAATACCACCCGGGTAATGCATCGTGCCGCATCACCCCCTGCACAAACGTCAGCGAATCATTCCCGTTGTGGAAATGGCTGTTGCGCCAGTTATTATCCTCAATGGCATATTTCATTTTCAGTTGGCCATGAACGCGGCCACCAGCAGGATTGGAGGAGCGGGCTGAGGTCCACATAACCTCTTCGTCCAGATAGGACCACGGGTCCACGGCAACAACCTTTCCCGACGGATCCTTCATGATGCTCATGCTCGCATTCGCCAGCGCGGGAAACAGGAGAGCAAAAATAACAGACAGGGCATGATAGTTTTTCATAATAATATCCCGTTAGATCATTTCTTTTATTTTCAACGTCGCGTGAAAATTGTCGTTTTGAGGCAGGCTAATACTCCACGGCTTCTCCTGCATGGAATACATCCGGGTACTGAATGCCGCTTTATTGTTTATATAAAAGACAGCAATTGAGTTTTGAATGAGAACGCGTAACTCAATATTTTCCCCAATCGGAACATCCACCCAGGATTCCGCGTTAGCCTGATGAATCGACGCGAGCGGCGCGTTGAAAAAATAGACTTTTCCTTTGCTCTTATTGAACACAACGTTAAGCATCGCATCACTGACTCTGTCGCCGGTCAGACCAAAGCTCATCACCATTCCGGCGGAAGGAACGTCGATGGTTGCACTCAACTCACCGCGTTCAGGTAAGGCCGGGTACAGCGCCGACTGTAAGGGGCCGAACGACGTGGCCGTTTTAAGCGTTTTAGTGCTCGTTAAAGTGATCTCCGGACCAGGATTCTCACTGATGACCTTCTGAAGCTCCTGGGGGAGGATACTGTTGAGCTGGCCCTGGTCATCTGCAGTAAGCTCATGCGCAACCAGATTTCCTGCCCAGTCAATGTTGCCGCTGTCACTGTTCCCGGCTTTCGTCGGGATCCAGCCGAAAACAAACAGCCGATCGTTTTTGAGCACCAGTTTACCCGCGTAAAAACCCGAGCCATCAACCACATAATTGTCCAGTTTTCGCCACGGCCCATCCGGATTGTCCGCAACCCGGTATTGTGTCAGGCGTAACGGCCATTGGTCGCTAAAGCTGAGATACCAGCGTCCGTTGAAGTAAACCAGTGTCGGGCATTCGAGGTTGGCATTACTGGTGATGGTGTCGTTATCAAAAAATACGCCGCGGTCTTCCCAGTGCTTTAAATCCGTTGAACTGTATCGGGCAATAACGCCACGACCGTTACTGCGCGTGGTAATTAACATCCAGTATTCTTTCTTTTCCTCTACCCAAACAACGTGAGGGTCCCGGAAATCATTACCCCGATAGTTACCGCCGGGTAAAATGGTGTCCTGCGGGTGTTTCATCCAGTGAAGGCGGTCCTTACTGGTCGCGTGCATAATAGACTCAACCGGGAACACATTTTCATTGTGTGCGGTGTACCAGGCATGCCAGGTATCGCCGACTTTAATAATCGAACCGGTTCCCAATAACAGTTCAGGATCGTCAACGTCGTTAACGTAGGGGATCACTTCGGAATGGTTCTGATAATCATACAAGTTGGCACTCGACAAGAGATGAAAAGCATGTACCCCCAGATCGCTGCCGCCGCGGACGTCATTAAGATAATAAATATCAAATTTGCCATCGTTAAAAACGGGCATGGGGTCGCCCACGAATGAACCTTCAACCCGCGGGAAAAAGCCATTAATATGGGTGATACTTTTATTCTGTAATGTTTCTTTCGAAGGCTGCGACCAGGCCGGAGTATTACCAAGCGAAAGCGCAAGCAGAGCGACGGATGCCACTAATGTTAATTTTTTCATGCTACACCTGAATGTCAGAAGTTATAATTCACGCCAACAACAGTAAACGGATTCCATGAGTGGCCGGTCGATGTCCAGAGCCCGGTTTCTTTCGTAAATTGTGCTTTGAATTCACCGTATAATCGCACTTCACCAAATACTGGATAACTCAGCGTACCGCCGATAAATTTATACCGGCCGTAATAGAAAACTTCACTGGCATTACTGGCGTTATCTATTTTGTCCTGGCCAAATCCAACATACAGCGAGGTTAATAACGGATACCAGTTACGCCAGAGCCCGGCCGTGACTTTCCATTCCTCTTCTACAATATCGCCCCAGCTTTGACGCTCTTGACGGTTATAGTAATAATAGGGCCGCAAATAGAGTCCGAGATCCGGATTTACGCGGTATTGAATGGCTGGCTCAATTTCGAATATATACTGTTCCAGATCGCCATTCCCCGGTTCGTTACCCTGAGGCTGATATTCGCCATAAGCGTATCCGGCCAGGCTCCATTTGTTGGACAGTCGCAGGTCCTGCCAGACCTTGAACCGGTTTTTCCAGCGTTTCGTTGCCGTTTCGGAACCGACCATGACTTCCGTACCGATATTACCTCGCCAGGTTTCAAAAATATGTCCCACAAAAAGTTCATTGATAGTATTGGTGCCTTTGTAGTCCTGATTACTGAATTGTCCTTTATAACTGTCTTCTCTAGCATTCCAGAAACCAAAATACCAGTTAGGTAATTCATCGTGCCTTAAAAAAGCCTGTATGGTGGCGAGCTTGAACTTGCCGCTGTTTTTCTTATTATTACTCCAGCGAACATCGTCAATTTCTATCTGAGACCCGATGTTCCCATGCAGGCCACCGACTTCCATATTACGACCGATACTGTTCCAGTGAACCGGCGGATCTTCCTGCCTTAAACGCAACAGACTGACGTCTTCGGGGTTATCCACTTTATGACTCTCTTTCACTTCAGCTTTTTTATTCTTCGTTGGCGCGGATAACGTCACGGGCTCTGACGACGTAGTGAGTTCAGGCTTTTGACCTGCAGCAACCGGAGAAGATGAAGCGCTAAGGGACAATTGTTCATTGCCTTTATTGACTGGTGATACATTCGTTCTGTTGGTGTCTGATTCATCCTGAAAATAGCTTTGATAGTTTCCCGTAACGTCTTCAGCAATCGCAGGAAATGCCGCTAATGTCACCATTAATGCCAGCGTCTGTTTTCCTGGAACAAATATATTTTTATCTTTCGAGTTAATGCAATTTTGAGGTATTACGCTTTCATCCATTTTGCTCTCTCATTATTCCAGACAATAACATGCCAGCCAGAGACTGGCAGAAATAAAAATACACCATGCAAGAAACAGCTCGGAACTGAAAATTATTTATCTAAAGACCAGTATCCCGCATCGTATAATGAGGCCGCCCCCTGATTTGCAAACAATGAAATATCGCGCTCGCCCGGCTGCGGATAAATACGACTGCTTAAGCAAGCGTCACCATCGTTAACAAAAACTTCCACCGATGAGCGGTCAATAAAAATTCGCAGTGACAGAACGCTGCCAGCTGGTAGCGGAATACTGCGAGTACCTTCCAGCGAATATTCTGGATAGCGACGCTCCACCACCAGACGCCCGGCCTGATCATCGACGTATATTCTCAGCCCGTCGCCCAACGCGATACCAAACTGTTCAGCCGTCGATGCACTCAAATCCCATGCCAGCTGTACTTCGACCGCATCGGCATCTGCCGCGACAAGGACGTTCTGATTGTTCAGGCAGCGGACGGGGGTGGGATAATAACAGCCACGCAGCGCGGTCACTTCGGCAGCAGGTTTCATCCTCACATGATCATCATCGACAAGGCTTAATTCGCGCGGAAGCGAGAGCATTCCGGCCCAGCCATCCTGCTGTTCAGGCATCGGTGATTCCCACATATCCAGCCACCCAATGACAATGCGTCGGCCATCCGGAGTCACGAAACTCTGCGGGGCATAAAAGTCGTGGCCGTGGTCCAGCTCGGTAAATTGTCCGCTGTGGGTGAACGGTTGACCTGGCTGCCAATCCCCAAGTAAATAGCCACTCTGGAACAGATTGCGATAGTGATACCCTTCCGCAGCCATACCCTGTGGCGAGAACATCAGGATACGCTTCTCTCCCAGGGGGAAGAAATCCGGGCATTCCCACATAAAGCCCTTGCCTTCATCAGCCTCGGCGAAGATGCCTTCATCATGCCATTCGCGGAGATCGGTGGAACGGTACAGGCGTACCTGGCCGCTATTCTCTACGCGGGTACCGACAACCATGTACCAGAACTCACCTTCGCGCCACACCTTAGGATCGCGAAAATGATGCAGTCCGGGCGGCGTATCAATCACCATACCATGCCGTTCAAAATGGATGCCGTCACGACTGGTCGCCAGACACTGCACTTGGTAGAGGTTGTCGTCTGTGTCCGCCGGGCCGTGAAATTTATGTCCGGTATAGATCAGCGCCAGTGTATCGCCGTCCACCACGGCGGAGCCGGAGAAACAGCCGTCTTTGTCCGCCGGGCCTTCCGGCGCTAGCGCGACGGGCAGATGTTCCCAATGCACCAGATCTTTGCTTCGGGCGTGCCCCCAGTGCATCGGCCCCCATTTCGGGGAATAGGGGTGGTGTTGATAAAAAGCGTGATACCAACCGTCAAACCATACCAGGCCATTAGGATCATTCATCCAGCCTGCGCGAGGAGCAAGGTGATAGCGCGGATACCAGCGCGGATTAATCCCGGATTGTGCTTTTTCAAGCACCTGTTCAGCCTGTTCTAATAAGGATGTCATCGTCTTTACTCTCAGTACATTACACAGCGTTTTGCTGCAGAAAAGATGGCTCAGATGAGGATTTAGTTGAGCGCAAAAGGAAAATGGAAATAAACGTGGTGCTGAACACCATGATGCCCATGATCAGATAGGATTGGGCGAAGCCAAATCTCTCATAGCTAAAGCCTGCCAGCGGGGACAATACGGTGCCAATGACGGAGCTGGTGCAGGCGAATCCCACCAGATAAATGGTGGAGGAGAGACGTTTGTCGAAATTCAGACTGTTGTATTTAAATATGGCGACTAACAATATTGGCAGTTCGACCGCGTGAAGCAGTTTGGTAATAGAGATAAGCAAGGGGCCTTCCACCAGCCCGGAAGCAATCATGCGCAGCGCCATCACCATTCCGGCGAATATCAAACCATTTTTAGCGCCAATGCGATTAACTAGCCAGGGCGCACAAAACATACCCGCAGCCTCGAGAAAAACCTGGAAAGAGTTTAAATAGCCAAACATCTCGTTCCCTTCTCGTAATGTCGGGAACTGTGACGAAAAATAGACTGGGAATTGCTGATCATATACGCCATAAATGCAGGTTCCGACCACGAAAAATATCAGCGCCCAGAAGCGCGGCAGAGTGAGCAGACGCAGGGCGTCTTCCAGAGAAACTTTTTTCGCGCCGATTTCGAGTTTCTCCATGCTTGCCGGCGCGGCCACCTTTAAGCGGGCTAGCAGACAGAAGAAGATTAAGCCTGAGCAAGAGGCCACCAGGAAGTTAAGGTCAGGGTTGATATTAAACAGTAACCCGGCAAAAAACGTAGCGACAGCCCAGCCCAGAGACCCCCACATGCGTGCCCGCCCAAACTCAAAGGTACTCTGACGCGCAACACGCTCGGTATAGGACTCCAGAACGCCAATACCGCCATTAAACGTCAGCCCGATAAATAAGCCCCCGAATACGCTACCCAGCAGAATATTAACGCTCAGCAAATAGCTAAAAAGTAGATAAGCCGGGCCGGAGAGGATCAGCAAGGCGGTGATAAACCATAACAAATGTTTACGCAGACCAAGCCGGTCCTGGATAAAGCCATAACAGACTTGCGCGAAGAGCGCGGAAACGGATAAAACGGAAAAAATAATCCCGGTTTCCGATGCCTTTAGCCCCACCTCCTGGTGAAGCCAGATAGAGAGAAGTGAACTTGATGAGGACCAGGTCACAAAGAAAAAGAACAGCAGAGCGCTGAGCAGCATGTAACTTTGAGTAGGCCGTTTTTTCATCTATGTAATCTCGCAAGAAGGATATGCTAAGATGGTAACGTTAACATTTAAGACGTACACTCGATTTTGGTGGGATACTCGATGTTAATCACAAAAGTTAACGTTAACATTAATGTGTTGAGATCGCGCTCAAACTTTTGAGCATGACTTGCGTAACCCTGGGTATCGGTGCCTAGAATAGGACATTCGCATTGGCTCAAAACACCTTACAGGGTTAAATGCATTCAGATAATGGAAAACTATGGCGTCTTTAAAAGATGTGGCCAAACTGGCCAATGTATCGCTCATGACGGTTTCACGGGTGCTGAATGACCCGAAACGCGTAAAGCCTGAAACCCTGTCCCGGGTGCAGGAGGCGATCCTGCAGTTAAATTACGTGCCAGACCTCTCAGCCCGGCAGGTTCGTCGTGTCGGCTCCCGGAACAAAACCATCGGCGTGCTGGCGCTGGATACCGTCACCACCCCTTTTTCGGTAGAAATCACGCTGTCTATCGAGGAAACCGCACGGGCGTATGGCTGGAACAGCTTCGTGGTGAATATGTTTACCGATGATAATCCTGACGATATTGTCGACCTGCTGCTCGCCCACCGACCCGGGGGGATCATTTTCACCACCATGGGGTTGCGTGAAGTGAGCATCCCGCCTCGGCTACTGGAGCACCCTTGCGTTCTGGCCAACTGCGAGAACAAGGGAGAACCGGTTGCCAGCTATATACCTGACGATGAACAAGGCCAGTATACGGCCGTACAGGCTCTACTGGCTGCGGGATACCGCCGCCCTCTCTGCCTGCATTTACCTGTCAACCATCTGGCGACGCGTCGCCGCCGTCGGGGGCTTGATCGCGCCTACCGTGAAGCCGGTATCGATCCTGATACGCTTGAGCACTGCTATATGCAATTTGGCGATGAGCACTACCGGGATATTCCGGAGATGCTGCTGGCGCATATCGTTCAGGGGAAACCGCGATTTGATTCGGTCATCTGTGGCAACGACCGTATTGCATTTATGGTGTATCAAACGCTGTTGACGCAGGGTATCCGAATCCCACAGGATATTGCCGTTCTTGGCTACGATAATCTTGTAGGCATCGGAAATTTGTTTTTACCCCCACTATCCACGGTCCAGTTGCCACATTATGAGATTGGTCGCTTAAGTACATTGCACATTATCAATGGCGACACCCACCGGGACAAGGTGCTGGTCGAGAGCCCCTGGCTCAGACGCGAATCATTCTGAGAAAGCAGTTTTTTACAACCGTCCCTTTTATGCCAGCCTGGACTATACGATTTCAGGCTCGCCATGAACCAGAAACCCGCCGATATGGTTCATAAAATTAGCTGGCCTCTAAATGCTTCGCTATTTTCGCTCATCCTGGTTAGGCCAGACGGCGCCACCCGTTTTATCAGAATTTAACCGTCACCTGATTTCCGACAACCCACGCGTCTTTAATCTCCTCACTTCCTCCCGGATGAGCGAGTAACTGAAGGTTAGGACGTACAGTCAGCCAGGGAGTAAGGAGAAAACTATAATGCAACTCTGCGACATATTCGGCTTTGCGAACCGGTACATACAGAGGATTATCATAATCAACAATACCCCGCATTTGGTTCAGGAGTTCCGCCCGACGGGCTACTCTTTCAAGTAGGTTATCATCGTCGCTCATTGGCAGAAACGGCTGTGTTCCATACCAAAACCCTGCTGGGTGCTCATCTGAGCATTCGGGACTATGAACCGCAGGTGGGTGACGCGATGGCAATGGCTTAAGCGCTGGACCGGATGACGTTGTTTGATATGCCTCACAGCGTCCGGATCGCATAACAGATGCGGTAACGGGAGCCTGTCGTCTAACTCTGATTTATTCAACAAAGCCTCAACTTGATGGAATTTCCTTCGCATTACCAATAACTGTTAAGTTTGATCATGACTATCTACGAAGCTTTTCCTAAGAAGAGGAGTTAGGGCTACCCTAAGTCCTCTCTAATACCTTTCATTAACTGAAGAAGACAACTAAAGTACTCAAGGATTACCCTGAAATGCATTTGCCGACGATTGATTGCCTAAGAATGATATTTATGCTGCTTATTTCGTCACTATTGAAAAAAGAGTCCAGAAAATATTCCTAGTGCCCGTATTTATTTTTGTTGGCCTGCAACGAAAACTGTGAGTCTGTTCAGAACTTGTTTCTATACAGCCGCGGGGTTGGACAAGCCCGCAGGGCGCATCAGCCTGTCACATTCTGGTATGGTTCAATCTTACTTTACGCTAGTACACATTTACGACATTTAACCATATAGCGGGATATTAATCCGTTATTTCCAACTAACAATAGGGTATAGCTTTAAAGATTCGACGTTGCTCGACGGCTAATCGATCAACGCGTCGATGGCATTTTCAAAATGTTCGGCCATAGCCTGTACGGCTCGTTCAGGATCTCTGGTGCAAACGGCGTCGCAAATACGCTGATGCAGCTCGATTATTTTAATTTCATACTCTTTTTCTTTCTTACTCTGTGCAACCAAACCGGCGCGCATCGAGGTCATTAGCTGTTCATGCAGCGACTGAAGTAAAATAGAAAGCAGTGTATTACCCGACGCGCGGGAAAGAATGAAATGAAATTGCAAATCGTGGCTAATAAAATCATCCACGTCCTTAAAGTTTTCCTTAATTAGCCGCATTTCTTCCCTGAGTTTTTCAAAATCCTCTTCTTTGCCGTTAATCGCCGCCAGATGTACACACCCCATTTCAAGATGACGCCTGACTGCAAGTATATCCTTGTGAGTGACCTGCTCTGTAATGACCGCAAAATTGATAATAAGCTGTAGAACATTAGTGTCGATTTTTTTTATGGTCGGCAATTTACCGCTCTGAATCTCTAATATTCCCAAAGCGGCTAAAGAACGATAGGCTTCCCTTACCACGCCCCGACTGACTCCCAGATCCTGGATCAGTTGCATCTCGCTGGGTACCGCCATTCCTGCAACCAACTTTTCCTTCATAATCAGTTGCAGGATGTAGTTCTTAACCTGCGAAGATAATGTGTCTTGTCTAAGTATTGTTTTTTTCATCCCTACTGTATTCCGTCGTTGTTAAGAACCTGTCTCAGCACGGATTTACTCTCATTTCAGATAACGTCTCTGAAACAAAGATGCTATACCGACTGCTCATTTTCAGGGGGTTACCCTTACTAACCGACCTCCACCGGGAGTGAACATCGGCTATGTTGCTTTGCTGCATGCCGTCCTGGCACCAGCTCGTCACAACCTCCGCCTGCGCCAGGGCTCATCTTATTGCTTATTTTCCCACAAAAAAAGTAAAAACGAATCCGCCGATTCCGCCTGAATTTGAGGAATACCGGGCAAAATTTACATCGCGACGATCTCCGCGCTCTACCAATCTCGTCGGCAATAATCGCCATTGATGCCGACATGAAAGGGACGAGCACCTCATTAGTTTAAAATCATGATCATTATCACATAACTAACACACCCATCATATACACCTGTCAGACAGGTGTATATGATGGGTGTGTGTAACGCGTTTAGATGTTTTTATGAATCGCCGAACACAATAACGGGCCTCTCACGTAGTCATTAATTTAGTAAGTATATTGATTTCATTCAAATAAATGATGAGATAGGGATAAAGTATGTGGGAAAATGACAAAGAACTTTTTCACTTAATGCGAACAAATCTATTCCCCGCAGCAGTGGGTGATATTCTTGATACGCTTGGGTATTTACACCAGTTTATTGCGCCTGTGGTTAAGCCCATTCGTTCAAATATGGTGGTGGTTGGCCGGGCAATGCCGGTATTAGAGGCCGATGTATTTGAACTTCATTCCAGTTCAAATAAGAGCGACATAGGGGAAAAACCCTTTGGTATTATGTTTGAAGCATTGGATTCCTTACAGGAAAATGAAGTTTATATCACGACGGGATGCTCTCTACGTTACGCACTCTGGGGCGGACTTATGTCGGCCCGCGCCATTAAACTAAAAGCTGCAGGTGCCGTACTGGATGGCTTTTCTCGTGATACGTCAGAAATTTATGACCTGGATTTTCCGGTATTTTCCCATGGAACTTACGCCCAGGACCAGGGGCCGCGGGGAAAAGTTATCGATTATCGCGTGCCGATTGAATTCAGCGGAGTGCGCGTCAATCCCGGTGACATCATCTTCGGCGATCGCGACGGCGTTTTAATTATACCGCAAGCGCTGGAGACAGAAGTTATCAGTAAAGCGTTGGAAAAAGTATCGACGGAAAACCAAGTCCGTAAAGCGATAGCCAAAGGTATGAGTACGGTAGAAGCTTTTGAAAAATTCGGCGTAATGTAAGCATCCTGTCAAAACGGTAATAAATGATTTTGGAGAAACAGTATGTCAGACACAAGCATATTTTCTTTAACGAATAAAAAAGCCTTAATTACCGGTGCCGGCAGCGGTTTGGGTTATGCGATGGCAAAATGCATGATAACCAGCGGCGCACAGGTGATCATTGCCGACATGAACGCCGATGCAGCCAAAAAAGCGGCCGACGATTTAGGGCCGAACGCTTCATGGACGCAGTTCAACGTCACTGATACCGATGAGACGGAACGCTGGGTCGGCGATTTACTGCAACAACATAAGCACATCGACATTCTGGTGAATAATGCAGGCAATCACTGTAAGAAGCCTATCGAAGAGATGAGCGTTAAAGAGTTCGAATCGGTGCTAGATGTGCACGTCGTCGGCGCTTTCGCCCTCACTCGCGCGCTAGTGCCGCATATGAAACAGCTCGGCAATGCTTCGGTGTTGTTTACCGCCTCCATGACCTCGTTCCTCGGCCAGCCTTATGTCACCGGCTATGCGGCGGCAAAATCCGCCTATCTGGGATTGATCCGCGGTCTGGCGACGGAGTTATCCGGCGCCGGCATCCGGGTGAACGGCATCGCCCCCGGCTGGATCGATACGCCTATGTTGCGTAAGGCCATTGAGGGCGACGATGAACGTAAAAACAAGATCCTCGGCCGTACGCCGATGAAAAAATTCGGTAAGCCGGATGATATCGGCTGGGCGGCGACGTATCTTGCGTCCGACGCCGCGGGATTCGTCAGCGGCCATGTACTGATTGTCGATGGCGGCGCGCTCATCGGTTTTTGAAAACAGGGCAATTCTCGCCATCATGCACGGAGGTCGATGTTATTAAGGGAGGGATGCCAACCGTTATGTCTTTAACAGTGCCGATCACTGGCAGTTATTAAACCGGAAGCGACTATGGACAATGTGGTATACAAAATTAATGCAACCGATAACGTTGCAACCGCGCTGACATCGTTTAAGCACGGAGAAACGGCGAATATTCGCGGTGCCGAAGAGGGGGTAATCGATGCAAATGAAGAGATTCATATCGGCCATAAGATTGCCCTATCTTTTATCGCCCAAGGCGCGCCGATCGTTAAATATGGTATTAGCATCGGCACGGCCACGCAGGATATCAGGCCAGGAGACTGGGTGCATTTGCACGTAATGTGCAGCAATTACGATCGACGTTCCGCCAGTCTGGATGTCGTCACCGGCGCGCCAAAGGATATTAAATATGAATGAATCAGATAGTCTGAAAACCATAAGCTGGCAGGGTTACCAACGCCAGAGTGGAGCAAAAGGCATCCGTAATAAAACACTGGTCATTTATACCGTTGAATGCGCCCATTTCATCGCAGACAAAATCGTCGCCCAGATTAACGATTCCGAAGTGGAGGTCGTGGGCTTTTCAGGCTGTACCGATAACGAATATGCCGTAAGAATGCTTATTGCGTTGATTCGCCATCCCAACGTCGGCGGCGTTCTCGCCGTTGGGTTGGGGTGCGAATATATTCAGCCGGAGTGGCTCAGTAATATCGCGAAAGAAGAAGGCAAACCGACCAACTGGTTTTTCATTCAGCAGGCCGGCGGCACAAAAAGCAGTATCGAGCTTGGAGTTAAATACGTTAAACACATTCAGGACGAATTAAGTCATACGCCACGCGTGGCGATGGGATTCTCCGATCTCATCATCGGCAGCGAATGCGGCGGAAGCGATTATACCAGCGGCCTGGCGGGCAATGTGGCGGTAGGAAATTTTTTCGACTGGTTAATTGATGCCGGCGGTACCGCGATCTTTGAAGAGATTGTCGAAGCCATTGGTCTGATTGATATCTTGTCGGCAAGGGCCGCGACAGAAGCTGCCAGGGAGCAAATCATCGCCACTTACAATAAGGCGCTGGATTACTGTAAATCGGTAAGGCAATACTCCGTCAGCCCGGGTAATTTCGCTGGCGGATTGTCCACTATTGAAGAAAAAAGCATGGGCGCAGTGATAAAAAGCGGTTCCCGTCCTATTCAGGGAATACTGAAAGTCAGCAGTAGTCCGAAAGGAAAAGGGTTATGGCTGCTTGATTCCACCCCGGACCCTCATTGGATGCAATTCGGCATTACCAACCCCAATGATAATGAAGGGCTGATGGCGCTTATTTCCTGCGGCAGCCACATTATCTTTTTTGTTACCGGACGCGGCAGCGTAGTCGGTTCCGTCGTCGCACCGGTCATTAAAATAACCGGTAACAGCCAGACTTACGCCAACATGTCGGAAGATATGGATGTGGATGCAGGCCGTCTTTTAAGTGGAGCACTCTCCCAACAGGCGCTTTCAACAGAAATAGCCGAATTGGTTATGGTGATCGCCTCTGGGAAAAAAAGTAAAAGTGAAGAACAGGGGCATAAAGAATATTTTATTCCTTATAAATATCAAAGCAGAGACGTATTGATACCCGCGCGGTGTGAAAATGAACATTGAATAAGGTGGGTAAAATAATTCTCCATTATTAATATAACTTTAGATTGCCAAGCTCAAAATAGAAGAATAGGCGTTACCGCTTTGCATGTCCTATCCAGAGGATGTACTGCGGCGACATTATTTAAATAAAACTGCCGTGACCTTTATCACGAGCTGAAAAGAAATGATGCTAATACAACCACCCACCATGTCATGCAGGTTGATAGGGTAAGTGGGCGGCGTGATGATAGCCTCGAAGGTGAGAGTGACTTGGGCATCCTCCCTTGTGCAGCGCATTTTTCAGCACCAGGGGAATGGTAAATTAATAATGAGAGTAAATAGTCCGTATGAATTGAAATTACCTCGTTGAGAATAACAGTCGGCCGCTTCGTCATTGCTCTGGCTGAAAAATCTCTTTTATTAGGCGCATAACAATTCTAGTTGGAGATAATTATTGTGACAGACATAGTATATAAAGAAGGTATACAGCCAGAAGCTGATACCAGAACGATAAGAAAAGTCGTCGTAGCTGGTTCGGTAGGTACGATTATCGAATGGTACGATTATGCGCTCTATGGTGCGGCGGCAGGCTTAGTCATAAACAAACTCTTCTTTCCTTCCCTTTCGCCGTCGTCCGCCTTATTAGCCGCGCTGGCGACATTTGCCGTCGGTTATTTCGCCAGACCGCTGGGAGGGGTGATCATCTCTCACATCGGCGATAAATGGGGACGAAAACCCGCCCTGATATTTTCTATCGTCCTGATGGGATTAACAACCGTCGCGCTGGGCCTGCTGCCGAGCTATTTTCATATCGGCGTGTGGTCATCCGTGCTATTGGTGCTGTTACGCTTGCTCCAGGGATTTGGCGCTGGCGCCGAGCTGGCGGGGGCGCTGACATTTGTCGGGGAATATGTTCCCTTTAAGCGCCGGGCTTTCTATACCTCTATCATCAATGCGTCGACCGTTGTGGGGATTATGCTTGCGACAGGTGCCTTCTTGCTGGTTTCGCAATTACCGGAAGACGCGTTTCTCAGTTGGGGGTGGCGCATTCCATTTTTAGCCTCCTCAGTACTTTTTATCCTCGCTTTTTACATCCGGCATAATCTGGATGAGACGCCGGCTTACCAAAAAAGCATGGCCGAAGCCGAGAAGAAAAAGAAAACGCAGAAAGTCCCCCTATCTGAGTTATTAAAAAATAGTCCGAAAGAAGTATTCTATGCCTTTCTCAGCGTCACGGCACATCAGGCAAATTCCTATATCTTGAGCGTATTCAGTATCAGTTACATGGTAAATACCCTCGGCATGACGAGAACAGACAGCCTGATCGCACTTATATGCGGCTCTATCGCCGGCATTATCGGCACGCCTATTATGGGGAGTATTTCCGATAAAGTGGGTGCGGCGAAAGTCTACTCGCTAGGTTGTATTTTTATCGCTCTGTTTAGCATTCCCTTTTTCGCGATTCTTGATACGCAAAATCTGGCTTTCGTTATCCTCGGTATGTGTATTCTTTACGGCATCGGCTACGGCGCGACATCCGGTTCTCAGGGCGCCTTTTTAGTAAATTTATTCCCGATACGCTACCGGTTTTCAGGGGTTGCGTTGTCAAGAGAACTAAACGGCATGCTAATCGCCGGACCGACCCCGTTTATCTGCGCCTGGCTAGTGACGCTGGCCGAGGGTAAACCCACCTATGTATTTGGTTATATCTGGGCATGCTGTTTACTGTCCGTTGTCGCCGTACATATTATTAAACACAAAGCGAACAACCAATAAGTCATCATACCCCTGAATAATTTTAGTTATTTGAAGGCTGCAACCACACGAGTCCCAGGATTTTACTCAGGTAAGCGACTGGGACAAGTACGGGCAGCCAACGCACAGGCAGCTTTAAGTATGACGGGTGTAAATAGCGCGCACAAATTTAAACAAAAAAGTTGAATTAATAAATTATTCTTATGAGGAGGAAGTCTTATGTCATTTATAAAAAAAGACTTTTTATTGAGAAGCTTAACAGCGCAAAAGTTATATTTTGATTACGCCGAACCGATGCCAATATTTGATTTTCATTGCCATCTTATCCCGGAGCAAATCGCGACTGATAAGCGCTTTGATAATATTACCGAATTATGGCTGGGCGGAGATCACTATAAGTGGCGTTTAATGCGCTTTGGTGGTGTAGCAGAAAAATTCATAATGGGCGACGGCGACAATAAAAGTAAATTCATGCATTACTGTAAGGTATTGCCTTCAGCCATCGGAAATCCGGTTTATCACTGGAGTCATTTAGAATTACTGCGTTTTTTTGATATTGAAGATGAGATATCCATTGAAACAGCGGAATATTTGTGGGAGCAGTGTAATAAAAAAATAGCCTCCCCCGACTTTTCAGCACAGAAATTAATGCTACGGGCTAATGTTAACTATGTCTGCACCAGCGACGATCCGGTCGACGACCTGAAATACCATCAACACTTAGCCGCCCAGGACGATTTCCGCATCGGCGTATTTCCGACTTACCGCCCCGACAAAGCGCTGGCTATAGATAACCAGAATTTTATTGATTACGTTGAAAAACTGGCGGCCCGGTCAGGCATAAGGCTCGATAGTTACCAGAATTACTGCCGGGCGTTAAGTAATCGTATTGATTTCTTTCACCAGCAACACTGCCGAATGTCGGACCACGGCTTAGATCTGATGCGGTATATTCCGGCCACGCCGTCAGAGCTGGAGCATATTTTTGAAAAAGCGCTCAATCGCGACCCGTTAAGCGCGAAGGAAGTGATTCAATTCAGAACCGAAACGCTCTGCTTTCTGGCTTCCCGTTATGCCCAGCTTAACTGGACCATGCAAATTCACATCGGCGCCATGCGCAGCGTGAATAGCCGTATGCTGGCACATCTCGGACGCGATTGCGGTTACGATTCGCCAACCGACCGCCCATGTATGGATGATTTGGTGTTATTGCTCAATCGTATGGAACAGCAGGAGAGCCTGCCTGATACTCTGCTATTCAGCCTTAATCCAACACTGGATTCAGCTCTGGCAACACTGGCGGGGAATTTTCCGGGCGACAAAGCTTTGGCAAAAGTGCAACCTGGCCCTGCCTGGTGGCATAACGATCATAAAGTCGGCATGGAAAACCAACTTACAACATTTGGCAACGCTCTGCTATTAGGTCACTTTATCGGCATGACAACCGATTCCAGAAGCTTTTTATCCTACCCTCGACATGAGTATTTTCGTCGTATTTTATGTAATTTTGTCGGTGATTTAATTGAGCGCGGGGAATATACGAATCAACTGTCGGTAGCAGGGGGAATGATACAAAATATCTGTTACTTTAACGCTGAGAGGAAATACTTTAAAAAATAAAAACAGCTGATACCTTTACCACGCCCTATTTACGAATAACACCATAGATAGGGCGCAGATCAACACATGCTTGCCTCATCAGTGTGGGCTACCGGACGCCCTGACCACAGATAAAACCGTCATCGAGGCAACTGCTTTGATGGCAACAGCACTTGCATCTCAAATCAAACTGGTAGGTGACCTAATCCAGTATGCCACTACAATCCGCCAATATCAGGAACCAGAGGGAACAACCTCAAGATACAAACCAGCACCATCTGCCAGCTTATAGGCCTTCTCTCTGGGTTTAGCTGCATCTACCTGTCGCGCATTTAGCTTCATTAGGGGCATCTCCCTGGACCGAACACAGAGAGCCCCCACTTATGCCCCCAACTGTGACTTGATTTCGGTTGAGTCCAGTTGATAACAGGAGATAAGATACGGGCTGTAAACCGCAATATACGGGCTTTGAGTTGATTTCGGTAGACCTTGGAAGAATTTGAAATGGTGCCGATAATAGGAGTCGAACCTACGACCTTCGCATTACGAATGCGCTGCTCTACCAACTGAGCTATATCGGCCCTGAAAAGGACATGTCCACGAATGTGAGCACGGGGTAGAAGGTTAAAACTAACCGGGCGATGCGTCAATGGCCTTGCGAATCAAACGCCTATTTTTGCATCATCCGGTTTCAATTACGCACGAATCGTGTCGTTACAGGCATGCTTATACGTGGTCGGGTATTACTATAACCAGCGGCGAACGTGTTGTTCATAGCGCTCCCACTCCAGCCCGAAATGTTTTCGCAGTTGTTCCTCTTCAAAATCAATATGCAATCTGGCAACCGCCAGCATAAACACCGGTACAGCCAGTACTCCAGTCAGGCTACCGATGCAAAGAGCAAAGGCCAACTGGAGTCCACTCATACCAAGGTAGATCGGGTTGCGGCTCCAGGCATAACATCCGTCGGTAACAAGCGTGGTCGATTTATGTGCATGCAGCGGATTCAGGGTCGTACGTTTCATCCGCATCTGCCACGCGGTATGCAATATCACCAACAGACTGACGCCGGCCAGCAATGTGCTTATCACGATATTCACCCCGCCGAATGTGAAACGCGGACTCGCCGTCAGCACATCCGCAACGAGAAAAAGTACTAAGATAAGAGGCGGCGGAAACCAGACTCTTAATTTTGTCAGGAAATGACGCATGGCCAGGAACTCACCTCGGCATCGGTTTAATTAACGCTGATACCGCTATAAATACCCCGTATTAGATACATAAACAAACGATGCCTCACTCACAACAGGCTATCGCCTTCACCAGACAGGCGGGAGTTATCGTACTCACCTCGACAAAAATACCTGCATCAGAGGCATCCGCCCCTGATGTTCCCGAAAGGCTTTACGTTGAGAAAGTAGAATCCGACGCTGATTCAAAAAAATCTAAAGACTGCTTGTAGTAACGCATAAAATCATCAAACGTCACTGGCGGTAAAAATTGATAACCCTGCAGGTAATCAACATTATTTTTCCCCAACCATTGCTGCTGATAGCCATGTTCAACGCCTTCCGCCACCATGCGTAACCCCAGGAGTTCGGAAAGGTGAATGATTGACTCGAGCATAGGGATATGTTGCTCAACTTCTTTAATCGCTTTGATAAACGTTTTATCAATTTTTATAACATCCAGGTCTAACTCATTGAGATAACAAAGGTTAGCGTATCCCGTCCCAAAATCATCTAAAGCAAACAGAACCCCTCTGTTTCGCAACGATCGTATCAGCTCTTTGATTGCAGGAGTAATAGTGAGAGTCTGGTTTTCAGTTATTTCAATCATCAATTTTATCGGTAGCCTTTGCGTTATTTCCATAAAATTAAGACACTCCCAATAAAAGACGGGGTTACTTAAACCTGATGGACTCACATTAAAAGAGACGAATAAAGTTTTATTGAAATCCTCGCTTCCGTCGACCAGATTACGCGCGACGGCGTTCATTAAATAGCTCGTTAACTCATTCATTAAGCCACATTTTTCAGCCAGCGGTATAAACTCACGCTGAGAAATAGCATAATTATCCCCCTGTGGCCAACGAGCCAAAACCTCAACACCACAGACATCTTCGTTGATATTTACGATGGGTTGAAAATAAGGAATGATTTCTTCATTCCTTATTGCCATACTCAGTCGACCAGAATCTGAGACATCATATGCTTCGCCGTATATTACATTCTTACCAGAATGACTGTTCGTCGAGGAACCTTCATGCAATAGATTATTCCTGGTTAAAAAAATGATAGTTTCATTAAAATGAGAAAATCCCAGACGAGCGGTAATGCGTTCCCGATATCGATACACTGACTTAATTGTTATCGAGTTAGCATGACAAAAATCGTGCAATTTTTCCTTTGTGAAAGATGCATACAGCATTTTCTCTTCAAACTCAGTCAAATGAAAAGTAAATATCGCTGAACCTTTAGTGACTTCCACAACCTCATTGGGAGCCATTAGATTGGCTCTCAACTGAGAAATCAGCTGATCCGATAGTTCCCGTCCATTAATGAATGCATACTCCTCATACCCCCGATTAATAGAACGACTTTCATTCATCCGAAGAACAATACAGTTTATATTGATAAACTGCGTGCTATTTCTCTGAAACCACTTCCTGACCTGGAATAATGGTAACCGGTTATCGATCACCAGTAAACAGGATGGATACCGTGGAATAATTGACTGTGAACCAGAAATAAATGCCCGCGCATCGACCAACACCAGATTTGGCAACCACGCTTTTATCCCTGAGAAAAGAAAAATATCATAACTGAGCAGAAAAACCTTTTTCGTATTCATAGTTACCACCAACTTAAATTTATGGCATGGCAGGTCCCTCGTTTTATACACGAGAGAATATACAACACCTTTAGCCTCCAGAAATTACAATGCAGTCCGCGAAATAACTTTATCCATAAGTCATCTCACGCAGTTTCAGAATTTATAATCACGCTTATCCATATGAATATTACCATTAAATGTTAAGGCCATTTTAATTATTGAAAAAGGAAAAATCCTAATTCTTCATCAATACAAATCCTATTGCTCATTTTCACTGTAAGACAAAATAAAAAACCATGAACACTAAAAACGACAAAATATAAAACTACTAAAACCGTAAGGATAACATATTATTGTTACTTATGCTGCCCGACAAACCATTAACGTACGTCGCAGATCTCTGATCGCATAGACATTTTTGGCGATATGGATGATCTTATAATAAAAAATTTCCTGTCGTGACATGAGTTGTTCGGTAACGTCATCAGGAACATTATCATTTTTATTTTTAACAATAGCTACACGACGGGTCTGCAGGTAACCATCACGATCTTTACCAATAAAATTCAGGATAACATTACGATCTACAGCATAATTTTCACCCTGAATATTGAGGCTTCCTACCTGAGATACCCGCCCTTCGGTAGCAGAAGAAATACGAAAAACCAGCAGAACTTCACCTTCAATTTTTACCCCCTGAGTTTGCGCCTCCAGATGCAGGTAAGTTTTTGCCGAGCAGGTCAGCGTCTCAGGTTCTTGATGGCGATATAAAAAATATGCTGTTATCGCTGCAAGAAAGATTGCCCCACTAATAAACAAAATTTTCACATTCACGGACAACCCCTCCTTTCTCTAACGTACAAACCCCAAGCAAATTCACTCTAAGATCATTGCCGGCTGATAAATTATTATCATCATAAAAAACAATTGTTTTCTTGCCATCATGACAAGCCGCATTTACTTTTCGCCACATATCAGAAGATAAAAATGCTTTTGTTTTATCAGCATTATTGTCATCGGCAGTATAAAGTTCACAATCATCTATTGCCCTGATATAGATAAAATTTTTGGATCTTGAATTAAGAGCTGAAAAGATAAATATGGCGCTTCCAAGAAATGCAAATAATAAAATGAAAAGAATAATATTTTTACGTTTTGGTCTTACGGATGAGTTCACCGTCTCAGTTACCGAACGCACAGTTTCATCTTCACAGGAAGATGACGATTCACCGCTGATCGAAGCATGGAACAAAAATCCCTGCCGGGGCAGCGTTTCAATGGGATTACCCGCCCCCAGCTCACTAAATGCTTTTCGCAAAATACTGATGCTTTTATTAAGACTATGACCCGATGGGGCCATGCCATGCTTTTTCCACACTTCTTCAATGATAAACTCGCGGTGGACTTGTTGATTTTTATGGGCAATGAATAGCTCAAGTAGTCTCGCGGTAGATGCCGAAAGAATTATTGTCGTATCGCGATGTTTCAGGCTTTTTCTGGTGGAATCATACTCAACCTGTTCATTAATTATACTGTTCATACTACCTGACTCTTAATTACCGTGACGTTGAGTGCAAATGACTAAAATTTCATCTGTGCCGAGCTGATTACTGCATTGTATAAAGACAGTTACAGTATAGGTTCGATATCTAACCATGACATATCGGATCAGAATTAATGCTTACTATTGATTGAGTTTGAAGCACCCCTGACCTACTGGTATGTATTTCTGCAATGCAACGATAAATTTCCGGTTTTTTGATTTCAATTCGCTACTACGCCAGGTTTCACCCGGCAACACATAACGCATGGTGGCTTCATCATCGGTTGAGTTGCACCCCAGGTGTACGATGATTTTAAAAAAAGTATTCCCGGTGTTTTTCAGTGTTCCGTTTGCCTCATCAATGGTGTAGGCCAGATTCATTTTTCTCGGGCGAACAACCAATATGGTGTCCATAGCGATCACCGGGAGAGCCTGCCCTCCTTTCCCTTGATTACGCTCGGTAAACAGCGTTATCGGCATTTCACGAAATAGAATTCGGTAATAGCGTTCTTTATCATCCTGCGGTCCACGGTAGAAAATCTTAAAAAACTCACTCGCCTGCGGAGCCAGTGAAAAATTCAGCGGCGTAAACAGAAGTTCGCCTTCAGCAATGGCACTTCTGTTTTCACCTCCCGGTCCGGGCTTATCAATTTTTACTGCGCCAATACTGTACAAATTCTGTTTCTGGCTATCGTTATAGATCCGTTTGCTGATAAATAATTTATCCGATGGCATCTCATAAATGGTCGACTCCAGGTAGACAGCCTGTGCGGAGAATATAGTCAACCCGGAAAGTAAGATAAATACCCATCTAAACACCAAACGGCAGCGGTTCATGGCGTCACTCCCACCCAATTCGCCGTGACTTTTATCTCTCCACTGGCACTGACAACACCTTCCCAATCTGTTCCGGAAACAGTTAACATCGACCGTGAATCATTCATTGGGAAAAGCAGTTTCAAATCAGTAGCATAATAGCTTCCATCATCATTGTTATTTGCGTCCCAGGGCGTCTGTTGCCACTGCGCATCGCTCATATTGATTGCTGCTTCACTACAGCTATTTCGTTTCTTCACCACGCCCCCCGACTGACTGTTGTACTGCAGAAAAGCGGGGATTGGGACTGACAGCCCGCCTTGAGGGGAGGTAAACAGACAGTAAGGCACACTGTTTATCGTCGTACTTTCTCCGATAACTTGCGCGGTAATGCTATCAGCCTGACGAGGACCGGAGACTGTCACGGTGTAATCTATTTCTATAGGAGCGGCGTCGCCAATCGTGCCACTGCCGCTCGCAGAAGCGGTGTTGTCTGAAGAGACGATACTGATCCCATACTCCTTCGGCACAATATTGATCTGTAGCGAAGGCGTAAACTGGTAGTGCCCTGACTCAGGTGTTAAGCCATTATAAAAACCGAAGGTAAACGGTTGAGTGTTAGTAATGCTGATTCCTGAATCGACGAGTTTTTTCAGGAATACCTTTGACAGAAAAATATATATGTACTCTCCAGAGGTCGTGAAAACGTTGTAATAAGCAGTTGAAGTACCATAGTTATACCAGTTTGAACCATTCCCGGAGTATTTCACGGTGGCCGGTCCAGGCGTAAAACCAAGCATCGCCGTGTCGACATAAGCGCGAAACGTCAGAGAGGCGGTCAGATTGGCGGTTTGTTGCAGGTTATAATTTACCATTTTGCAAATCACGCCGTCTTCTCTGCCTACCACGCCAAGCTCGCAATAACCAGAGTCTTTGGTGATGCTCGGCGTACCGTCGCTGGCAACCCAAAGTTCCTGAAATGCATTAGTCGATACCAGTGACAGATGACCACGTTTGGTTAACGTATAATTGACGTAATTCCATAATCCTTTCGATTGATCTTTGCAACGTTGCCCGGAAGAATAATCATAATCCACGGAAGTATAACAACGGTTGAACACATAGGTTTCGCTGCTACCGGTAGGCACATTGCGAAAGTACTCATAGGCAGTATCCGTCAGGGAAGCGAATCCGTAGGCGCCACCAATAACGCCTGCGACAGATCCTACCTGCGCATGATAAAAGCCGTTTTTATCAGTGCCTTGCCCGGCAATAAATCCAGTTGATGGACACTGGCTGCCGCTATAACAACGGATCCCCCGAAAAGGCCCGTTAATCGGGGAATTATCAATCCACATGTCCTGATAATAATTTCCTGGCGCAGTCCAGATGACAAAACCTAAATACCCGAGACTCACCTGAGAGGTACCGTATTTTATCCATGTGTTTGAACCGCTGAAACGCGGATCGAGTGCGGAGGGGGTGATAAAGTATTCACTATCAATGGCATTTTCAATAAACAAATAGTTATTACTGACTGAGCCGGAAGATACTGCATTTAAAGCCAAAGCAGGCGCAGGCGTGAAACTCCCCACGGCACAGATTACAGTAGCTACTTTAATTAATACTTTCATTTTATTACCTCTGCGCCATCGTGGTTTGCGTGGCACATTTCACATCACCAACCCACGCTGCGCCGCGTGCTTTTTCCAAATCGAGATCGGCTTCGCATAGGCTGCCATTGGCTGAAATTAACGTGATGACTGGATACTTCTTATCGATATCGATAGCAAACTCCCCTTTTTCATCCGTACGCGTTTTACCGATGTGATTATGAATATCGGTGTTTGCAGCTAACTGCCCATCGGGATAACGAATACGCCCGAATACGGTGACCATACTTTTCACTTCAGGGTTGATAACACCCACGTTACCCGGATATAGCGTCAGTTCCTGTTTGCGCCCTGAAACAATATCAAAGCTGTCTTCAGAGTTTTTATCATTGAGGATCTCCAGCTTGTACTGAGCATAAGGCGGCAGTGCAATGAAATTTGATTTACCGCTGAGAAGATAATTTCGGTTATTAATCTTCGCAGCCAGTTTCCCTTCGCCGGTCAAATCGGTTTTCACAATAATGCCTGACCTTTGCCTCTCTTTACTCAGACCGAAATCTTTTCCTGCCCACGCCAGGGAACCTTGAGAAGAGAAGTTCATATTGGTGGAGTTGTCCGCAGAACGCGTTACCGATACGGTGCCGGCGTTATATTTCGTGTCATAACTCAGATTGCCGTTTACCGAGTAATTATTGTCGTAATACTGCTCGCCACTCAGGCGTGTCGAAGCCGACAATCCGACCGATTTAATGGGGCCTTCAGCATACTGCTTGCGCGCGCTGAGATTACCCTGAGTGCTGCCATAGCGATCCCGGGAGACGCCCATGCTCATCCAGGACGCCAACGGCAACGATAAATCCAGGCTGACATAACGTTCCTGTCGCCCATCGTCATTCCGGTTGTTGTAGTAATAACGCTGAATACCTGCGCGCAACCCAACCGTGGCATACTTGCCTGAATAAAGGTTCGTGCTGTAGTCCAGGTTACGGTATTTATTTCCCGAGTAGCGATTCTCCGTCTGACTCACGGTAAGCGAGCCGCCATGAGGAATAAACTTTCCGAGGTTAAGAGTGCCACCAATGGAATAATTGTCACGCTCCTGCATGGGCAGACGGTCGCCAATTTTACTGTCTTCACGAGATGCCCAAAGGGAACCATATCCCTCGGGGATATTGAGATTGATATTACTGATGTTTCGCCATGACGAATCGTTCGCTACCAGCATCTGATTGCCAATGCTTACGTATTCATTCACATTGAGCGTAACATCCGTTTCATTAACCGTATTGTTTCCAAAACCGTAGAGCGTAGATTTCAGGCCCAGCCCCGACAATATCGCCAGCGTCACCGATGCGGCACCGCCGGCAATCCAGGTCTGCTCATTGCCTAAATCCTGATAGTGGTTTCGCTTATAACTCACACGGTCATAATCCAGTGAGCCACCAAACAGTTGCCATGAGAGCTGATCAATTCCGGCAGCCTGCTGGCGGGCAAAGATTTTATTAACCCGACTGATACGACTATTAATTGTCCGGCCATTGACCACGATATCTACCGTGACATCATAAACACCATACGGGAAACGACTGGTATCAATTTCATAACTGCCCATATTAAAGTTCTGTACGCTGAGCAAACGCCCGTCACGAAATACATGAACCTCGCCAGCGGCTGGCAAAAATACGGTAATTGGCGTGAGCGAAAGCGAGGTATTCTCAACAACCGTACTTCCTTTGTTTCCGTAGCTTACGCCGTAAATTTTCCCACCATTCAGCGCATTCAGGCTGGCAATAGACTGGACATTCCAGGTGTCGAGCATCCCGAGCGCCAGTCGATATCCGTCATAATCACGCTCATACATCGCGCGATAGAGTTTACTGGTGCTGTTGCTGTCGCCTATGCCGTAAAACGAACCGTTAATGTTGACATGGTGTTCACGCAGCGATGTTGTATTGTCCATCGTCAGATAGCTGCGGGTACTGCTGCCGTTATGATAATCGTTGTAGTAGGTGCCAAAGTTATAGTTCAGGACGTTAGAGAGAGTCTCCACGCTGGAAGGTCCAAGCAGGCTGCTACGTGCGACAATCGCTTCAGTTAACGCATCTTTGCTGACAATCATCTCCAGGTGAAATGAGGAGACGTTGAGTTGCAGACGTGCATCATTCGATAGCTCGATATTGGTGTTATCGTGAAACTTCACATCACGAATTTTTTCCACCAACGCGCGGGTTTTTCCAGATAACACGGCATTATTGGGCAATTCAGCAAGAGTCAGGGCTTTAACCGTAATATTGCCATCAACAAGGGAAATCACCGCATCGGCAACTTTTTGCTGACTTTTCTCGTCAGTCTCGTTGTAACGAATATATACCGGCACCGTCATTCCCTGCTCCAGTGAACGGGCGAAAGCGCTGGGGATAACGTAATTACCCACTTTTACTGGGGCTGCATGTGAAAATTCTGGTGTCAGCGCAAGAAAAAGACAAATGCTACCGCCGACAATATTTGTTGTTGTCATCTGCATCCTTACATTCCGGTAATTTTATTTATCCCTGCTATTGACCATCACTTCACTGTAATAAACTGCTTACCGTGCCAGATACCGATGCGTGAACGGCTATTACTAATGTCGGTAAACTGTAATTTTATTTTTGTACCCGGCATAATGTAATAACGTTCGCGACAGCCTCGTCCCCGATCGCGAGCCTTATCTTTACAAGCCCCATAGGCGATCACACGAAACGAAACATTGCCGGTATTGGTAATAACATCGCCATTTCGGCTATATTCAAAACGCTCCTTGCGCGGCGCGACTACCAGGATAGTGCCAATTTCAGCCGACGCTGTTGCAACAGCCATTTTATTCGCCCGGGTTTCCGCGCTCTCGGTGACCGGCTCATCTATCCATTGCAGACGATAATAACGCTCGACATCATCTGCAGGTCCTTTATAAAAGAAACGAAAAACATCCTTCGCCTGACCTGGAAGAATAAGATTGGCAGGTGTAGAGAGTAGTTCTCCGGAATTAACGGGCTTTATTTCGATTCCCCCCGCCAAAGGTGATGACAATTGTTTTACCGAAACACTGACATAACGCGCCGCATCTGTCGTATTGATAATTTCTTTCGATAATGAACTCTCAGCAGAAGTCATGATCGATGTGATTTCACCAACATTAATTGCCCATCCGGGAAAAGATGCTACTAACCCTACCAACATCGCTGCCGGTAAATATTTTTTCATGACACCATTCCTGATAAATTCGGGAGAAAAAATTCTCCCGAATTTTTTATTACTTAGGCAGACGGAGTCGTCCAGGTTGCATTGAACTGTACTTTTACATCGCCAGTCCAATAGCCGTCTGGCAGTGCAGAGTAATCTGCTACTGTCTGACTACCATCAGAAGTCGCTGACGCGATGGTGAATTTGAAGTTGGATTGATCGCTGACACGATCCGCACCGTTATAAGCGCCATCAGCCATCAAGCTTTCAAGACCAGAAGTGGAGCTGGAGTTAACAAGGACAGTATCTGATGAATTAGTCAGCGCAGTGCCATTCCATGCCACCCCTACGTTCAGGGTAGAAGCATCACCACTGGCGTTGATCAGAGTGTTACTAATAATCTGAGCAGTCAGTTCAAAATCAGTTGCCGTCTCCTGACCCTGAATCGTCACATCAAAAGCACCGTCCTGAGAGTTGAAGGCATTCAGCCCTTCAGCATACTGGAAAGTTAAAGAGTTCAGCGGGGTGACAACCAACATGCTGGTGGTATCTTTCGTTGCCGTCGCGTCCCACGAGGCTGTTGCAGAAGCAGTAACATCTGCCATTGCATTTGCTGCAACAAATACAGAAGCCAGAGATGTTACTAATAATATTTTTTTCATTTTATCTTCTCCTAAGAACAAACTCACCACCGAGTCTTATTATTAAGTCACTCCAGCGGTTCCATTAATTGCGAGCCAGAATTGCCGCGCCAGAAAATTATCATTTGGATTAAGTAACATCTCAACAAACCCTAAAACGTAAAAATTACAAAAAACTAAGAATTTTCCTATAAAAAACATTATCTAAGAAGTTTCCTAAGATATAATTACTTAAAATATGTACATTTTTAGAATTATTATCCACTCAAACAATAAAAACCAAACAATTCATCTTTTTTAAGTTTTTGATAAATATCAAAAAGATCATACAAATAGCCCAGGAGTAAAACCCTTAAAAAACATAAAGATAATTAACATCCACATACTCTCTCTATAATGTTTATTATTTGTTGCAATCATGCTAATTTTTTAACTTCACAAGAAAATTCTCATGAAATATTTATTTAAGGGGGAATATTCTTATAAAAATAGCGCTGACCTGTAGGATTATCATTCGAATTGATAATTATTCCACATAAATAAAACCAGGAATTTTCTATATAAAATGAATATTCCTGGAATATCAAGAGATAAATAACGCACGGCAAAGATAGCGTTAGCTGAAACCTTTTAACCCCAAATAACTATTAATTGTTACCGTACGGACCCGATGTAAGCTAATCAACTTTTGATGTTCGAGGGATTTTAATGAGCGGCTAACGGTTTCAATTTTAAGATCGAGATAACTGGCAATTTCCTCCCGCGAGAATGGCAAGCGAAGCGTCGTTTCTGGCCTGCCAATACGTAAATGCATTTCGTAAAACTCCACGAGGAAAGCGGCGATTCTGGCCTCAGCATGTTTATTGGCATAACGCCGTAGTTTTTCAACAATGAATCCATTGTCCCTGCAGAGAAACTTGATGACTGCCGCTGCAACCGACGGCTCCTTTTCTGCTGCCTTGAACAACCGCGCAATATCGATATGACATACCTCCGCAGCCGTTGCAGCCTTGATCGTTGTCAGATACTTCCCCCCCTCAACAGCATCCAGCGCCATGATGTCTCCCGGAACATAAAAGCGACTGATAAAATCGTTATCACCACATTCCACGCTGGACGTGCAGTACCCCTCGTGAATAACAAAAAGCATGTCCGCGGCTCCATCCTGCCGGGCGAGTATCTCCCCCGCTTTAAACTTCCTTCTTTTGTCTATTAATCGGTATTGATTATCACGATCAATCGCCGCGCCCTTTGGACACAGTGAACAATGGCGGGGGGGAAACGGGTTGCCGAGTGGCACAACAGGAATGCTATGTTTGTGAATATCCGATTTCACGCAACTACTCCTCATAAAAATGAGACTGATTCTAATAGATTAGACCATAGGAACAATACGTGAGCCGCAGACCCAGAAAATTCATGCTGGCAGGGAAAATTCTGTGATACGTCGTCTTTCAACGCCAGGGAGCGCATGGCTAAAAACCAGACTGATGCGGATGATGATAAAACACAGGATAGAAAACAAATGCGGTAGCGGGGTAAAAGGTAGAATTAACCGAGCAATGCCTTAACAGACCTGAAAATCATAGGCCTATTATGGCATCGCCCGTTTTCAATTACGCGCGAATCGTGTCGTCACCGAAGCCAACCCACTTATAGGTGGTCAGTGCTTCCAGACCCATTGGGCCACGCGCGTGCAGTTTTTGCGTACTCACTGCCACTTCCGCCCCCAGTCCGAACTGGCCGCCATCGGTAAAACGAGTAGAGGCGTTAACGTACACGGCAGAAGAGTCCACTTCATTCACGAAACGATCGGCGTTACGCAGGGTGCGCGTCAGGATGGCATCGGAATGCTGGGTCCCATGCTCGCGAATGTGGGTGATAGCATCGTCCAGATCGGTAACGATTTTCACGTTCAGATCCAACGACAGAAACTCGTCGTCATACTCTTCGGCTTTCACCGCAACCACGTTAGCGGGCCCTGCCTGCAATGTGGCCAGCGCGATGTCGTCGGCATGCAGCGTGACGCCACTTTGTGCCATCTGCTGGCTCAGCGCAGGCAGAAAACGCGCAGCGATATCCTGATGCACCAGCAGGGTTTCTACGGTGTTACAGGTGCTCGGACGCTGGGTTTTGGCGTTGACGATAATCTTCAGCGCCGGGTCGATCTCCGCGCTATCATCAACATAAATATGACAGACCCCAATGCCGCCGGTGATGACCGGGATAGTCGACTGCTCACGGCACAGCTTATGCAGACCCGCGCCGCCGCGAGGGATCAGCATATCAATGTACTTATCCATACGCAGCATTTCAGCGACCAGCGCGCGGTCCGGGTTATCTATCGACTGCACGGCTGCAGCGGGTAAACCACAGGCTTCCAGCGCCTTTTGGATAACCGCCACGGTTGCAGCATTCGTTCGGTACGTCTCTTTCCCACCGCGCAGGATCGCCGCATTACCGGTTTTCAGGCACAGGGAAGCAACGTCAACGGTGACATTTGGACGCGCTTCATAAATCACGCCAATCACGCCCAGCGGAACGCGACGACGTTCGAGACGCAGGCCGCTATCCAGCAGACCGCCGTCAATCACCTGCCCGACCGGGTCGGCGAGATTACATACCTGACGCACATCGTCGGCAATCGCTTTCAGACGCGCCGGAGTCAGCGCCAGGCGGTCGAGCATCGCGTCGCTCAGGCCGTTGGCTCGCGCTTGCTCAACATCTTGTACGTTCGCGCTGAGGATGCTTTCCGTTTGCGCTTCCAGCTCATCAGCTATCGTTTCCAGTACGCGGTTTTTTTCGCGACTGGAGAGCAGCGCCAGCTTGTATGACGCAGCTTTGGCAGCAATGCCCATTTGTTCCAGCATATGCCTGTTCCTTAACGGGTAATCATGTCGTCGCGATGGACAGCAACCGGACCGTATTCGTAGCCCAGGATGGTGTCGATCTGTTGTGAGTGATGTCCGGCAATACGGCGCAGCGCATCGCTGTTATAGCGGGTAACGCCGTGGGCAATATCACGCCCTTCGAGATTGCAGATGCGGATCACTTCACCACGAGAGAAGTTGCCTGTCACGCTTTTAATGCCTTTTGGCAGTAATGAACTGCCACGCTCCAGAATCGCTGCGGTCGCACCCTCATCAACGGTAATTTCCCCGGCAGGCGGTGCGCCGAAGATCCAGCGTTTACGGTTCTCCAGCGGAGAGGCCTGTGCATGGAAACGCGTCCCAACGGAAACGCCTTCCATCACGTCGCCAATTACGCCCGGCTTGCTGCCTGCGGCAATAATGGTGTCAATCCCGGCGCGGCATGCAACATCAGCGGCCTGCAGTTTAGTTCCCATACCGCCGGTTCCCAGACCCGAGACGCTATCACCGGCAATGGCGCGCAGCGTATCATCAATACCGTGAACGTCTTTGATCAGCTCAGCCTGCGGGTTGGTGCGCGGATCGGCGGTAAACAGCCCTTGCTGATCGGTCAGCAGCAGCAGCTTATCGGCCCCGGCCAGAATCGCCGCCAGCGCTGAAAGGTTGTCGTTATCACCGACTTTAATTTCGGCGGTCGCTACGGCGTCGTTCTCATTAATGACAGGAACGATGTTGTTATCCAGCAGCGCGCGTAGCGTATCGCGGGCGTTAAGGAAGCGCTCTCTGTCTTCCATATCCGCACGCGTTAGCAGCATCTGTCCGATGTGAATACCGTAAATCGAGAACAACTGTTCCCATAGTTGAATCAATCGGCTCTGCCCTACCGCCGCCAACAGCTGTTTCGAGGCTATCGTTGCCGGGAGCTCAGGGTAACCCAGATGCTCACGTCCGGCGGCAATCGCGCCCGAGGTAACGATAACAATACGATGCCCTGCGGCATGGAGCTGCGCACACTGGCGAACCAGTTCTACGATATGGGCGCGGTTCAGGCGGCGCGATCCGCCCGTTAACACACTGGTGCCAAGTTTTACCACCAGCGTCTGGCTGTCACTCATGATTCTCTGCCATTCAAAATTGGGGAAAATGATATCAAACGAACGTTTTAGCAGGACTGGCCCCGGTTGCCAACAACCAGCGCACAAAGCATGAAATTTTATTGCGCAGGATCAGCAAGCGTAGCGGCAGATTTTGACGCATTTATTACAGAAACAAAAAAACATCCTTTTTTAAAAATATTCTTACTTTGTCATAAAACGTTCATTACCAGACGTTAAAAACCCTCCTGTCTTTTAACGGGGATCACACCCAGTGAATATTAGCGCGTACTTTTAATCAGGAATGAAAATGAAAAAGAGCACTCTGGCATTAGTGGTGATGGGTATTACTGCGTCGGCATCCGTACAGGCAGCGGAAGTGTATAACAAGAACGGTAATAAACTGGACCTGTACGGCAAAGTAAAAGCCATGCATTACATGACGGATTATGACAGCAAAGACGGCGACCAGAGCTATATCCGTTTAGGTTTTAAAGGCGAAACGCAAATTAACGATGAACTGACGGGATATGGCCGCTGGGAAGCAGAGTTCGCCGGCAATAAAGCCGAAAGCGACTCAAACCAGCAAAAAACCCGTCTGGCCTTTGCCGGTCTGAAATTAAAAAACCTTGGCTCGTTTGATTACGGTCGTAACCTCGGCGCGCTGTACGACGTGGAAGCGTGGACCGATATGTTCCCGGAATTCGGCGGCGACTCCTCCGCGCAGACCGATAACTTTATGACCAAACGCGCCAGCGGCCTGGCGACCTACCGTAACACCGACTTCTTCGGCGTCGTGGATGGTCTGGATCTCACCCTGCAATACCAGGGGAAAAATCAGGACCGCGATGTGAAAAAACAAAACGGCGACGGTTTTGGTACTTCCGTTACCTATGACTTTGGCGGCAGCGATTTCGCGGTGAGCGGTGCGTATACCAACTCCGATCGTACCAACCAGCAGAATCTGCAAACGCGCGGGACAGGCGATAAAGCAGAAGCCTGGGCGACCGGTTTAAAATATGATGCAAACGATATTTATATTGCGACGTTCTATTCTGAAACGCGCAATATGACGCCAATTTCCGGCGGCTTCGCCAATAAAACACAGAACTTCGAAGCGGTAGTTCAGTACCAGTTTGACTTTGGTCTGCGTCCGTCACTGGGTTATGTGCTGTCAAAAGGGAAAGATATTGAAGGCGTAGGCAATGAGGATCTGGTGAATTATATCGACGTTGGCGCAACATACTATTTCAACAAAAATATGTCCGCGTTTGTCGATTATAAAATCAACCAGCTCGATAGCGACAATAAACTGGGCATCAACAATGATGATATCGTTGCTGTCGGTATGGTTTATCAGTTCTGATGTAGCATAAAAAAATGCCGGATGGGGTTGCGCCGCCATCCGGCATTTTACTGTTCATTATGCCGTTAATTTAACCGGTTCATCGTTAAAATCGTCAGCAGGCTCCAGCGCCAGATTCAGCGACGTTAACAACCCACGTAATTTTTCATGAAATTCACGTAAGGTGTATTCCAGTCGCTCTACCACTTCAGTCTCTTTCACCGGTACCGCAGTCCAGTTCCCGTCTTTATCGAACAAGCCAAACTGGTAGCTGTACGTGAAGCGTTTTTCCTGCGCCTCCAGTTCCATCCACCAGCCCCAAAACTCGCGTTTCTCTGGGGCGGGTTTCACATTGACGCAAACAGCCAGACAATCGAAAAAAAACCGATTATCTTCGCACTGCCCTTCCCGGATGTACGGGCCAAGCGCGGTGAATTTCTTGATCAATCTACTTTTCGGATGCCCACTCGGTAACGTCATTACGATCTCCTTAGGTGAAGCACCTGTTTTACCAAATCGATAAAATTTAGCAAACTTTTAACACAATCTCTGATTGATCCAACCGGTTATTTCCTGCAGCCCTTTGTCAAAATTGCGATACACCGGGTTGAATGGAATCTCCAGCAGCTTACCGTCAGAAGATGAAGAAGTGATTAAACGCGACTCCTCTTCCGGGCTAAACGGATCGTTTTTCCAGAACCCCGACAGCATTGGCGTCGGGCAGCGTCGGCCCAGCAGGCCCTGCACTTTTAATGAATAGCGATTAAGCTCAACGCGCAACGCTTCATCGGATGCGTCGTGCATCCCCAAACGACTGGCCAGAACGTCAAGGTACATTTCCGGGACGCTTGCCTGGCGCTGCGGGTCGCTAAGCAGCGCATGAACCACCGGACCCAAACAGGCCACCGCCTTCAGACGTGATGATTCCAGATACGCCAGGCGTACCGCCACGTTGGCGCCAAAGCGGAAGCCGAAGGCCGCCACACGGGTGTGATCCACCCACGGAACATTCGGCAGCGCTTTTAATACGTGCTGGTGCAGCAGGCTGGAGTCCTGGGTCAGTTTCCATTTTGACGAGAACCCGACCGACGGCATATCCAGCGTCAGCATGGCAATACCGCGCGGGGCAAAGTAGCGCTCATACAGAGTGTAATAATCCGTTTGCATGGAATCGAGGCCACCGCACATCAGCACCGTCGGGAACGGACCGTCGCCTTTTGGCATATGCAGGAAGCCGGTAATCGGCGCGCCGCCGGTAACGGCAAATTCCATCTCACGCAGCGTGCCCGGCAGACGCTGTGCGGCCTCTTCATAGGCGCGATTGGCCAGAGCCTGCGCCTGCTCTGCCAGCTCATCGCCTTTTAAGTGCGGATAAGCAGCGATGTTGTAGAGCGTGGAAGCATGCAGCCAGTGGCGTCCGCTCACCTGCGGATCCTCTTCCATAGAGGCTTTCTGTTGCCAGTCCATCGCCTGCTTCGCCCACTCGTAAATCCAGTTTCCGCCGCGATAGCCGATAACCGTGTCGTAAAGCTCTTTATCGGTGCGTTCGGCTTCGCTCATCACGATACGTGCCTGCACTTCGAGGATTTCGCGCGGATCGACGCCACGCCAGATCCACATCAGGCGGTTCACCATACGGTACCAGTGCGGGATGGTTTTGCCATCCAGGGTCGATTGTACGGACGGCTGCGCGCCGTGATTAAAACGACGAACCAGCGTTGACGTTTCAGGGTGTTTGAAGCGGGGTTTAAACAGGACTTCGCTGAGGTTAGCCTGTGACATGATTGCAGCCTCCATGAGTACTCACTAAGGCATAGTGTAACCTGACACAGCACAAAAAGAACAACGCCCGACAGTGCGGGCGTTGAAAACTTTTTAGATTAGCGACCCGAGATCGGCGGAACGAACACTACGCCCATATCCCACGGCTGCTCAATCCAGGTATCCTGAGGGATATCAACAACATAATCATTCACCAGCGGGCGACCTGCCGGCTTAGCGAAAATAGTGACGAAATGCGCTTTAGGGTACATTTCGCGGATCGCTACGGCGGTACCACCGGTGTCAACCAGGTCATCAATTACGATGAAACCTTCACCGTCGCCTTCGGCACGCTTCAGCACTTTCAGTTCGCGCTGGTTGTCGTGATCGTAGCTGGAGATGCATACGGTATCGACATGACGAATACCCAATTCACGCGCCAGCAATGCGCCCGGCACCAGACCACCACGGCTAACGGCAATAATGCCTTTCCATTGTTCAGAAGGCATCAGGCGGCTTGCCAGTTTACGTGCATGGATCTGCAACATGTCCCAGGTGACGACGTATTTTTCGCTCATGTGAAGTGTCCCAGCCTGTTTATCTACGGCTTAAAAAGTGTTCGAGGGGGAAATAGGTTGCGCGAGATTATAGAGATCTGACGCACTAAAAACCAGTGTTTCGCGGAATCCGCGCCTCTTTTTGCATGCTTTATGCTAGCCGTCAGCGGAGAAAGTGGTATTCTCAATCGCATCGCGCAAGCCTGACTTGTGATGTTTTTAATTCTGCTAACCCTGTGGCCTGCAAGCAAGTTTTGTAGGACATCGCCAAGGAGACTCAACGTGTCTGAACTGTCTCAGTTATCCCCGCAACCGCTGTGGGATATTTTTGCCAAAATCTGTTCTATTCCTCATCCGTCCTACCATGAAGAGCAGCTCGCTGAACACATTCTGAGCTGGGCCCAAGAGAAAGGTTTCCACGTCGAGCGCGATCAGGTCGGTAATATCCTGATTCGCAAACCCGCTACCGCAGGAATGGAAAACCGCAAGCCGGTCGTTCTGCAAGCGCACCTGGATATGGTCCCGCAGAAAAATAACGACACCGTGCACGACTTCACTAAAGATCCTATCCAGCCTTATATTGACGGCGAATGGGTAAAAGCCCGTGGCACCACGCTGGGTGCGGATAACGGCATCGGCATGGCGTCCGCACTGGCCGTTCTGGCTGATGACAACGTGGTGCACGGTCCGCTTGAAGTGCTGCTGACCATGACCGAAGAAGCAGGTATGGATGGCGCGTTTGGTCTGCAGGCTAACTGGCTGCAGGCAGATATTCTGATCAACACCGACTCTGAAGAAGAAGGTGAGATCTATATGGGTTGCGCAGGCGGTATCGACTTTACCTCTAACCTGCCGCTGTCCCGTGAAGCAATCCCGGCTGGCTTCCAGAGCTTTAAGCTGACGTTGAAAGGCCTGAAAGGCGGTCACTCCGGCGGCGAAATCCACGTTGGTCTCGGTAACGCTAATAAGCTGCTGGTACGCTTCCTGGCGGGTCACGCTGAAGAGCTGGATCTGCGTCTGGTTGATTTCAACGGCGGTACGCTGCGCAACGCGATTCCGCGTGAAGCCTTTGCCACCCTCGCCGTGGCGGCAGATAAAGTTGATGCGTTAAAAGCGCTGGTCAACACCTACCAGGAAATCCTGAAAAACGAACTGGAAGCCAAAGAGAAGAACCTAGCTCTGCTGCTGGATGCCGTTACTCACGACAAAGCCGCGCTGACCACTCAGTCTCGCGACAGCTTCGTACGTCTGCTGAACGCCACCCCGAACGGTGTTATCCGCAACTCAGACGTAGCCAAAGGCGTGGTAGAAACCTCCCTGAACGTCGGCGTTGTAACCATGACTGACGACAACGTTGAAATTCACTGCCTGATCCGTTCTCTGATCGACAGCGGTAAAGACTACGTGGTGAGCATGCTGGATTCACTGGGTAAACTGGCTGGCGCGAAAACCCAGGCCAAAGGCGGATACCCTGGCTGGCAGCCGGATGCTAACTCTCCGGTTATGCACCTGGTTCGCGAAACCTACCAGCGTCTGTTCAACAAAACGCCAAACATCCAGATCATTCACGCCGGTCTGGAATGTGGCCTGTTCAAGAAACCGTATCCGGAAATGGACATGGTTTCCATCGGGCCAACCATCACCGGTCCGCACTCCCCGGATGAGCAGGTTCATATCGAAAGCGTTGGTCACTACTGGACGCTGCTGACTGAACTGCTGAAGTCGATTCCGGCGAAGTAAGATTCTGCGCTAAATGCCGGATAGCGCTGCGCTTATCCGGCAATCCATCAGAGTCACAGCCCCAACAGCAGCTGTCTTTCCAGTTGGGGATCCAGCAGCGTGACGTGTAATCCCACCAGCCTCACGCCTCGCCCTCCCCGACGTTCTTCCCAGGTTTTACGCGCCGTCGCAATTAAGTCATCTTTATTTAAGCGCGGCCAGACGTGCTCCTGCGTGGTCTGCTGAAAATCATTAAACTTGAGTTTTATCCCCTGGCGAGCGATAAGGAGATCCGGCTTTACCTTGGCCAGACGCCGTTCCAGTTCGGGATAAAGCCGCTCAATAATCGCCTCACACTCTGACCACTCATGAATATCTTCCGCCAGCGTGCGCTCCACGCCGACGGATTTGCGCAGTCTGTCGTTGTTAACGTCCCGCTCGTCAATGCCCTGGCTTCGCTCCCACAGCACGCGACCAAACTTACCAAAACGTTTGAGCAGCATTGCCAGGTCGTATTTTTGAACATCCTCGCAGGTACGCAATCCCATTGATTCCAGCTTCGCGGCGGAGACTTTGCCGACGCCGGGAATTTTGCCGAGCGGTAACGTTTTGAGAAATTCAGGAACATCGGCAGGGGTAATTACATATTGCCCGTTGGGCTTGTTGAGATCGGAGGCTATTTTTGCCAGAAATTTAACCGGCGCAATCCCGGCGGAGGCGGTTAGCTGCAGCTCGTTAAAAATCGTCTGGCGGATCTCCTGGGCGATCAGCGTGGCAGAACCGTGGCAGTGGGTGCTGTCGGTTACATCCAGATAGGCTTCATCCAGCGACAGGGGTTCAATCAGCGAGGTATAGCGGGAGAAAATCGCCTGAATCTGGCGGGAGGCTTCTTTGTAGGCCTCGTAGCGACCGGGTAATAAGGTAAGATGCGGGCATAGCTTTAACGCCATTCCCGTTGGCATCGCGCTACGCACGCCAAATTTGCGCGCCGGGTAATTGGCTGTACTGATAACCCCCCGGCGCTCCCGGCTGCCGCCGATGGCAATGGGAATGTCACGCAGAGCGGGGTTATCGCGCATTTCCACCGCTGCGAAAAAGCAGTCCATATCAACATGTATGATTTTGCGCATTACTCGCCTCCCACAACACTGTTTAAGTATACAGTATTTTATAGTGTGAGAAGTATGATTATTCCTTACGCCGGACCATTCATGACGAAGCGGGCATCGCACAGGTAACGCACAATATCCTTTTTCGTATGTTCTGCGGGATTACCCGCCGTACTGACAAACAGTTTATTCACTTTGCGAACATTTGCCCGCAGCAGTTTTTCGATTGTCATCAGGCGGAAGGCATCATTTTCAACGCAGAAAAGTTCGTAGTCGCCCAGACGTTCACCACAAATTTCACAGTGATTCATCCAGTAACGTAGCCCGGTGGTTTTACTTTTATCGAGGTAGTAATTGCTGGCTTTGATGTTCTTTTTTATCTCTTCAGGCAGAGAATTAATGTGGAACAAAAAGCTGTTACGCCTGACCGACTGCCAGCCCTGACCATCCTGATTTTTCTTAATAAAGCGGGTAAACATCACGCCATGGATGCGGGTAATTTGGTGGCAGCTCCAGCAGTGCATCTTCGAGGTAATCACCAGATAGTACGGCGCGACAATATTAAAATTGTCGGTGTCGTAGACATAGTCACGAAGCGCCCCGTTTAGCTCGTGGGGTTCGGTGTACCAGATACCTGAAACCTTGTCGAAATGCGCCCCCTGGCAGGCTACATCAGTGACGTTATCAGTATGAATCTCCAATGGAATAATATGGGTTACATCTATCACATTGCCTTCCTGAGGAATAAATTGCCCCCACATTGCGTGGGGGACGGGAACAGAATTAATGAGTGACGGGAGCAGATTGCTGACGTAAAGAAGTCACCTGCTTTTGCTTGTCCAGCTTATCCACCAGCGGTTGCACAACCTTCTCTCCCTGCTGGCCAAAATATTGATACAACGTATCGGAAGCGCTTTGCGTCAGCACCATGATCTCAATGCGACGGTTCCCGGCACTTTCCGGGTTTTTCGCATCCAGCAGCATTTGGTCCGCCATCGCGCTGACCTGCATGACTTTATTCTGCGGCATTCCGGCATCCTCCAGCACGCGTCGCGCCGACAAAGCGCGGTCGCCGGAGAGGTTCCAGTTGTTGTAAATGTTACTCTTATAGCTCATCGCGTCTGTATGCCCGGTGATGATTATCTTGTTATCCAGCGAGTCAAACACGGGAGTCAGTTCAACCAGCAGCGATTTAAAGAACGGCATAATCCTGGCGCTACCGCGCTCAAACATATTGCGATTCTGGTCATCTTTAATCAGTACGCGCAGCCCCTGAGGAACAATCTCCATCTCGAGGTTAGTTTCCATATGCGCATTGCGGGCAATAACGTTAATGTCGGTCGCCAGTTCGCCCAATTCGCGGGCTGATTTTTGTTTCAGCAGCACCGCTTTTTCATTCACATCCAGCGCCTTTTTCGCGTTCTCTTCCGTAATTTTCGCCGTCTCCTGCGGGTTGACGGTTTTATCGAGTTTGTTGCGCGTGACGTTTTTCTTCTGCGCTCCCGGCGCTATCGGTTGCTTGCCCAGCTTATTTAACGGCGCCATACCGCCACCGTTAAAGATTGACTGACCATGCAGCGCCGCCACGATATTTTCGCGGTCAGCTTTACTGACGCTGTTCACAATCAACTTTATCGTGGTTACCAAGGGTGCCGAGCGTATCTCCGAGGTTTCGGCCCGCTTTACGCTGGACGCCATGCCCGGGAAGCAGATGGCGATCGATGCCGATCTGAACGCAGGCCTGATTAATCAGGCCCAGGCGCAGGCGCGACGTAAAGATGTGGCGGGCGAAGCGGATTTCTATGGCGCAATGGACGGTGCGTCGAAGTTCGTGCGCGGTGATGCCATCGCCGGGATGATGATCCTGGCCATCAACCTGATAGGCGGCGTCTGTATCGGTATTTTTAAATACGATTTAAGCGCCGAAGCCGCATTCCAGCAATACGTACTGATGACCATCGGCGACGGTCTGGTTGCCCAGATCCCATCTCTGCTGCTGTCGACGGCGGCAGCGATTATCGTTACTCGCGTGAGCGACAGCGGTGATATCGCCACAGACGTGCGTAGCCAACTGCTGGCCAGCCCCTCCGTACTTTATACCGCCACCAGCATTATGTTTGTACTGGCGGTGGTACCGGGAATGCCGCATTTCCCGTTCCTGGTGTTCAGCGCCCTGATGGGTTTCACCGCCTGGCGTATGAGCAAGCGCCCGAAGGTGGCTGAAACTGAAGAGAAAAATCTTGAGACGCTGACCAAAACCATTGTTGAAACCACTGAGCAACAGGTCAGTTGGGAAACTATCCCTTTGATCGAGCCAATCAGCCTGAGCCTGGGGTACAAGCTGGTGTCGCTGGTAGACAAATCCAAAGGGAATCCGCTCACTCAACGTATTCGCGGTGTACGGCAGGTTATCTCAGACACTAACGGCGTGCTGCTCCCGGAAATTCGCATCCGCGAAAACTTCCGTCTAAAACCGACCCAGTACGCCATTTTTATCAATGGGATCAAGGCTGATGAGGCTGATATTCCCTCAGATAAGTTGATGGCGCTGCCCTCCAGTGAAACGTATGGCGAGATCGATGGTGTTTTAGGCCACGATCCGGCCTATGGTATGCCGGTGACGTGGATTGTCCCGGCGCAAAAAGCCAAAGCGCTAAATATGGGATATCAGGTCATTGATAGTGCCAGCGTCATTGCGACGCATGTAAATAAGGTCATTCGCAACTTTATTCCCGACCTGTTTAACTACGATGATATTACCCAACTGCATAACCGCCTCTCTTCGATGGCCCCCCGTCTGGCGGAAGATCTGAGCGCGGCGCTGAATTACAGCCAGCTCTTGAAGGTTTATCGGGCGCTGCTGGTCGAAGGCGTGCCGCTGCGCGATATCGTTACCATTGCCACCGTACTGGTCGCCAGTAGCGCCGTCACTAAAGATCATATTCTGTTGACGGCAGATGTGCGTCTGGCGCTCCGTCGCAGCATTACCCATCCGTTTGTGCGCAAAGATGAGCTGGCGGTCTACACGCTGAATAATGAGCTGGAGAATCTGCTGGCTAATGTAGTGAATCAGGCTCAGCAAAGCGGCAAAGTGGTGCTCGATAGCGTACCGGTCGATCCTAATATGCTGAATCAGTTCCAGACCAATATGCCGCAGATTAAAGAACAGATGAAAGCCGCGGGTAAAGAGCCGGTACTGCTGGTCGCACCGCAGCTACGTCCTCTGCTTGCGCGCTATGCGCGCCTGTTTGCACCAGGCTTACAGGTGTTGTCATATAACGAAGTTCCGGATGAGCTGGAATTAAAGATCATGGGGGCGTTGAGTTAACCCCTGACGAGGCGGTGCCATTCGCACCGCCTTTTTGATTACAGAATGGTATTTTCCGTCAGAATACGACGAGCGCCGAGATAATGATCCTGCCAGAAGTCATCGGATAAATTGCTCACCCGAATCGTTTCTCCCGTACGCGGCGATTCAATAAATTGTCCCTGCCCCAAATAGACGCCCATATGATCGGCAATATCCCGACTGTGAATATGAAAGAACAATAAATCACCACGACGAAGGTCGCGATTAGCGACGATGGTCGCGATTAGCGACGATGGTCGCCCGCCGATAGTGATACATTTCATTCGCCGTACGTGGCAATTTTGCTGCCAGAATTTTGTTGTAGGCATAAAAGATCAGCCCGCTACAGTCAAAGCCTTGTTCCGGGCTGGTCCCGCCCCACAAATAGGGTTTACCTAACTGCTGTTCAAGACGGTGGATTGCCACTTCGGTTATGTTGTGCAGATGATCGCTACTGAGAAAATGGTCATTCTCAACCAGCTCCTGCCAGCGCTGATCGCTCGCTTTTAGTGGCCCCGGGAACCACTCCGGGTGCTGTTTAATCAGCGTCCTGTTTTGCTGGCGCAGCGCGCTTTTACTTTGCGCATTACCTTCTACCACATAACTTGCCTGCTTTTTTACCTGCGCGTGGTACTGCTTCAGCAGCCGGGCGCGGTTACGCATGCGTAATTGCGCCGCATAGCTTAAATGGGCGTCAGATAAGAGGGGCTGAACTTTGGCGACAGACGGCGAGGACAACACAACACACAAAGACAGCAGACCCGGCAAAAAGCGTCGGGGCGCAGAGACAAAAGACATGAAAACAACACTACCTAATCAAACACGTTCGCCGCAGTCTACCGCTATTGCCGGGCATTCCATTTTAATATTCGATTATTAAATTATTAATTTTTTAAATTCAATATATTAGGAATTCTGCACTCAGAAGACTTAATGACGTGCGCTAACCCGCAAAATACGTCAGTGTCTGACTGCCTTTAAGCACAATTTTCCGTATAAAGAAAATCTAAAGTGTAAACGCCGCACGAGAGACTTGCGAAAAACTCTCTGGGTGATAATGTGAGCGCTCCAGATCCAGATTTATCCGATTTGGGAACTCTTTTTGCCGTCCTGGCGTGTGTAATCGTTTTATCAAGGAATAAGCAGTATGCGTAAAATCGCATTTTTTCTTGCGATGCTTTTATTGCCGTGCGTTTCATTTGCCGGTTTGCTGAGCAGCAGCAGCCCGACTACGCCTGTCAGCAAAGAATATAAGCAGCAATTAATGGGCTCCCCCGTCTATATCCAGATCTTCAAAGAAGAGCGAACGCTGGATCTTTACGTCAAGATGGGCGAACAGTATCAATTGCTCGACAGCTATAAGATCTGCAATTATTCCGGCGGCTTAGGTCCGAAACAGCGTCAGGGCGATTTCAAAAGCCCGGAAGGGTTTTACAGCGTACAGCGCGGACAGCTGAAACCGGATAGCCGCTTTTATAAAGCGATTAACATTGGTTTCCCTAACGCCTACGACCGCGCACACGGTTATGAAGGTAAATACCTGATGATCCACGGCGCCTGCGTTTCCGTCGGCTGCTACGCAATGACCGACAACGGCATTGATGAGATTTTCCAGTTTGTCACCGGCGCACTGGTGTTTGGGCAGTCCAGCGTGCAGGTTAGCATTTATCCATTCCGCATGACCGATGCCAACATGCAGCGCCATAAGTTCTCGTATTACAAAGAATTCTGGGCGCAGCTAAAGCCTGGCTACGATTACTTTGAACAAACGCGTAAGCCACCGACCGTTTCCGTCGTCGATGGCCGTTACGTTATCAGCAAGCCATTGAGTCACGAAGTGGTTCAGCCGCAACTGGCATCAAACTATACGCTCCCCGAGACAAAATAACGCCCACTCGCCTGGCATAATCTTTTGCCAGGTTTCATTGCCGGTTAGCGGCTGAGTGGCAATCACAGTGACCACATCATTGGGTGTGGTCTCTGAGCTAAAATCGATTTCCACATCCTGATCCAGCAGTGTCGCCACGCCAAACGGCGCACGACGGGTGATCCAAAACAGGTTGGTCGAGCAGAAAGCCATCACATAACGCCCGTCAGACAACAGCATGTTGAAGACGCCCTTCTCACGCAATTCTCCTGCCAGCATCGCGATATATTTAAACACTGCCGTCATATTGCCAGGCGTACGCGGATACCGTTCAGTCAGCTTGTGGAGCAGCCAGCAGAAAGCTTTTTCGCTGTCGGTTTCCCCGACCGGACGGAAATTACCGGTTTCCAGCGATTTATAGCCGCTGAGCTGTCCGTTATGAGCGTACGTCCAGTTACGTCCCCACAGTTCACGCGTAAATGGATGGGTGTTTTCCAATGCCACTTCGCCACGATTCGCCTGACGAATATGGGCAATCACGGAACAGGATTTGATGGGATAGTCTTGTACCAGTTTGGCGATAGGCGAATTAAAGCTGGGTTGCGGATCTTTAAACGTACGGCAACCCTTACCTTCATAAAACGTAATACCCCAGCCGTCTTTGTGCGGCCCGGTACCTCCGCCGCGCTGAACCAGCCCGGTGAAGCTAAAGCAGATATCGGTTGGCACATTGGCGCTCATCCCGAGCAGTTCGCACATACATCACCTCCACAAACGCCTTTAAGCGGGAAGGCGTAATTGTTGCAGCCAGTTTAGATTCGGACAGCGCGCAGAAACCGGAGCGTACACGTAGTACGTGAGGATTTCGGGCACTGCCCGGATTCAAAATGGCAAATAAAATAGCCTTCTTACTTCACCATCTCTTTTTCGATCAACTGGATCAGGATATGGATCACTTTGATATGAATTTCCTGAATGCGGTCAGCATAGCCAAAGTGCGGCACGCGAATTTCGATATCCGCGCTGCCCGCCATTTTGCCGCCATCTTTACCAGTCAGGGTGATGACTTTCATCCCTTTCTCACGCGCTGCGGCAATCGCTTTAATCACGTTACCGGAGTTACCCGAAGTAGAGATGCCTAACAGGACATCGCCTTCGCGACCCACGGCTTCAACGTAGCGGGAGAAGACATAATCGTAACCGAAATCGTTGCTGACGCAGGAGATATGGCTGACATCAGAGATAGCGATCGCCGGGTAGCCTGGGCGGTTTTCGCGATAACGTCCGGTCAGCTCTTCGGCGAAGTGCATCGCGTCGCAATGGGAACCGCCGTTACCGCAAGAAAGTACCTTACCGCCAGCTTTAAAGCTGTCTGCCAACAGGACCGCCGCGCGCTGAATGGCGTGAATATTGGCGTCATCTTTAAGAAAATTAGCCAGCGTTTCCGCCGCTTCGCTCAGTTCGTTACGAATAAGATCCTGGTACATGAGGATATCCTTCAGCATGAATGTAAATGACAAGATGCAGTGTACCGGATAGCGCTACCAGCGAGAAGTACAAGCCACAGGAATGGCTGCGGCTTTTGATTTTTTGTGCCGGTTAAAACAGCAACAATGTGAGCTTTGTTGTAATTATTTTGTAAACACATTGCTAAAAGAATTTACATCCACTACAACCATATCATCACAAGTGGTCAGACCTCCTACAAGCAAGGGAGCTTTTCGTTATGATGATTTTGAGTATTATCGCTACGGTTGTTCTGCTCAGCGTTCTGTTTTATCACCGCGTGAGCTTATTCCTCAGCAGCTTAATTTTGCTCGCCTGGACAGCTGCGCTTGGCGTGGCTGGCCTGTGGTCAATCTGGCTGCTGGTTCCTCTGGCCATTCTCCTCGTACCGTTTAACTTTACGCCAATGCGCAAATCCATGATCTCTGCGCCAGTGTTCCGCGGTTTCCGTAAAGTCATGCCGCCGATGTCGCGTACTGAGAAAGAGGCGATTGATGCCGGTACAACCTGGTGGGAAGGCGACCTGTTCCAGGGCAAGCCAGACTGGAAAAAACTGCATAACTATCCTCAGCCGCATCTGACAGCTGAAGAACAAGCGTTTATTGACGGCCCGGTGGAAGAAGCCTGCCGCATGGCGAACGACTTCCAGATCACCCATGAACTCGCGGATCTGCCGCCGGAACTGTGGGCGTATCTGAAAGAACACCGCTTCTTCGCGATGATCATTAAGAAAGAGTACGGCGGGCTGGAATTCTCCGCGTATGCTCAAGCTCGCGTTCTGCAGAAACTCTCCGGCGTTTCCGGGATCCTGGCGATCACCGTTGGCGTACCTAACTCCTTAGGCCCTGGCGAACTGCTGCAGCATTACGGCACCGAAGAGCAGAAGAATCATTACCTGCCGCGTCTGGCACGTGGTCAGGAGATCCCCTGCTTTGCTCTGACCAGCCCGGAAGCGGGCTCCGACGCAGGGGCAATCCCTGATACCGGCGTGGTTTGTATGGGCGACTGGCAGGGCCAGCAGGTGCTGGGTATGCGCCTGACCTGGAATAAGCGTTATATCACGCTGGCGCCTATCGCTACCGTGCTGGGTCTGGCATTTAAACTCTCCGACCCGGAAAAACTGCTGGGTGGTGAAGAAGATCTCGGTATTACCTGTGCGCTGATCCCAACGTCAACGCCAGGCGTACAAATTGGGCGTCGACACTTCCCGCTGAACGTGCCGTTCCAGAACGGTCCGACGCTGGGCAAAGATGTCTTCGTACCGATTGATTACATCATCGGTGGCCCAAAAATGGCCGGTCAGGGCTGGCGCATGCTGGTGGAATGTCTGTCCGTGGGACGCGGTATTACCCTGCCGTCTAACTCGACGGGCGGCGTGAAATCGGTCGCAATGGCAACCGGCGCGTATGCGCACATTCGTCGCCAGTTCAAAATCTCTATCGGTAAGATGGAAGGTATTGAAGAGCCGTTGGCACGTATTGCGGGTAACGCGTACGTGATGGATGCAGCGGCGTCGCTGATTACCTACGGTATTATGCTGGGTGAAAAACCGGCGGTGCTGTCGGCCATCGTGAAGTATCACTGTACCCACCGTGGACAGCAGTCAATCATCGATGCAATGGATATTACTGGCGGTAAAGGCATTATGCTTGGCGAAAGCAACTTCCTCGCCCGTGCTTATCAGGGCGCGCCTATCGCCATTACCGTTGAAGGTGCCAACATTCTGACCCGGAGCATGATGATCTTCGGTCAGGGGGCGATTCGCTGCCATCCGTACGTTCTGGAAGAGATGGCTGCGGCACAGAGTAACGATGTGAATGCGTTCGACAAGCTGCTGTTCAAACACATCGGCCACGTCGGCAGTAACAAAGTGCGCAGCTTCTGGCTGGGCCTGACGCGTGGCTTAACCAGCAGCACGCCAACCGGCGATGCGACCAAACGATACTACCAGCATCTGAACCGTCTGAGCGCTAACCTGGCACTGCTTTCGGATGTCTCCATGGCCGTACTGGGCGGTAGCCTGAAGCGCCGTGAACGTATCTCCGCGCGTCTGGGCGATGTATTAAGTCAGTTGTATCTGGCCTCCGCGGTACTGAAGCGTTATGACGATGAAGGCCGTAATGAAGCAGACCTGCCGTTGGTTCACTGGGGCGTTCAGGATGCGTTGTACAAAGCGGAACAGGCGATGGACGACCTGCTGAAAAACTTCCCGAACCGACTGGTCGCGGGCCTGCTGAATGTGGTTATCTTCCCTACCGGTCGCCACTACCATGCACCGTCTGACAAGCTGGATCATAAAGTCGCGAAGATTCTGCAGGTTCCGAGCGCCACCCGTTCTCGCCTTGGTCGTGGTCAATACCTGACGCCGAGCGAGCATAACCCGGTAGGTTTGCTGGAAGAGGCTTTGCTGGATGTGATTGCAGCCGACCCTATCCATCAGCGGATCTGCAAAGAGCTGGGTAAAAACCTGCCGTTTACCCGCCTGGATGAACTGGCGCACAATGCGCTGGCTAAAGGGCTGATTGATAAAGACGAAGCCGCAATTCTGGTGAAAGCCGAAGCGAGTCGTCTGCGTAGCATCAACGTGGATGACTTTGAACCCGAGGCGCTGGCGACTCAGCCGGTAAAGCTGCCAGAGAAAGTGCGTAAAATCGAAGCAGCCTGAATATCGGCGAAATAAAAAGCGGAGCTGAAGCTCCGCTTTTTTGCTTACACATTAGTTGTAGTTAAACGCATCAGGATGATTTTGCAGGCTCCCGCTCAGCGCAGCGAACAGTACCGTTTTACCGTCGATTGACAGCTCGTCGCTCACGTTCAGCCACGTTAGTTTCTCTCGTGAGGTTTTCTCATCAACCGTTGAGAACACCCCCATCATCTGCTGTGACTTTTCTGACCACAGCACCGCAATACGTTCTGCACTGCAATCATGCGGTTTGCACGCGCTCAGAACCTGGTATGATTCGCCACCCAGCTTCACCGTCTGCGTCGGGGAAGATGTTCCCCCTTTATTGATCCATGCGGGCAATTTATTCCCTTCCACCATTTGGCTGTACGCTGCTTTTGTCGCATCATCTTTCGCCAGAGTGCTCAGGTTAATATCGCTTTGCGCCATTGCACCTGTTGCCACGACCATCGTAGCGATAGTGGTTAATATCTTTAGCATTTTTCCTCCTTGGCCGATCCCCGCATTATTCTGCCTGTAAATGGTGGTTGGAGATACTGATAAATGCAAATCAGCGGTTTCTGGAAAATGGCCTTTCAAGATGTCCCCCACCCACACACTCCGCGAATAAGATGTTAGAGTTAACTTAAGCCCACAACGAGGAGTTTGGTACTGTGTCTGGTTTGAAGATTACTCTCTTGCAACAATCTTTGGTCTGGATGGATGGTCCGGCTAACCTGCGCCATTTCGACCGCCAACTGGAAACCGTCACCGGACGTGATGTCATTGTGTTACCTGAAATGTTTACCAGCGGATTTGCCATGGAAGCGGCAAGCAAATCGCTGCCGCAGGAAGAGGTTGTCAGTTGGATGCGCACTAAGGCGCAACAGACGAACGCCCTTATAGCAGGCAGCGCCGCTCTCCTGTCTGAACGTGGCCCGGTAAACCGCTTTTTGCTGGTCGAACCCGAAGGTAATGTCCATTTCTATGACAAGCGCCATCTGTTCCGCATGGCGGATGAACATCAACATTATCAGGCGGGTGACGCACGGGTTATTTTTGAATGGCGCGGCTGGCGCATTCTGCCGTTGGTCTGTTATGACCTGCGTTTTCCGGTATGGTCGCGCAACCGCAACGATTACGACCTGGCATTGTATGTCGCCAACTGGCCGGCGCCGCGTTCGCTACACTGGCAGGTTCTGCTCACCGCGCGGGCAATTGAGAACCAGGCTTATGTAGCAGGATGTAACCGCGTGGGTACTGACGGTAACGGCCATCATTATCGCGGTGACAGCCGGGTGATTAATCCGCAGGGGGAGATTATTGCCACCGCCGAGCCGCATCAGGCTACGCGCATTGACGCTGAACTGTCACTCTCGGCGCTGCGCGAGTACCGCGAGAAATTCCCCGCCTGGCAGGACGCTGACCCGTTCACGCTGTAGATATCGCCTTCCCTCCCGCTGCACAACGTTTTCCGTAGCGGGATTGTTTCACTCCGTAACCAACCGCAAAACAAATTCGCGTGGCGACGTGCTTCGGGCATCGTATTCTGCAAAGGATAATCACTCGTCACCAGCGAGTGACAGACAATGTTAATAATTCCCTTATCAGGATCCCGAAATGAAGAACTTCGTACGCATGACTTTGCTGGCGGCAACCGTGGCTGGCGCTTCTTTTAGCACGCTTGCAGCAAACGTATCCAATGTACCCGCACCAGCTCAGGACCCGGTAGTTCAGCACCTTAAACTGAGCACTGACCAGGTTGCGCAGATTAAAAAACTGCACCAGCAGCTTGAAACCAACGTTAGCCAGATATCGGTGAAGGATGTTAAAGACGGCGCGTTGATTGACGTCATCAAGTCCGGGAAATGGGATGAAGCCGCCGTCAAAAAACAGCTTTCCGCGTTCAGCAATATCGAACAGCAGGCGCGTTATTACCGCGTGAAATACTATTTCGACCTGAACAAAGTACTGACCCCAGAACAGCGCCAGCAGGTGCAAGAAGATATCGCACAGACGCTGAGCGAATAATGACCATGGCCTGAATCAGCATTTATTCAGGCTTTTCGGTAATACTTCCTGCTCGAACAAAAATCCCTGCACAGCATCTGCGCCGCTCATACGGCAAATGGCATAATCCTGCGGCGTTTCCACCCCCTCGATCACAACCCGTTCTCCCAACCCGCGAAATTGATTGACCAGTACCCTCAACTGCCACTCCGACGTCCTGAACTGATGAAACATTCCGCTTTCAATTTTGATGGCATCGAAACGGATGCCAGACAGTCGCCAGACAAAAAATAGCTCAGGCGAAACATCATCCAGCCACACGCGAAACCCGTGACGCACCAGGGTTTTAACGGCAATGCATACGGCCTGCTGTTCTGCCTTTTCCAGTCGCATCATGGTGCCAGGATCCTGTATTTCGATAACAATCCGCCCCTGATGCGCCTGCCGGGCGAGCTGCGCAATCCACGGCAGACAGGTCAGCATCCTGACGGATAAATTCAGCGAATAACTTCCTGAGAGTGCCAGTACCTGCCGCATTTGCCACAGAAATAGCTGCTGTTTTGCGGTGATGGAAAGGTGCTTGAAAAAAAGATCGAGCGGTAGCGGCGTGCGTACCTGACTTAACACCTCACAGACATCCAGCGATGCATCATCAAAAAAATGGATGCGCTGCAAACGGATCCCGGTGATCCGCAGCAGCTCGGCGTTGCGGGGAAGCTCTGGCACATGGCGGGTCTGTTCGCTGAATCTGTTCATATCATTCCATTTTTTGATTGAAAGGACGTCGTGCATCCTGCAGCCACGGGATACGGCGATCGTTCGGGTATGTCAGGTAAAAGCGCGTCGCCAGACGATGCGCCTCAGGTAGGTCGCGCTGCTGTAACGCCAGCAAGATTTGCGTGAAGGAGACATTCGGGTCTGGGTGAACACGCACATAGTCAGGCGCCCAGCGGCGAACCGCTTCCAGCCAGCGAGCGTCCCGGGTACGCTGATACCGTTGCAGATACCCCATCTGAACATCAAACCGGTAGCGAGGGGCAAGGAGCCAGCCTCCTACCGGGAGCGACTCGGCCAGACGCCACTGCGCTGACTGTCGCTCCGCCAGCGTCAACTGCTGTTGCGTGTGCAGTGAGAGAAGCAACAATGGCGTGAAGGTTAAAAACGAGATCAATGCCAGCGCACGAATCAGCGACGTCGACGTAAGCGTCAGGCGAGCCACTTTTAGCGGGCTATCTGCACAACGAAGCAGCAGGATCAGCAGTAACCAATGTGGTGTTGACTGCCTGACGGGGTATTCCGTCAACATATGAATAACCACCGGCAGCGCCGCCACCAGACAAGCGCGACGCCAGCGATTTCCGTGCATCCACAGCCAGAAGCCTCCCGTAATAAAGCACAGCGCCCCCGCCAGCCCAACCAGGCCGCCCTCCACCAGCCACAGCACCAGCTCATTGTGCGGATGCGAGATGCTGCTCAGCCCCAACGGCCCCGCACGTTCGAGAAACACGGCGGCAAAACTGCCCACACCCCACCCCGTCCACGGGCGTTCGGCAAATAATGCCAGTGACGTTTTAAGCACCGTCCAGCGCACCTGGGAAGTGGTCAGGTGATCGACTGTAGCAACGGACAAAAAATGGCGAGCAAGCGTGCCCGCCACCATGCCTAACGCCAGCGGCAGCAGAAGTAGCAACAACATACGGCGTTGCGCCGGGAAAACCACCAGCAGAAAGACTTCACCTACCACCACAGACACATAGCCGGTTTGCGACTGGGATTCATGCAGCACAAAGCCCATCATCACCAGAGCAATCCCGATGACAATTCGATATCTGTCGCGTAGCCGTAAAAAGATCGGAGCTGACAGCAGCACACCAGATGCAGTGAAGCTGGCCATCAGATTGACCTGCTGAAAAATACCGTAGGGCCGCGTACCGCGTCGCCAGGCAAACTCCCAGTAATCAACACCCGGCAAATGCCAGTACTGATACAAAAACGCCAGACATTCGATGACGCACACCCCCCATAGCAGAGTCAGCAGTACCGTCAGGGTGTTTGCCGCAAGCGGAATCTGCAATGTCACCAGATAGACGAGCACGCCTCCCAGCAACGCCCCTGCGACCAGCTGCGCCTCGAACTGCCAGACGCCAGGCGTCAGCAGACAAAGCAGCGTCAGGATGAGCGCCCCCATCGAAAAAACCGTGGCGGGGACAGTGATGCGCCAGCATTGTCGAGGCACCAGCACTGATGCGCTTGCAGCCAGCACAACGGCATAAATCCAGCTCGTAATATTAAGCGGCAACGACAGACCGCTGCCGCCGTTATTCAGCCAGTAGAGATGCATTCCCCCACACCAGAAAAACAGACTAATAACGAGCAATAATTTCTGCGCAGGCAGCGGGGCAATACGATTCAGTGCGTTCATCATGCTACTGGTAGTTCAGTGTCCAGGTTCCGCTGGCGCTGAACGGACCGTATTCGAGAGACTGATTTTTTATCGCCGACGGCTCTGCTGCGACCCACGCCCAAAAATTTAGCGTCATCGAGCCTGCAGTTATCTCTTTGACTGACGTGCTCTCATCAAGGCGAATTGCCGTGCCGTCCTCTTCGCTCATCCCAATACCGATCCCTGTCGCGCCACCCTGTTCACTGCTATCCAGCGCCAGATGATCGTCCAGTTCAGCATCCTCACTACCACTGAAAGTGACCGAGATCCCGCGAAAAACCTCGGGGTTGCAGTCGCGTAGCTGAATGCTGAATTTTTCCGGCTTACTGCGCCCCGAAAGATAGAGATCCTGCGTCGCGATTTGCCCGAAATCGACCTCGATTTTGTCGCCTCCAGGTGCCAGGCTGCAGGCCAGCGCTCTGATAGTGCCGTGAAAATACATATCACCGCCGACCAGTTTGGTGTCGGCCTGCACCATGCCGCCAAGCAGTAACACGCCGATCGCGAATAACGCCGAACATCTCATGGCATCCCCCTACTGAAACTGCGCAACAACGGTGGCAGAGGCTTCAAACTCACCTTCCTTAACGCTTCCCACACCCGGCTTTGCCACCGGTGCAGCGGTGAGATTCCAGTCGCCCTGATTCTGGTAAAAACCTTTCACGTTATAGAATTGATTGGGCACGACGGTGCCACCGCTCTCGTCTTTAAGCATAATGCCGAGATCGTCGCGCTTTTGTCCGCCGCTCAGCGTGCCGAGGAGATGATCGTTGAACCCCGCCGTGCCTGACGCCGTGGTAGTTTGCACGCCAAGATTAATGTTCAGCGCGCCCTGATCGAAGCTGCCGCCTTCACAAACAACATGAATGGGGATCGACTTGCTGTAGTTAGTGCCATTGAGCCGGGCAGCGGATCCTGGCAGATCGCCAAACTCAATACTGATTTTGTCTCCCCGGTTGAAGGTGCATTTGTCCGGTACGGTAATCAGCCCGGATTTAATCACCACACGGGAAATCGCCGTAGTGGGCGTAGGTCCCGCGCTCCCCATGCGCCCGGCAACCTCCACCAGCGATTGGGAAGTGATATTGATGCCGTTGATAATGGGTTTAGTGACAATAAACGTCACTTTCCCTTTTGAACCACTTTCAACGTTAGTGGCGCGCGTGTAGCCCTTGCGCTTTTTGCAAGTGTTATTGCTGTTGCGGTTTGAAACGTTGGTAAAAGGCGCCTGAACATACTGTTTATAGCCCCCGGCAACCCACACCTGCACTTCCACATCCAGATACTCATTTAGACGAAAACGGTTCGCCCCCTGATTTGAAGGCGGCATCGTAGTCGTGGTGGTGTAGTAAATCGGCGACCGGGAGATGTCAGCCTGCTCGCAATAGAAATTCACCACATACCAACTGCCCAGGTTCCAGGTAAACGGATCCGTTCTGCCACCCACGTGGTTTTTACTGACATCCAGCGAACTCAGTTCGATATCGTACTGATGCGGCGACCCGCCCTCCGGCTCACCTTCCCCCTGTGTAAATGCCTGCCCGGCCAGTGGACAGCCAGCCAGGGCAACCCACAACAGCGCTTTGCGTAATACGCTCATAGATACTCCAGCTTAAGTCTCACCAGGCCGTTAAATTCTCCGGCAGTCACCTCTGGCCCAAAAGATTCCAGCGTGGCCAGAAAGTGAATGGCGTTATCGCCTGGTTTGAGGATCCACATACGTTGCGGTTGGTTCATATGGATCAGCTGATTACGCTCGGTCAGTAGCCGAATGCCCGCGCCGCGCACATCACCACGAATACGCCCCAGGTCACTGTTTTCCGGCGCGCCTTCGGCCATCAGCGTCATCGAAACGCCACGTTCCACCGTGCTGTGCGCCAGCTCAGGCATTTCGCTGGTCTGCCCGGGGAAATCCCTCAGGGTATGACCAGAGCCCTTTAAGCAGCCGTTCAGGTACAGCGTAACCAACACCGGTTCGCTGCGATCGCCGCCCTGGCGAAACCGACTGGCGGAAATATCACCAAGATTGATGGTCTGATCGCGTGAGGCCATATCCAGCACGCACGGCGACACGTAGACCCGGCCGTGAAAGCGGACGTTGCCATACTCACCGGACACGTTGCTCATATCCTGGCGACCGCTGGTGGCCTGAACCTGCCAGGCCATGCCCGCCATCAGCAGGGCGCAAAGCATCTTTTTCATTTACGATTCCTGTTACTGGGGCTGTTGCTCCATCGGCAATGCTTTACATACATTGCCTGTGCAGCTGAATTTCAGTTCGGGATGACCGCCAAAATCGTTCACGTACATCATGCTGAACTGGCTGACGCTGCCGTCCGTGACGCTGAAATCGAGAGAGGATTTTGGTGAGACCATAACGCCGGGGAAGTCGGTCAATCTGCCGCCTCCCTGCGCTTCTGGCTTGCGGCTTAAGCCGATTAAGGTGACGAAGTAAGGCGTTGGGTTATCCACACTCCAGCGCTGGCCCTGCTTGTGAAAGACCAGTTGGTTTTGCCACACTGCGCCCGGCGTTTCCGGCACAATGGCGGCCGGACGGTAGAACAATTTGATGCGCGACTGCATCGCCAGTTGCAGCACGTTCGGCTTATCCGGTTTAGGCGGAATTTCACGTACGTTCAGGTAGAACAAGCTCTCGCGATCCTGCGGCAGGGCGTTGATCCCGCTGGTTTTCGTCACGCGGGCAATTCCCTTTTGCCCGCCGTTAATTCGTTGCAGCGGCGGTAAGACCATCAGCGGCGAGGTAATTTTTGTTCCGTTGGCATCTTCCACCCACGACTGAGCCAGAAACGGAATGCTCGGGCTGGTATTGGTTAAGTTCGCACTGACTGAGCGCGCATCACCCGTGATGATCATGCGGGTACGGTCGAGCGCAATACCCGCCCATGAGGTGTTGATCTCTGCAATCAAAAGCAGGCCACAGGCCACGGGTTTAAGCCAACGCTGCACGGAGTAAAAAGCTTGATTATTCATGACAAAATTCATTCAGGTTATTGAAATTATTCACAAGGCAACAGCACGTTACCTTCCGGGTTGATTTGTTGTGGCACCTGTAAGTGGCACTGCGCACGGCCAGCCCAGGCAACGGAAAGACGCTCAGCCGGATTCACACCCGCAATCCAGGCCATACCGTTTTCCATTACCATGGCGACGCTAACGCCGTTAGCGTTAAACACTTCGGCGCCAAACGGCGGTACCGAACCATCCTTCAGGCGCAGCAGCGCCATCATTTTTTGCCCCTGCGCCACGGCAAAATGCTGGTAGCCAATCGCACCTTCCGTCAGGGTGTTGGTCACGATGGCTTTAGTCGCGGAAATGTCCTCGTCCATTGCGTCCACATCGATACGGGTATCAAAGCTGTGATAGCTAACGACGTCCGGTACGACGGCAATACCGAAGCGGTTTGAGTGCGCCTGTTCGCCGTTCAGCGGCACGTTCGCCACCCCGTCGGTATCAACCATCACTCTGGCGGTATTCATCGACGCCTGGCTGTTGTGCAGCGCCGCACCGTGACGCGTCGCGGTAAAACCGCCGCGCATCGTGCCGCCAACGGAGAAATAACGTGATTGCTGCCAGCTGACGTTAGATTCCAGTTCCGCCATCATGCTGCGGTGCTTGTAATAGCCATCAAACGCCGTACGCCCTTCACCGGAAACCCCTGTGCGCAAACGCCACGGATTGTTACGGTCGCGGTTATCGGAATACGAAACCATCTGGCTGGTCTGGTTGCCGCTGTTCTGCAATTCGTAATCCATAGAGCGGCCATCGCTCCATGGCACCGAGATTGAAAGCGAAAGACTGTCGTCTCGTTTGCCCTGATACTCAGAGCGGTAAGCCGCAACGTTGGCGCTGATCCCCTGGATGCCAGCAAATGAAAAGCTGTGCCCCATCGATAATCCGTAACGATCCTGGGAACCGCGATCCCAATAGTTCTGGTGGGTATAGGTCAGGTACAACGTGGTCGCTAATAGTGGATCGTCAGCAAAGAAGGTTTTGTTGCCGGTGATGGTGTACATCTCTTTTTCGTTGCCGGCACTGTTGTTATTTTCATACTGCTCGTCGAGAAACTGCGAGAAAGTGCGGAAGTTACGCTGTGAGAAGCGGTAACCGGCAAAGGTGATGGCGCTGTTGTACTCATCAAAAGTTTTGGCGTAGCTGAGCTTAAAAGACATGCCTTTTTGTTCAGCCTGATGCTTTACCCGACTCACGGATTGCGTCGCATCAGCCGACAGCGCCCCCAGCCAGCTCAAGTCCCGCCCAATCCCTATCGACCAGGCGTTATAGCGATCGCCAGTGAGCAGCACGCCGCCGTACAGCGACCATGCATTGCTGACCCCCCATGAGAAATCACCGCTATAAAACGCAGGCCCCTGAACGTCGTGGTTATAACGCGATGGCTTCCCGACCGCGGCGTTGTAGCGCACATAGCCTGGGCGCGTCAGGTAAGGAATATCGGCTGTATTGACCTGAAAAGTGTGTACGCTGCCATCCTGCTCCTCGACGCGAACATCCAGCGTGCCGCGTACCGAACCGTGCAGATCCTGAATATTAAATGGCCCTGCAGGAACGGTGGTTTGATAGATAACACGGCCCTGCTGACTGACGGTAACCTTCGCATTGCTGCGGGCGATGCCGTGCACTTCAGGCGCGTAGCCCTGCAAATTCGGTGGCAACATACGCTCGTCGCTGGCGAGGTTAGCCCCGGTGAAACGCACCGAATCAAAAACCTGAGAATTCAGGTAGATTTCGCCGACCGTCAGTTTTGCAGCCTGCATCGGCAACGGTCGATAGGCATAGATCTGATCCCAGTCGATACGGCCGCGATTATCATCCGAAGCGTAATTGGCCTGATACTGGCCACGAAATCGCCACGCGCCGAGGTTAAAACCTGTCTGCCCATAGCCAGACAGAGAGCGATAACGATCGCCGCCCTGTTCATAATGTGTGGCCTGGCCCGAGACGCTGTAGTCAAAAATCAGCCCCGCGACGCCGTTATCCCAACGCTCCGGTGGCGTCCAGTCTGGATCGGTATATTTCATCCACGCCTGAGGCACGATAATGTCCAGTACGCCTGCGCTATTATTCAACGCCACACCCGGCAGGCGGGAAATGTCATAGCAGGTCGCGCTAATCGGATGAATATAGGCCAGCGCTTCTTCTTTGAGCGCCAGTAATTCGAGTTGTTGCGGGGTCAGACATGCCATGGATTTATGCGGGTTGGCAGGATCGACGATATAACGGATCGACTGCTGTGGAATCTCCTGGCTGTTAATACGAACATCCAGCAGATATTCTCCGGGAGTCACAAAGTTGCCTTCGGAAAAACGCTGCAAATCGACATTGTGCCTGTCGCTGGCATCCAGTACGTCGGTATTAAATTCAATGGCCTCATCCGCTTCAGCCCATGAAGAGGCACAGACCAGAGCAATAAAAAGCGCCAGACGTTTTTTATCTGTTTTCAGCGTGATCATTTTCGTTCGCAAACCTTCAGATACCCGAATTGCAGTGCAGCTCAGAGATAATTCACAACAAAATGCGTGACCGCAGTAAATTCGCCAGATGTCATTCTTCCGTCGCGGGAGATCAAATAAGCCGTAAAATTGAGCGTGTTTTTCCCTGGATTAAGCACATAGTCCGGTGATGGCTCACCCAGATGAATTTGCTGTCCGTTGCTGTCATATATTTCTATCGCTAAATTTTCAGTTTCCGATTGCACGCTTAGATAATCAGGATTGTCACTATCCGGTGCACCAGAAAAGGTAATATTGGCGCGTTGAAACAGATTCCCGGGGTGTTGAGAATCCCCTAATGAACATCCCAACAAATGAATGCTGAAATCATGCGCTGATACTTTCTCTGGTTTTCCGGAAATATCTCTGGCTGAGAGATCATCAAATTCAACCAGTAGCGACCGGTCGCGTGGATCGACATAACAGGCAGCCTCAATAATATTTCCGCGCATGCGCATTTTGCCGGGCGTACTGACAAGACGATTGGTGTCAGCCAAAACCCATGCAGGCGATATGAAGATAAAAAGCAGTAAAATTCGCCATCCAGGCATCACCGCATTTCCTTTCAGTTATTCGCAGGAAGGGTTAAGCAGGCGCGTTAATGCGCCTGCTGCAGATCGTTACTGGTAGTCGATCTGGAAATTAACGGTAGATTCGAAATCACCTGGGGTTACCGCGGCAGATGCGTTGTTTGCCTGCAGGTAAGCGACGAAATCAATGTCGGTTTCACCATCGGTAATGTTGACCTGAGAGGCGGCTTGGCCCCATTCCACGTCCTGGTTGCCACTGTCAATCATACCGATGCCCGCACCCTTTGCAGTACCAGAGGTGAACGCAGCCAGCGCGTTGTTGTCTGTATCAATCGTTGCCGGGGTATAAGTCACAGTGGCTGTTTTCGCGACGGTCGTATCACAGCCCTGCAGAACGATTTTGGCATGCTTAACGCCAGCACGTTGGTTGTCTTTTAACTGAGAAGTTGGGATCTCACCAAAATTAACCTGTACCGGGCTGGATTCTGGTGCCAGACCACATGCGGAATTAACCAGAGAACCGGTGAAGTGAATTTTACCGTTAGTCGGTTCGACATTTTTTGCAGCAAAAGCAGAAGATGCAGTAAAAGTCATTCCCGCCATCAGCGCACAGGCCACAGCCACGTTTTTCATTTTCATATTACTACTTAACCTTATATCTGTTTTTTAGTTATTCCGAAGATCTATTTCCGCAGATAATTTATGTCCGGGAATCCTGATCTGCAGGTGGCGGTAGCGCATATCCTTGCAAACAATCCATCTCAAGCCGCCCCGTATTTTGAACTTCATTGGTATTCCATCCGAAATACCGTCCACAGTTGTTTACGCTGTTTCGGGGCTTATATTAAGTCGACGGGAAAATGACACAATGCAAAAATCCGGTATTAATCAAACTCAGGGAATCATGTTGTCACACTGTCTGCAGAGCGATCGTTTACCTAAAAAACCGCCAAAAATCACGACGCAGCCAGTGTTAATATCTATCATTCAGCATTTTTATAGAGTTTTTATCTATCAACTATTTTTTTATTTAGCCAGAACAGCAGGCAAAATGTATTTATGAAATTTTTGTAAAAATGAAATTGGATATCAAAAGCGAGTAATGACAATAAGATAGTGAAAGAGAGGAAGGAGAAAAGAGGATTCTATAAGAGATATTAAAATATTGTTATATAAATATTAATAAAGCGATCTATGGTACAACCATTTTTTATAAATGAATTATGTTATGCTATTGCTTCACCCACTCGAATGCGAGATATCCTGCTTTAAAGGAGACATCAGTGATTTCTCATATACCAATAAACAAAATTAAATCCGTAATTATTGGTGATGGCTTAGTTTTCAGACCACATAAAAATACCCTAAAAGACCTGGCATCTGGTGAAATGGCCACATTGAATAATGTGGCAACACAATTACTGCTCTATTTGTTGCAAAATGGTAAAGAGATATCCTCGCGTGATGAAATTCTGCTGAATGTTTTTCAGCATAATGGCGCCAGAGCGACGGATGCGAATCTCAATCAGCACATTTCATTTCTGCGCAAAGCAATAACGTCTACGGGTCATCCTGCAGAACTCATCGTCACAATTCCGCGGATGGGATTTCGGATGGGCGACGCTAATATCAATATTCAGCAACTGGAAGAAGCGCAAGCTCCCGCCAGAATTACCAATGTTGCATCGACGCTCAACAAAAAGAAACAAAGCCGTTGGCCTGTCGCGATAACCGCGTTAATTACCGGTATCGCCGTGCTGGCGACAGCGTGGTTAACATGGATTCCCAATGAAATCGCCATGACGGACGCGACTATCCTGCGGACTATCGACTATGAACAATGCCGAGTACATATATTAGGAAACGCCCTCACCGATACCATAACCGAAAAGAAAGCGCTGGATATTTTCAAGTCCGTGGGCATTAACCCCGACTGTTCGTACCCAAAAGATCTGTATCTCAATACCTGGGCGAGCAACCATAATCTGGTTGAGTGGTCGTTTGCCGCTGAATGCGGGCTGAACCTCGGCTATTACCATTGCATCAGCCAGTATCGCCATCATGAGGAATGATATGAAGCAAGAAAGCGATCACTCTCCTTTACTATGGTCAGTCGTGATTGCCATTTTTGGGCTGGCGGCTATCGCTTTTTTTATTATCGCCGGGAATGCGAAAAAACAAGAAATCAGTTTTTCCTGCTCCTCGGAATTCACGTCGATACTCGACATCCAGGATACAAAAAAGGTACTCCATGGAATAATGCTGATTACCAGCTACAACTCCGGACACCTTTCATTGTCAGTACAAGGGAAACTCAAAAGTGATGATGGCGAGTTTGCTGTGAACCGAAAACTGTTCTTTCGCTATGCCCGACCACTCGGCCATACCGCCGGTGTTTTCATGCTCACTCCCAACGGACGTGAAAAATCCCCCGATGATGAAGCAACGGATGCAGTCGATTATCTCTTCTTCGACGCTTACGAACGTGCCGACAAGCTGTATATGCTAAAGCACTTGAATGAAGAAACGGTGCTTATCGGCGATAACTTTTCCCCCCGTTTCGCCTGCGTGATGAATCACTTCGCAGGTTGATTGCCCCTGGATATGCGTCGGGTTAAGGATGACCTGATGTGTTGCCTGCCCGATAGCACGGACGTGGTCGATAAAGTGTGATGATGAGATTATTATTGTGGCGGGCTAAAACGACGAAAGCCTGAATCATTTCTGATTCAGGCTTTCTGAATAGTGGCGGAATGGACGGGACTCGAACCCGCGACCCCCTGCGTGACAGGCAGGTATTCTAACCAACTGAACTACCACTCCGCGTTGTGTTCCGCTTGGGAACGAAGCGAATATTACGGATTGCCTCACGCCTCGTCAACGCTTTTTCTCACGTTTTTTAATCGTTTGCTGCAAAAATCACCCGAATGGTCATTTCCATACGGAAAACGTACAAACTATGCCCGCCAGAGGCAACTTCCGCCTTTTTTCTGCACCAGGTCAAGGCGCGACTCATGGGCCGCTAACTCTTCATCAGTGGCGAAAACAACGCGTAGTTTGCTGGACTGTCGCACAATACGCTGGATCCCCGTGTCATTCTGCTGCTGGCTGTCACCTTCCATTGAGAACGCCATCGTGGTCTGCCCACCGGTCATCATCAGATAAACGTCGGCCAGAATCTGGGCATCGAGCAATGCGCCGTGCAGGGTTCGCTTACTGTTGTCTATTTCATAGCGTGAGCATAACGCATCAAGGCTGTTGCGCTTGCCAGGAAACATTTTCCTCGCCAGCGCCAGGCTATCGGTAATTTTGCAGAATTCGTTTGTCTTCGGAATATCCCGCCTGAGCTTAGCGAATTCGTAATCCATAAAGCCGATATCAAACGATGCGTTATGGATGACCAGCTCCGCACCGCGGATGTAGTCGAGAAACTCATCGGCCACATCGGCAAACGTAGGTTTATCAAGCAGGAATTCGTCTGCGATTCCGTGTACACCAAACGCTTCCGGGTCCACCAGCCGATCCGGTTTCAGGTAAACGTGGAAGTTATTCCCGGTCAGGCGGCGGTTCACCACTTCAACCGCACCGATCTCAATGATCTTGTGGCCTTCGTAGTGGGCGCCAATCTGGTTCATACCGGTGGTTTCGGTATCGAGGACGATCTGTCGTGTAATTCCAGTGCTCATAACGGTCATTTATGTCAGACTTATCGTTTGATTTCGATTTGCTAAAACAGGAAGTCTACCAGAGATGCTTAAACAGGTAGAGATTTTCACCGATGGTTCTTGCCTGGGAAATCCAGGGCCAGGTGGTTATGGGGCGATTTTACGCTATCGCGGGCGCGAAAAAACCTTTAGCGAAGGCTACAACCTCACCACCAATAATCGCATGGAGCTGATGGCGGCAATCGTTGCGCTGGAAGCCCTGAAAGAACAGTGTGAAGTGATACTCAGCACGGACAGCCAGTATGTGCGCCAGGGCATTACGCAGTGGATCCACAACTGGAAGAAGCGCGGCTGGAAAACAGCAGATAAAAAACCAGTGAAGAACGTCGATCTGTGGAAACGTCTGGATACCGCGCTGGGGCCACATCAAATCAAATGGGAATGGGTTAAAGGCCATGCGGGCCATCCGGAAAACGAACGCTGTGATGAGCTTGCGCGCGCTGCTGCAATGCGTCCCACTCAGGATGATATTGGGTATCAGGCTGAGGCTTAAACGTCTGGTTTACGGTATTGCCGGGTTGCGCCAACGGCCTGGCGGATAGGCGTTTTGCTTTTATTTTGTTTCATCGGGTTGAGCGTAAGCGGAATGGTTCGCTTACGCGCAACCACCAGTTGCAAACAGCCCAGCGCAGGGATATGGGCGCTTAACATTTTCCCGCCCTTCTTGTTCCAGGGCAGGACATGAAAACGGCTGTAGTGCAGTACTTCAAAATTCAGCAATGAGAGCCAGTCCAACTGCCGCATGAGGGTAAACATCCGGCTGTTGTAGGGCGATGTTTTACGCAATACGGGCACCAGTTTACGCAATCCCATCAGACTTACCGGGTTAAAGCCGCTCAGAATCAACCAACCGTCATCAATAAGCACGCGATCGGCTTCATGCAGTAAGCGATGTGGATCGGAACACCACGGCAGCGTATGAGCCAACAAACAAACATCCACGGACTTATCGGCAAAGGGCAGATGTAAAGGATCGGCAGTCACCTGCATGGGAGCGCCTTGCAAAGAAACATTTACCTGATGAGAAACCGCGCACGCTTCAGAATTGATTTCTGCGCTTAAATTACCAATCTTAAGCAGATGAAATCCGTACATTTTTGCGAACCACGGGTTAAGCTGATGCTCCAGCGCCTGACGATAGTGTTCGCCCCAGGGCAAATCATCCCAACTAACGGGCGCTATGACAGTTTGAGGGATCCTTGCCGGTTTCATCACGACCTTCCGTTACGCATTGAGAGGTAATCTATGAATCTTAACAGTATTCCTGCATTTCAGGACAATTACATCTGGGTCCTGTCGAATAATGACAAACATTGTCTGATTGTGGACCCGGGTGAAGCAGCACCTGTTCTGAAAGCTATTGCAGAACATAACTGGGTTCCCGAGGCCATTCTGCTGACACATCATCATCAGGATCACGTGGGCGGCGTGAAAGAACTTCTGCAATATTTCCCACAAATAGCGGTATACGGACCGGCTGAAACGCAAGATAAGGGAACGACGCATATAGTCGAAGATGGCGATATTGCACTCGTTTTGGGGCATGAATTTACGGTAATTGCTACGCCGGGTCACACTTTAGGACATATCTGTTACTTTAGCCAGCCTTACCTGTTTTGCGGCGACACGCTCTTCTCCGGTGGCTGCGGTCGGCTTTTTGAAGGCACAGCATCTCAAATGTATCAATCACTTAAAAAACTAAACGCACTTCCTGACGATACATTGATTTGTTGCGCACATGAGTACACATTAGCAAACATGAAGTTTGCCTTAAGCATTCTTCCGCACGATCCGTTCATAAATGAATATTATCGTAAAGTTAATGAGTTACGCGTAAAAAAACAAATGACACTGCCCGTAATTCTGAAAAATGAGCGACGAAATAATCTTTTTTTAAGAACGGAAGATATTGATTTAATTAATGAAATAAATAAAAAAACAATATTGCAACAACCTGAAGAGCGTTTTGCCTGGTTAAGGTCAAAGAAAGATACGTTCTGACAATTGCGGGTTGCCTTTTGAAAACTTCGCCGTTATGATCGGTCGTCTTTTAAGCAACTATTGACACACACATGAAGGCAAAAGCGATATTACTCGCCTCTGTCCTGCTTGTTGGGTGCCAGAATACTGGTAACGTCCAACAACACGCACAGAGCCTTTCTGCAGCTGGTCAAGGGGAAGCAGGAAAGTTTACAAGTCAGGCGCGATGGATGGACGACGGAACATCTATCGCTGCTGATCAAGATTTGTGGGCTTTCATTGGTGACGAGCTAAAGATGGGAATTCCGGAAAACAACCGGATTCGCGAACAGAAACAGAAGTATTTACGCAATAAGAGCTATCTCCACGATGTAACTTTACGGGCAGAGCCGTATATGTACTGGATAGCCGGGCAGGTTAAGAAACGTAACATGCCAATGGAACTGGTACTACTACCCATAGTGGAGAGCGCTTTTGATCCTCACGCAACGTCTGGCGCCAATGCCGCAGGTATTTGGCAGATCATTCCGAGCACGGGGCGCAATTATGGTTTAAAGCAGACCCGCAGTTATGATGCACGTCGCGACGTTGTGGCTTCCACCACCGCCGCACTGGACATGATGCAGCGTCTGAACAAAATGTTTGATGGCGACTGGCTGCTGACCGTTGCTGCTTATAATAGCGGTGAAGGTCGTGTCATGAAAGCAATTAAAACGAACAAAGCCCGTGGTAAACCCACTGACTTCTGGTCGTTGCCATTGCCTCAGGAAACGAAGCTATATGTGCCAAAAATGCTGGCATTGAGCGATATACTCAAAAACAGCAAACGCTATGGCGTGCGTCTGCCAACAACAGACGAAAGCCGCGCGTTGGCACGTGTTCGCCTGAGTAGCCCGGTTGAAATGGCTCAGGTTGCCGATATGGCGGGTATTTCCGTCAGTAAGCTGAAAACCTTCAATGCAGGCGTGAAAGGCTCCACGTTGGGTGCCAGTGGTCCGCAATATGTGATGGTGCCAAAGAAGCATGCAGAGAAGCTGCGTGAGTCTCTGGCCTCAGGCGAAATTGCAGCCGTGCAGTCAACGTTGGTTGCGGATAACACGCCGCTGAACAGCCGCAGCTACAAAGTTCGCTCTGGCGATACGCTTTCTGGCGTCGCTTCACGTCTTGGCGTGAGCACCAATGACCTTAAGCAGTGGAATAATCTGCGCGGGTCATCGCTGAAAGTAGGCCAAAATCTGACGGTGGGCGCTGGTACCAGCGCACAGCGACTGGCGAACAACAGCGATAGCATCACCTATCGTGTGCGTAAAGGCGACTCGCTCTCGAGCATTGCCAAACGCCACGGGGTTAACATCAAGGATGTGATGCGCTGGAACAGCGATACGAACAATCTGCAGCCAGGCGATCAGCTAACGTTGTTTGTGAAAAACAGCGGTATGCCGGACTCCTGATAGCATTGTAGAAATGAAGGCACTGGTTTCCCCCCAGTGCCTTTTTTATTTATCCCGCTTTATGTGCTTCAACCATTATCGTGTCGCTGGTAAACGAGCCATCTTCCTGTAACGCAAAATAGGCTTTCACTTCCGCAGAAGCACTTTGTTGGTATATACGGATCGCGTCGCTCAACGCTGCAGGCGTGCGCATCCGCGCCACCCACGAACTGTACTCCAACGGCAGACGATCGGTTAACAAGGTATCGGCAATCAGATTGGCGTCATTGATTAACGACAGCCATTCTCCGCTGGAATAGTTGCGTACGTGCGAGGTATCGCGTAACGCCTCCACAGTTTGCAACCAGATGTCACGTACAGGATGGCCTGGCGACATCACATCCATCACAATCAGCACGCCGCCGGGCCTCAGAATGCGGTTCACTTCTCGCAACGCACGCCCGACATCATGCCAGTGATGCGCGGAATAGCGGCTAATCACCACGTCAAATACGTTATCTTCAAACGGCAGGCTTTCAGCATAACCCTGCCGTGTGGCGATATTCTCCAGACCTCTGTCCTTTGCCGCTTCAGTGACCACATCAAGCATCTGCGACGATAAATCATATGCCACTACCTGCTTTACGTATTGCGCGGCCACAAAGCTGGCGTGCCCCGCTCCGCATCCCATATCCAACACGCGGGCCTGCGGAAATGCCAGCAACCTTTCCCCCAGACGTTGCAAGTCACGACCAGAGGCGTGCACCGCACTGGTTAAGTAGGCATTAGCCTGAGAGCCAAACTGTTTTTCGACGTTGTCATGATGAGAGCGTGTTGTCATTGTGTTGTCCTTCGGTTGTTGTGAAATATGAAGGGCAACCATCACAGGCCTGCCCTACGGCAGACCTGACACACCGTTATTGTTCAGGTTTGCCGGGACTGAATTCAACGAGTAGCGGGTTGTGGTCGGAGGCGCGGGTGACCAGCACAGAGGCCTCACTCACGTTCAGACCGCGATAGAACACAAAATCGAGAGGACGACCAAACGCGCGGCGGCGCTGATCGTCGGTAAAGCGCACCTGGCGCAGCGACATTTCACGCGCAAAGCGGTACAGCGCATTCATCCGTCGACGGCTCCAGGCATTAAAATCGCCGGCCATAATCACCGGACCGCTGTGATGAGCAATCTGATCGCCAATGGGAAGTAACTGCTTACTATAGACATCAACGCCAAGGCTAAAGTTAACCGCGTGGATATTCACCACCATTAACAACCGAGTGTCAGGTAACGGGTACACCGTCACCAGCGCCGATTTCGCCAGCCGTAAAATAGGCTCTCGCTCGCGCAATGGGCAGCAGTAAACTGGATGGGCGGAGGAGAGTGTCATAACGCCAGAGGGGTGCTGAGGCAGCACAAAGGCGGGAACCTGGTCGGCAGCGAGATAGTTAGTGGTCGCAAACTGCACCAGTTCTGGTGTGGTTTGCGCTTCCTGCAATAACACCAGATGCGCGTCTTTACCAAAATTCTTCAGCACCGACTGCCATTCTGCTCGCTGCTGTTTAAAAATATTCCATACCAGCACGCGAATGCGATCTTCACTGCTCAACGGTACGCCTGCGGGTAATGCCTGGCCAATATGCGCAAACGAGCCCGGCGGTAAAATCCGCTCGGCGGGTTGTCCGGCAACATAACGCATGGCATAGGTGTTTTTTCGCACTTTAGACTTTCAAACCTCTGTAACGTCAACCAGTCCGCAGCCGGACTGGTTCTTCTGTTATAGGGATTTTAGCACTCACTTTCAACGAACAATTGCAGTTTGTTTTGTAAGTGGGCGCTTACATCAATGATTTACCCCAGAGCAACGTGCGTGGGCTTATCAAGACGGCCGCTCAGCCCCATCAGCAGGAAAGCCACCAGAACAATAAGTGCGCCAATCCATGGTGTCTGCGCCAACCCATAATGCTCGACCGTTTGTCCGCCAATCACGGAACCCAGTGCAATACCAATGTTAAACGCTGCAATGTTCAGCCCTGACGCTACATCAACAGCATTGGGCGTAAATTGTTCCGCTTTCTGTACCACGTAGACCTGCAACCCCGGTACGTTACCGAAGGCAAAGATCCCCATCACCAGAATGGTAGCCAGCGCGGCGTACTGTGTGGAAGCCGTCAGTTGGAAGACCATCAGCAGAACAAACAGCGCGGCGAAAATGAATTTCAACGCAGGAACCGCACCATGCTTATCCGCCAGCTTACCGCCCCAGATATTGCCGATAGCGACTGATACGCCGTAACCCAGTAAGATCCAGCTTACCGCTGCCGGGGAGAAGCCCGCCAGATCCTGCATCATCGGTGCCAGGAAGGTGAAAGCCGTGAACACACCACCGTAGCCCAATGCCGTAACGGCGTAAATCAGCAACAAACGAGGATGAGTCAGCACTTTCACCTGGTCGCGAATGCTGGCGGCCGCTCGACCTGGAATGTTAGCCGGGATCAGCAGTTGACTACTAATCAGCGCAATCACGCCTAACATTGATACTGCCAGGAAAGTCTCACGCCAGCCAAAGTGCTGGCCGATAAACGTACCCAGCGGCACGCCCGTGACCAACGCAACGGTTAAGCCACCGAACATAATAGCGATAGCGGAAGCCGCTTTTTCTTTTGGCACCAGACTTGTCGCGATAGTGGAACCAATCGAGAAGAATACGCCGTGAGCCAGCCCCGTCAGCAGACGGGCGACAATAAGTGTCATATACCCGGGTGCCTGCCATGCCAGTAAATTCCCCGCCGTAAACAGGACCATCAGCGCGACAAGCAGCTGTTTACGTGGCAGGCTTCCGGTCAGAGCGGTCAGCACTGGTGCGCCAATCGCCACACCCAGCGCATAGATTGAAACCAGCATCCCGGCTGAAGGTAACGAGATCGCCAGTTGTTGAGCGATGGTCGGCACCAGGCCAACAATCACAAACTCAGTCGTGCCAATAGCGAAGGCACTTATTGTTAGTGCAAATAAAGCGAGAGGCATAAATAACTCCGTAACATCAGTAATCAGATGACACGCAGTATGCCGGGATGCTTTAATAACAAAAATATTCAAAATCTCAATATAATTTTGCGTCAGGTGCAAAAATGAAAGCAACCTCTGAAGAACTTGCGATTTTTGTGGCCGTTGTGGAAAGCGGCAGCTTCAGCCGGGCGGCAGAACAACTCGGTCAGGCTAATTCCGCGGTCAGTCGGGCAGTAAAAAAGCTGGAGATGAAATTGGGTGTGAGTCTGCTTAATCGAACGACCCGACAGCTAAGCCTGACTGAAGAAGGAGAACGCTACTTCAGGCGTGTGCAGCAGATACTGCAAGAGATGGCAGCAGCAGAAACGGAAATCATGGAGTCGCGCAATACCCCGCGCGGCCTGCTGCGTATCGACGCGGCAACGCCGGTGATGCTGCATTTCCTGATGCCGCTAATCAGACCGTTCCGTGAGAGATATCCTGAGATGACGTTGTCTCTTGTCTCCTCAGAAACGTTCATCAATCTTATTGAACGAAAAGTGGATGTCGCGATACGAGCAGGTACGCTGACTGACTCGAGCCTGCGTGCGCGTCCGTTGTTTACCAGCTATCGTAAGATTATTGCCTCACCGGACTATATTGCCCGTTTTGGCAAGCCCGAGACCGTCGAACAGTTAAAGCAGCATCTGTGTCTGGGGTTTTCCGAACCCGTTTCACTCAATACCTGGCCGATTGCCCGTAGCGACGGACAGCTCCATGAAGTCGAATGTGGGATTTCTTCCAACAGCGGGGAAACGTTAAAGCAGCTTTGCCTGAGCGGCAACGGCATCGCATGTCTTTCAGATTATATGATTGATAAAGAAATCGCGCGGGGAGAACTGGTGGAGCTGCTGGCCGATAAACGTCTGCCGGTAGAAATGCCTTTCAGCGCCGTTTACTACAGCGATCGTGCGGTCAGTACACGCATTCGGGCATTTATAGACTTTTTAAGTGAGTATATAAGAACAGCTCCCGAAGGAGCTGTGAAAGAGGGTTAAAGGTACAGAGGGTCGGGCAATTAATCCCAATCAGGGGCCAGGCCTTCCGGGCTGACCAGACGATCGTTGCAGTCCAGTGCCGCGATCGCTTTTTTATCTTCAGTATCCAGATGCAGGTCCAGCGCCAGCAAGTTGCTTGCCAGGTTTTCACGCTTGGTAGATGAAGGGATCACGGAGTAACCTTCATCCATTGCCCATGCCAGAATAACCTGCGCCGGGGTCGCGTTATGTTTAGCGCCAATGCGCGCAATCACTTCATCTTTTAGCGCCTTACCGTAAGCCAGCGTCATGTAAGAGGTGATGTGGATACCGTGCGCTTTAGCCCAGTCAACCACCTTACGACTCTGCAGATACGGAGACAGCTCAATCTGGTTGGTCGCGATATTGTCTGCACCTACTGTGGCAATGGCTTTTTCCATCAGCGGAATAGTGAAATTTGAGACACCAATTTCGCGAGTCAGCCCCTGCTCTTTCGCTTCAAGCAGCGCCTGCATAAACTCTTCAACGGATACCGCATCGCCCGGAGATGGCCAGTGGATCAGCGTCAGATCGACATAATCCGTACGCAGTTTCTTCAGACTTTCTTTCAGACTTGGGATCAGTTTGTCTTTGCTGAGATTTTCAATCCAGATCTTGGTGGTGATGTACAACTCGTTACGCGGTACGCCACTTTCGGCAATCGCCTGACCAACAGCCGCTTCATTTTCATAGATTTGCGCAGTGTCGACAGCACGGTAGCCCAGCTCAAGCGCCGTTTTGACAGAAGCGATAACCACGTCGTCTTTCAGGCGAAACGTACCTAAACCGAATGCAGGGATAGTCATAGAATTCCTCTTTTTAATCACTATGTTCGTTAACTGAGAGGATTATGACCATCAGTTCTTTGCCGAAAAAGAGTGAAAAATGCAGAGGATTTTTGCGGATTCAGCAATAATTAAATCGCTGGAAAAGAAAAAGCCCTGAGCGTTAGCTCAGGGCTCTTAATAAGTGGCGGAACGGACGGGACTCGAACCCGCGACCCCCTGCGTGACAGGCAGGTATTCTAACCAACTGAACTACCG